>JANQQT010000133.1 GCA_028284925.1 Phycisphaeraceae bacterium | reverse complement strand
GTCGACGGCAGGGCTGAAGCGTGAACCTTTGAGGGGTACACGACGGTTGGGATCGGGGCCTTGTGGGATGTAGGGGGCGATGCCGAGTCCGACGAGTATAACGATGATGTTGCCGACCCAGAAGTGGCTCGTCCAGCCATAGTAGACCCAAATGCCTGTCATAAGAAGGAGGAGGATTGAGAGAGGGATAAGGCTTCGCCAAGCGAGTCTCATGAGTTGGTCGAAGCGTAGTCGCGGAAGCGTCCAGCGAATCCACATCATGAGTGCGAGGAGCGCGGTGACTTTTCCGAAGAAGACACCGACTTTGAGCAGGACACCGAGGAAGTTGGCGGCGACGGGTTGGGCACTGCCACCATAGATAAGCAAGTCGAGGTATGGTAGGTGCCATCCACCGAGGAACATAAGCGTAAAGAAGGCACAGGCGGTAATCATGTGGAAGTATTCAGCAAGAAAGAACAGGGCGAACTTCATGGAGGAGTATTCGGTGTGGAACCCGCCTATGAGTTCCTGTTCACATTCGGCAAGGTCGAACGGCGCCCTGTTGGTCTCAGCGAGTGAGCAGGTGAAGAACAGGACGGCAACGAGGGGTTGTTGGAATATGTTCCAATTGGGGAGAAACGTGCTTGTGTATGAGACCTGTTCCGCGATGATATCGCCTGCAGAGGAAGAGCCTGCCATTAGAAGAATGCAGAGTACGCACAGGCCTAGCGGAATCTCGTAAGAAAGCATCTGGGCGGTAGCGCGGAGACCTCCGAGGAAGGTGTATTTGTTGTTGGCCGCCCATGCGCCGATTGCGACGCCATAGACGCCGAGGGAACCGATGGCGAGGAGGTAGACGACACCAACATTGAAGTCGGCAACCGTGATAGCGAGAGTGCCCCATTGCGAAAACAACTCGCCACCCCAAGGAATGATGGCGAAGCCGAGGAGCGCTGGAATGACCGAGAGCGCGGGTGCAAGCACGAAGAGTGAGCGATCCACTTTTCCGGGATTGTAATCCTCTTTCATGAGGAACTTGATGCCGTCGGCCAGGGGCTGGCCAAGCCCGAACATGCCTTTGCCTGTGTCATGTGGAACAAGTCCAAACGTCAAACCGACACGATTTGGGCCGATACGATCCTGTGCCCATGAGGCGATCTTGCGTTCGAGAAGGATGAGATACGACACTGCGCCGAGGCAGACATGCATGATTGTGATAGCCACCAAGACAGATACGACGATTTGAAGCGGCACGACTGCGTTAATGGAATTGATGGTATCAATGAAAAACTGCATGAGGATTGAGTTCTTTCCTAGGCTTGTATGTTGTTGTTTGGACCGTATTTAACCATGAGTGTCGTTTGAGACAACGGAAACGCTTATTTATGGCGTTATGTGGATAAGTTGTGAGTATGTACGATCCAGTGACGCAATGCAAATATTATCGTCACGTTGTACATAAGGTCAACAGTGATGGGAGTTTGATTTTGTTTGAATTGCGTTGCGCTTCGATGTGGTCAAGAATTGTCCAACTGGCCGAAAAAGAGGCATTTATGGGAACCGGCTAAATCGAAACCATGTGGGTCGTTTTTAAGGTTTGCCAAGTATTGGGGGCATGTGAATTTGCGATTGGGTTAGTTTCGTAACGATTGAATGTGCCGCGTATGTGGATAACTTGGGACAACACGGTGGTGAGGCACCAAGTTTTAGGTAATTCGGCTAATTCATGACCTGATCGAGTTCTTTTCGTGTCTCATCATCGGTGGTATCGACGGGGATCGCATCGAGAAGCTGGTCTATCACGGCATCGGCGTCGATTCCATCGGCTTCAGCGGAGAAATTGGTCAGGACGCGATGACGAAGAACAGGATGAGCGACCGCGCGGATGTCATCAGGTTCGACATGGGTTCGACCGTCAAGAATAGCACGGGCTTTGGATGCGAGGATTAGGTATTGGCTGGCACGAGGACCGGCTCCCCACGCGACGTATTTTTCCACGACTTCGGGGCGGTCACCTGGTGTATCGCGAATTCGGGTGGCACGAACGAGACGCAGGGCGTAGCGCACAACGTGGTCAGCTACGGGGACTTCCCGGACAATTCTCTGAATCTCCATGACATCCTCGGCGTGGAGAACGGTGGAAACGGAAGATTTGTGTTGTGCGGTCGTACGTTTCACTATATCGAGTTCCTCCTGCTCGGAAGGATATCTGACGTTGATTGAGAACATGAAACGGTCGAGCTGGGCTTCGGGAAGAGGGTAAGTACCTTCCTGTTCGATGGGGTTTTGCGTCGCGAGAACGAAGAAGGGTTCAGGGAGCTTGTGTTTCTCGCCCGCTGCAGTGACTTGATGTTCCTGCATGGCCTCGAGGAGAGCGGCCTGTGTTTTGGGTGGAGTACGGTTGATTTCATCGGCAAGTAGAACGTTGGCAAAGACAGGGCCCTGCACAAACCGGAGTGTTCGTTTTCCGGAGGTTTTGTCTTCTTCGATAACTTCTGTCCCGGTGATGTCTGAAGGCATGAGGTCCGGGGTAAATTGAATACGGGAGAAATCGAGGGAAAGTGTTTCAGCAATGGTGGAGACGAGAAGTGTCTTGGCAAGCCCCGGGACACCGATCAGAACCGCGTGGCCCTGGCAAAACAGGCAGAGGAGCATTTGCTCGATAACTTCATCCTGACCAACAATTACCTTGCCGATCTCATCTCGGAGCTGTTGTCTTGCTTTGAGAAGTTTATTGGTGAGTTCTGAAACGTTATCCGATTCGGATTTAGCCATGTGTCCTCCCACAGGGGATGATTCGGGATGTCAGATCAATCGAGTGTTTAGTATAACGACTGAGTGAATGGACGGCCACGGTTTTACCGTGAGATACATATCTGTGACATATATAAAGAATTAGTCATAGTAGTAAGGGGTGTGGGTTTGTGGAAAAATGAAGGAATGTGGGAGAAGAAAATGAGTTGGACCGGTGTTTTGCAGGGTCTTGAAAGGAGTTGGTAATGTGGGGGAAATTGTCGGTTTGGTATGGATTACTTTTTGAGGATGTTGCTTGGGTTCTGTAATCCAGAATGTTTTATTTGTGGTGAACGGAAGATGAACGTTGGTCATGGCACTTTGGGAACATTCGAATCCAGTTCATACGCGAGGTTTCCACATACGAATTGACAGGTTGGGGATGGACCCAGATGGACCTGAATCCAAGTTGAGGACGGTGAAAAAGAACGATAAATACACATTTTTAGGCCAAAAAGGACATTTTATTGAGGTGAGCGCAAAAGGAAACCCCCGATCGTTGGGTGAGTGACCGGGGGTTTCGGCGGGGGGGTGTCTTGGTTATGCGGTCATTATATACCGACCAGTAGTTGTTTGTCCAGTATTTCGATTTGTTTTGCAAAATCTTCTTCGCTAGCCATCCTATCTTCGGTTGTTTTGACGGCGTGCATTACTGTGGTGTGGTCTCTACCGCCGAAATATCCGCCAATTTCCTCCAGAGAATACCGGGTGCGGTGTCTGGCGAGGTACATGCAGACCTGTCGGGGAACGGTTATGGATCGGTGTCGACGTTTGGATTGCAGATCGGCGAGTTTGACATCGTAAAACTTGGTTACCGCGTCGATGATATTCTGGATGGTAAGTTGGGGGCTGGAGGATGAGGGATCTTCATCGCCTAGGGCTTCCCTTGCGGTTTCAAGGCAAACGGGTGTCTGTCGAAGCATGGAGAGGGATTGGACTTTGGTGACGGCGCCTTCGAGCTCGCGGATGTTGGTATCGAGTTTGTTGGCGATGTAGCAGGCGACGGGTTCGGGGAGGTCGAACCCTCGAATTTGTGCTTTCTTGGTGACGATAGCGACGCGTGTTTCGTAGCAGGGTTTCTCGATCCGGGTGACGAGTCCCCAGTTGAAACGGGATATCAGGCGATCTTCAAGCTGGGGAATTTCGTTGGGAGGTGCGTCAGAGGAGAGAATGATCTGTTTGTTGGATTGGTAGAGCGTGTTGAATGTATGGAAGAATTCTTCCTGCGTGCGGTCACGGTTGGCTAGAAAGTGGATGTCATCAATGAGCAGGACGTCCACATGTCGGTATCGGTGCCGGAATTCGTTCATTTTGCCGTTTTGCACGGCTTCAATAAAGTGATTCATGAACGTATCGCAACTGAGGTAGCAAATGGTGGCGTCTGCGTTCTTTGAGAGGATGGTCTGGCAAATGGCCTGCAGGAGGTGTGTTTTTCCCAGGCCCACGCCTCCGTGGATGAAGAGAGGATTGAAGGATTTACCGGGTTTTTCGGAGACACCCATGGAGGCAGCGTAAGCGAGTTGGTTGTTGGGGCCTGTTACGAAATTATCGAAGGAATAGTCGGGTGAAAGGACGATTTCGTCATCGCCCATGTCGTAGCGTGTGACGGAATTTTTGGCTGTAGACTTGTGGCCTGGCGGTTTTTGAGCGATTTCGCTAAATGGGTTTTCAGTGATGTTGATGTCGGGAGTTCTTTTCTCAGTGGAGGAATCCGGCTGGGTATCGGTGTTATCGATTTCGCTTTGGGGTGTTGTTTCCGTGGTGAAATTGACGGCTACGAGGGCGCCTGTCGTGGCCTGGGCGGCTTCTGTGAAGGGGTCGGTGCATTTCTTGGCGAGGTAGTTACGTTGCAGGTCGTTGGCTACACGGATTTCCAGTATTCCGCCGTCGAGACGAAGGGGTTCGAGTTCCTCGAACCAGTGGCGGCACATCTCGGTATGGTGTCTTCTCAAATAGTGGAGCATATCCCGCCACACGGCAGGATCTGGAATCGACATCATCGCAACCTCTTTGAGTTCGCGCTTATTCAAACTTTTGGGTATTCGCCGTGATTCGGCGATGGAGCGGCTTTTCCCTAAAAAGCTGTTCCTACCTGTACCACCCTAAACAAGGGGGATTTGTTCTGAGACAAGTTAAGGCTGAGACGCCAAATTGTCAATGGGCAAGTCGCTATTCTTATCGTCTGTTCGTCGTAGTCAACTGGCGGATGATAAATGTCGATTGTAGAATCGGCGGAGCAGATCGTTGTATGGCGTCGGGTCTTGATGGTTGGAGTGAAATCTCGATGAGTAAAGTGTCGGCGGTAGTGAGCGTATTGGGTAAGGACCAAACGGGGGTGGTAGCGCGCTTCGCGACGTATCTGGCGGAACGAGGGGTGAACATAGAAGACTTGCAGCAGCATGTGGTGCGCGGCATGTTCATCATGGACATGCTGGTGGATTTGGCGGGTATGACGATCAGTCTGGACGAATTGGTGACGGGATTGCTGGAGACTGGTAAGACCATTGGTATGGAAGTACGGATGACGCTGACGTCCAAGCGTCGTGACAAGAAAGTGGCTGTGTTGGTGTCGAAGGAGCCGCATTGTCTTGAGAAATTGATCGCGGATTGGAAGACAGGTCGATATCGGGGGACGTTGGATTGCGTGTTAGGTAATCATGAGGTTTTGCGGGAGGTAGCGGAGAGCGCGGGGATTGAATTCATGTGGAAGCCATCATCGGACAAGTCCGCGCACATGACATGGTTACGCGAAACGATGATTGAGCGGGGTATTGATGTGGCGGTTTTGGCCCGATATATGCAGATTTTGACGGGGGATGTGGTGGACGCGTTCAAACATCGGGTTATTAACATTCATCCATCGTTGTTGCCGCATTTTCCCGGGCCTGCTCCTTATCGACAAGCGTTTGATGAAGGTGTGCGTGTGAGTGGTTCGACGGCTCACTTTGTCACGGAGGATCTGGATGAGGGACCGATCATTTTGCAGGATGTGTTTCACATTGATGTCGGCAAGGATAATGTGGAGGATGTTCGAGCAAAAGGACAAGCGTTGGAAGCGGAAGTGCTGAGTACGGCGTTAGCGTATTTCCTGAATGAGCAATTGATTGTGGTGGATGATCGGGTGGTATTTAAGCCAGGGTTAAGTTCTCTGATTAATGAAGATTAGAGTAAAGGCAGGTGGGTTAGATTTTGAACAAAAAACGCCCCGCGGATGAATGCGAGGCGTTTTTAGTTGATTTGAGCGTTTGTTTACTTCAGGGCATACTGGCCGCGAGCAACAGAGTGGAATCTTCCATCCTTGATAAGCGTCTGGTTGACGATGGTGGCAAATGTTTTTGATGAGGATTTGTATCCCGCTTTGATTACGGCTGCAGCAAGATCGACGACACGTTGTGGTGATTTTTTGGCGAGCACTTTAGCGAGAGCATCAGAGAGGGGCATTTTGTTCTTAGGTCGTTTGCGACCGTTTGCTTTGGTAATCGTTTTCGATTTGGGCCTGCCGGGTTTGCGTCCTCGTTTTCTGCCAGTCGTGTTCTTTTTGGTTGTGGTTTTTGAAGCGGGTCGTCCTCGTCTTTTTGTTTTTCCGGTGAGTTCTGCGATGGCGCGTTCGATTTCGGCGAGTTGCGATTTGAGTTCATCGCGTTGGGCGCGAAGATTAGGAAGTTCGGCTTTGCGTCGTTCAATTTCAGCTTGGAGATCTCGGATAGAAAGATTAGAGATTGAGTCGGCCATGTGTATGCTCCTCAGTATAAAAAAGGATTACAGAGTCGCACCCCGGGCCCGGTTCGTCAGTAACGCACCGACATGGATCGAATTTAGAACTGCAATAGTAGAGCAGAACTGGAATTAATCAAGCATAACGTATGAGTGTTTTGATATTGGTTGATTAATTGGATGAGTCGAAAATCTGAGATTTGTAAGGTGAGTGACGGTATATTTGAGTCAATACGGTAATTTTGTGTTTTTGACGCGTGTGCAATGAAACAGATATGGGGTAGATTCTGATTTGAAATGATGGGTGATGTGGATATTAGGTGGAAACGGTTTGAGGTTCGGGTGTGGGGGTGTTGTCTTCCTGTTTTTGTTTTGGCGCTCGTCTCTTGCGTTTTGGCTTTTCGGGCAATTCCTCACCCATGAGACCAGCGTTAAGTTTCTGGAGTGCTTCTATTTCAAGTTGGCGTACACGTTCTCTTGTGAGGCCTATTTCCTGGCCGATCTCTTTGAGCGTCTTAGGTTCCTCATCATCGAGGCCGTATCGTAAACGAAGGATGGTTGCTTCCCGTTCGTCGATGACATCCAGGAGTTTGTAGACGGCTTCGATGTCGTCCTGCGTGGACATGGGGTCTTCAGGTTGAAGGGCGCGATCATCTTCGATGAGGCTGGCGAGCGTCATGGGTTCGCCTTCTTCGCCTGTACCGGATTGACTGGGTCGTTTGAAAGCCTTGACAGCCTTTTTTACGGCTTCGAGTTTCTTGGCTGGTAACTCCATGGCTTCGGAGAGTTCGGCCATTGTGGGTTGTCGACCAAGTTCCTCTTCGAGCTGAGCGGAGCATTTTTTCCATTTGGATATGAGTTCGACCATGTAAGCCGGAACGTGGATTGGTTGTGTTGCGTTTATAAGTGCGCGTTTGATACCCTGTTTGATCCACCATGATCCATAGGTGCTGAAACGTGCGCCGTGGCTGGGGTCAAAACCTTCGACCGCTCGCAGAAGTCCGATGTTTCCTTCTTCAATAAGGTCGCCGAGCGGAAGCCCTCGGTTGAGGTATTTTTTGGCGATGGCGACGACAAGCCTGAGGTTGGCGCGGACCATATGTTCTCGGGCGTTGGGATCGTTGTCGTAGATGATTTTGTGGGCGAGTTCCTTTTCCTCTTCCGCCGAAAGGAGCGGCACTTCGTTGATTTGTCGAAGGTAGATTTGGAGACTGGATTGCACAGCACTGTTGGCCATTTCTCGCCCTTCATTTGTGGCGCGATGTTGAGACGCGCGGGGTATGACGTTCCTCATCGGCTGGGGCACCGAGTCGTTACTGCTCCAATATCGGTTTGATGGCGGGAGGTCTTAAACGGGCGATGTGCTGCGGGATGGAAACTTGGAGAGGTAGGGTCACGAGTTAAAAGGATAAATGCGTATTTGGAGCAACTGCGCGTCTTTTTATTGGTCGCCACGTATGAAATTCAGAAATTTTTGACACGTTCAATGTGAATGGGCGGGAGGGCATCGACGAACTTTTTGCCGTAGGGTTTGGAAGAGATTCTTTTGTCGAGGACGACAACCCGACCGGTATCAGCGTGTGATCGGATGAGACGACCGAAGCCCTGTTTGAATTTAATGATGGCTTCGGGAAGTTGGTAGTCCATGAAGGGTGACCCACCTCGATTCCTGATGCGTTCGATGCGTGCTTCGGTGAGCGGCAGGTCGGGTACGGCAAATGGAAGGCGAGTGATGATTACATTTCGGAGGGCATCACCTCGAACGTCGACACCCTGCCAGAAGCTATCTGTACCGAGGAGTACGGCTGAGCCATCGTGTTTGAATCTTTGGAGCAGGATGGAGCGCGGGCCGTCTCTTCCTTGAACCAGGAGCGTGAGGGCAAGGTCTTTTACGTGAGGAGTGAGCCAATCGGCCATCTTGTTTAATACACCATAGTTGGTAAACAGGACGAACGTGCCGCCTGCTGTGGCGCGAATATGGTTGAGGATTCTCGGGCCGAGTTGTTCGTTGTATTGATCGGAATTTGGTTCGGGCATGTCCTGTTCGATGATGAGTCGTACGGCAGATTCGTAGTCGAAAGGCGAACCAAGTTGGATGGTTTCCGCTTCTTCGCAGCCGAGTCTGGAGGCGAGGTGTTTGAAAGCTGTGTTTGGATGTTTGGCTTGAGTTGGTGTTGGATCTTTTTGGGGGTCGCCTAACTCTTCGTCGATCGGCTCGTAGTTTAGGGAGCCTTCGGATGGAATTGACTGTTGTTGGTTACCGGTAGCGAGTGTGGCGCTGGTGAGTACGATACCGACAGGACTGTTGTCGCAGTTGGTTTTGTTAAAAAGGTGCTCGCGGAGGAGCGGCGCAACATCGATTGGGGCGCAAGCGAGTTTGACGCGCTGAAATCGACCGGTGCTGACTTCCATCCAATAGACGGCGTCATTGAGTTGATGTTGGAGCCAGGTCGTGATGGCGCTGTTGCAGACTTGTGCCCGGTCGATATAGCCGTTGAGTTCAAACTGGTCGGCTTCTCTTTTAACTTTTGGGATGAGAGATCGGAGGATAATGATGAGATCTTTGAGGACGTTGTGGAGATGGTTTTTAACGATGTTGGGTTCGTTGACACGACCGTTTTTTCGGCCTTTTCTTTGTTGCCATTCGGTAAGGTCGTCAAAGAAGCACTCGGAGGCGATGTAGGTTTGGTGGACCTGGTCGATGGCTTTTTCAACCAGATTTATTTCGGAAGTGTCTTTGAGGGAGATGGAGGTAAGGAAACCTTTGCGGTGACGCGTGTGGAAGAGTGAACCTAGCAGGTGATTAACCGCGGTGTCGGCGATGGTGACCCCGAAGTGATCGGAGACAATGTCTTCGATGGTATGTGCTTCGTCCAGAATGACGTGATCGTAGGGTGGCAGGAAGCCGAGGCCGGATGCGCGCATGGCGAGGTCGGCGAAGAAAAGGGCGTGGTTAACGATCAGGAGATCGCCGTTTTCCATACGGCGACGAGCCGCCTGATAGAAGCATTTGTTGTAGGTATCGCATTTTCGACCCATGCAGTTGGAGGAGTCGGACTGGACTTTGGCCCAGATGTTCTGGCGTTCAAGTACGGGAAGTGAAGCGAGTGATCCATCGGTGGTTTCGTATGCCCAGTCTTCGACAGTGTGGAGACTTCTTAGTTCGGGTTCGGTGTGGAAGAGTTGTGCTTGCCTTTTTGATGATTGTCTGAGCCTGCGAAGTGATACGTAATTGCCGCGGCCTTTGACGAGGACTGCGGAGAACTCGGCGCCCAGAACTGCGCGGAGGAGGGGGATATCTTTTTCGATGAGTTGTTCCTGGAGGCTGATGGTTTGTGTCGAAATGATGACGCGTTCATTGTCTTCAACGATTCTTTTGACGGCGGGTAGAAGGTAAGCGAAGGACTTGCCAACGCCGGTGCCTGCTTCGGCGATAAGGTTTGATCCGTGTTGCAGTGTTTGGTCTATCTGCGCGGCCATGTGGAGTTGTTGTGGGCGAAGCTCGTATTGATTGGAGAGGCGACGGGCAATGGGGCCGTCGGGTCCGAGGATGTGTTGGACGTCGAATGACATTGAGTGATTGTAGCCGAGGTGGTCAGTTGGTGTAGATCAGAGTGGTGATTGTTTAGGGATGCCGGGGAGTCTTGGATATTGTTTGGGAGTTTTGGATTCGTGCGTGATGATGACAACGAGTGGTTGTGGATCGACGCCGGGCATTGCCTCGTAGACCTGTACATCGCCGCCGCCCAGTTCAAGCAGGGCATCGCCGATGCGTTTGAGTTCTTCTTCCGTGCGAGCACCTTTCTGGGCGAGGACGCGGCCGCAGATTTTCGTTAGCGGTAGGGTGAGTTCGAGAAGTGTGTTTAACGGCCCGACTGCGCGTGCGAGCGCGACATCGAATGATTCCCTGAATCGATTATTTTGACCAAGCGTTTCGGCGCGGTCGTTGATGACCGTGATATTTTTCAGTTGGAGTTGGTCGACGATTTGTTGGCAGAATTTTGCCTTTTTGCCTGTGGATTCGAGAAGTGTGATGTTCAGGTTGGGTTGCGTGATTGCCAGGGGGATTCCGGGGAGGCCGGCCCCGGTTCCAACATCGATGGCTGTACGCGCGTCCTGAATAAACGGGATGAGTGCGATGGAATCGAGGATGTGTCGATGCCACGCTACATCGGGCTCTTTGATCGCAGTGAGGTTGAATTGTTTGTTGGTTTCCAGAAGGAGATGCAGGTATTGGCCCAGTCGGGTGATTTCTTCATCAGAGATTTCGATATTGAGGTGGGCGCAATGGGAGGCGAAGGATTCGGGCGGGGCGAGGTGTTGCATGTGGTTTCCTGTTGATAAGTATTGAGGGGCAGTATATCCGTTCAGTGATTGTTATCGCGTATTGGTCGATTGGTGGAGGGTTTGGGATAACAGGTTGAGTGTGGTTTTCCCATTTTGGGATCAGGTCGTTAGAATCGCGGCAGGATGATTTCATCGGAAGTATTGTGTGAATTGAAGGCGGGTCATCGGCCGACGAAGCAGACGTGTTGGTTGGCGTATCGCATATCCCGTGACTGGTGGTTGATTTTTGGTCTGGTGATATTGGGTTTTGTTTTGTCGTTTAATGGGGAGTGGCGACCGACACCTGACAGCGCGTTGTATAGGGAGTTAGGCAGGAATATTGCGGAAGGAAAGGGGTTTGTTTATCACGCGGAGCCGCATGATCATGTGTATCCGGGATTGCCGTATATGTTGGCGGGACTGCAACGTGTCTTTGGCGAAGGGGTCTCCCCGATTCTCTGGATGAATCTTTTTTTTGCGGTAGGTGTTTTGGTTCTTTTCTTCCAGATTCTGAGGTTGGACTTTCCCTTGTGGGTTGCGATTGGGGCGACGGGGATCCTTGGGTATGGGGGTGAGTTTCACTTAAGAACGTCGGATGTTTTGACGGATGTGCCAGCGTTGTTTTGGGAGATGTTATGGTTTTATGGGTTGCGAGGGTTGGAAGTCTCGCACGGGCGTTGGAGTCGGGTTGGGTTTGGGATTTTGATGGTCCTGGGGATGGGCATGTCGGCACTGATACGCCCGACTTTCTGGATTTTGTTATTAGGCGTGGTCATTTATGTGGGTTGGCGCGCGTATTGTAGTTATCGCTGGAGGATTGGCTGGTCAGTAGGTGTGAGTGCTTTTATTGCGTTGGGGTTGGTTTTAGTCTGGAATTTCAGCGAGCTTAATCCATTGGAGGGTGAGTATGGCCGTACTCTGATATCCCGGTTCTCAGACGTGTCGGTTGTGTGGGATCGTGTGGTAAGGGGAGTTGGACTTTTGTTTGAAGAGGCATTGCCCAGTGCTTTTTTGGGTGTGGATATATTGCCCGGTCTTAATACGTTATTGATCCTGATGGCCCTGAGTGGGGCGGTATTGTTGTTTTGGTTTTCGCCATTGTTCGCTGTGATGATTTGGGTGGTGATTGTGTCCCTGTTATTGCTTGGCATCGTGCCGCGTTACTTCCTGATGATCCAACCGATGCTGGTGTTGGGATGGCTACTGGCGTTTTATGTTTTGACTCGGAAGTTGGATCGGTTTTGGGGACCGTGGGTGATGGCGGCGGGTTTATTGTTTTTGGTGGGACCTAATGTGGGTGCTTTGGGGAGGCATGTTTATCATCAGCAATACACACCGTTTCTCGAACGGTTGGATCATGGGCGGTGGATTGATACATTTGAAATGGCGAGATTGGTTGAGCGATTTGTGAAGAGAGATGAACGTGTGATTGTGGGCGGTCTGGATGCAAAAGGGAAAAGGCGGGATCTTTCGCGCATATTGACTTATGTTTCGCGTCGAGATGTGTTGGCTGTGGATAGCAGTCTTTCATCGAACAGCAGGTGGCGGCGTTGGGTGGATGAGTTGGACAGGCTGGACGTTCATTGGGCGATATTGCCGGCCTCTCGTTACGAGTTGGGTTTGAAGGGGAGGGAGTTGATTGATAAGGGAATGATTGTGCCTGTCAGGACGGTGGGTCGCGTTGGCGAGAGTTTGCTGGTGCGTGTCGTGCTGAGAAAGCCTGTAAAAGACGAGGCGTGGCGTGGGCGAATGTCGATGGAGATCGGAGACTTATCGTTGTTGACCGAGGAAAGCTCGGTGGCGACTTATATTCAGATGTATCGCCAGGGGGAGTGGGTGAGGTGGTGGAGATTATCCGATTGGATGCAGCAAACGATCGGTCCAGATGATGTGATGGTGATGCCTCGGGGCGCGAGCGCGTGGGTGTCGTACTTCAGCGGGCGGAAGATCTTGGATGAGCAGGGTGACTTGGATGCGTATTCGCAGGCTGGACGTTGGCCCGAGACGTTGAGGGATGCGCGTGTGAGTTGGTGTGTGATGTCTGTGACAGCTTATCAGGAGGGGTCTCCGGTACGTGAAATGATTCAGCGCGGTGTTATTCGGCCTCGTGGACGAGTTTTTGAAGTGGAGGGTTTGAGGGTTTCACGTGTTGAGATATTGATTCCTCCGCGTGGGGTTCACTGGCGGGAGTGGGAGCGACTCAATGAAGAATAATGTTCTAAATCAAAGCGCAGACCAGGGGATGTTTTGAAAGTAGGAGGGGTTGGCGGATTGTACGTTTACGGGTTTGTAGACGGCTTTCTTACCGGGTACGCGATGTCTTTCAAACAGTTGCCAATATCGTGGACCATTCTTGTTGACTTTGATACGTGGGATGTGCCATTGCGGCCAGGGATATTGGTTGTAGAACACGATGTAGTAGCGTGATTTGTTTTCCAGTGCGCGATTAAATCCTTTGAATCCTTTAGTGTCATTCGGATCTTCGATGATGATGTCACGTCTGAGGTTTTTGATTTTTCTACCGGTGAGATAAAAGACGACACGTCGAAAGAAGCCCCGGTTGATCCAGATTTCATCGTTGGCCCGGGCATGTCTTTGGATGTGTGCGGCGATGTCGATAAGTTCGCTAAGGGAACCGGCGCGGGCGTGGTCATAAAACTCGGAGGCATTGGCGCGTCGGAGGTGGATGTCTACGGCAGCGGCGGGGAGGTTGGCGACGGCAAGTAGAATTAAAAGGACGGGCATGATCCATCGACCGTTGGGTTTGGCGACATTATCTGAGTTATCGCGTTTAATTTTTTTGGAAATCCATGCCCAGGAGATTCGTGATCCAAAGTAGAGGGTGATGAAAAGGACAGGCGCGATGAGAATCATGTATCGGGGTTTGATTCGGTCACTCCAGCGAATCCAGATGGGGATGGCGTACGCGATGGCGGCGAGTAGCCACCATCTTTGGTGTGTGATGAGAGCGATTGTACCGACGAGGAAAATGATGGCGGCGGAGACGCCTGCGACAAGACCGAGGATGTTGATCAGTGTGTTTTTGGATTGAAAGACTGCGGCGGATGGTCCTGCGAGTCCTTCGCTGATCCATCGGCCGATGTTGTAGGGACGTTGGGCGTTTCGGCGAATCAGGCGTTCGAGTTTCATGGTGAAGGTTCGAGGACCCTGGTCGGTGATTTGGTTTCGTTTATCGGTAAGGGTGTAGCCTTCGTCGGAGGCCTGGATGGGTGTGTTGGTGAAGGGTTGGGGGGCCATGGGATCGATTTTTTGTGCCCCGGGGAACTGTTCGAGGGTGACCAGTCTGTCGAACTTGTAGTGTCGGGTTGATCGTTGCCGGGTGTAGTCGAACACAAGTAGGCCAAATACTGCAATGAGTATGACAACCCACGATGTACGTAATCTGGGCGATGTGATGTTCCTAGTGAGGATGAAGATGGCGAAAGAGATGCCGGGAATGAGGAGAACCACGGCGATTCGGTTTTCGAAGGCGAGGGCGAGCATGATGGATGCGAGTACGAACAGCGTCCATTGTTTGGCTACGCGGCTCTTCAGATTTGGTTGGGTGAGGGATGTCGCAGAAAGGAGCGCGCCCCAGACGAGCGCGTAGGCAAGGGGGTCGGACATGATGGTCATGGCGGCGTGCATGACCCAGTAGCTGATAGCAGTGGCGCATGTCGCGATGAGGGCGAGGCGAGGTGTAACCCATTGTTTGAGGGTAAGGTATGCGAGGAGGTGGCCAATGAGCATGAGGGAGATCATGGTGATGTGGATGGCGGCGATGCCTCCGCCGAGTGTGATGATTGCGGCGAGGAGTAGGGGTGTTCCTGGTGGAACTTGTGTGAAGATTTCTCCCATATAGGTATGGCCGTTGCCGGTTGCGATGGCGCGGGCCAGGGAAAGGTAGAGAGCACTGTCGGAGAGTGGATACCACCAAGGTGAATAGAAGAGGGCATAGAGAATAAGGATAGATGTTACGGCGATGATTTTGGTGCGTGTGGAGAGTGGACGGTCATCTTCGAAGGAGAAAGAGCGTGATTGATGGAGGTTGTGCCAGATGTATAGCAATCGTTGTTTCATGCGTGGTTGTCGTTGGCGGTTTCTTGTAATATCGGGTCGATTGGGAGATTATTGTTTGGTAGAGACTTTCTGGTAAGCCACGCTGTGCAGATAGGACCGAGGGTGAAGATGAAGAGGGCGGCGACGATGCGGTGGAGTGTGTAAGCGGTGATGGCGATAGTAGGGTCTTTTTTCAGTAGGAATGCAACGAGCGCGGTGGCGGCTTCGGCGACGCCTATGTTTCCGGGTGTGACGTTTATGATTCCGGAGGCGAGAAAGAAAAGGGTGATCATAAGTGCGGTAGCGAAGGTGACATCCGATTGATCGAGCGATTGAAAGGCGAAGAACAGGCCAGTTGTGGAGACGAAAATGAAAAGGACTTGGATGACGGCGACGTAGATGGTGACGTGGTGGGCACGAAGCAAATCGAGGGCTGTACCGAATCTCTTGAATTTGTTAACGATCGGGAGCGACCATGCAGAAGGGGTAAGGAAGAGGGCGGCGGCGGTGAGCCCACCGAAGATAATCCATATGCCGGATTTGGGAATGATTTGCCCTGTGATCACGAGGGCGGATGTGGCGCCGAGGCCCAACAGGCCTGCGATAGTGAGGAATTGAATGAAGGTGACGACGATTGAGGCGGTGAAGTCGTTGTAGGTAAGTCCATGTGCTTTCTTGAGATAGACTCCTCGAGCGACTGTGCCCGCTTGAGGGAATGGGAGATAGTTGCCAAGGGCATTGGCGGCGGTGAGGGCGTAGCATTCGTTGAGTGAAGGTTTGACGTTGAATTCCTGGATTAGGCGTCGCATGATCAAAGCGTTGAGGAAGGTAGTGGCGAACGGGACGATGAGAAGTATGGGGATGTATGCAGGATTGAATTCGAGAAGGAGTCGGAATTCATGGCCGTGGGCGTATAGATACCACGCGATAGTGGCTCCGACGAGGATCATCATGAATATGCGGACAGGGTGAGGCATGGATGGGTTATCCAATCGTAGGGATGCTTAATTTGGACACGATGATAACCGGGATTGGATGCGAAAGCGCATTTCATCGGATTTGGAGTACCATGAAATAAAAAACCCCGAATCAAGGTGTGCCTCATTCGGGGCTTTGACTGCCGAAGAATGCTGTCGGCTTAGTATTTTGCTTTTACGCCATATCGACCGCTGAGGCGTTGGATGGTTTTCTTCAGTTCAGGCACATCACCTCGGCGGTTCATTTCACTGGAGAGGTGATAGATTTTCCAGAAGGCCCAGTTCCTAGGTAGATCCTCGGCGCCTTTTTTGGCATCGTTGAAGTCGAGTTTCCAAGTAAAATTCATTTGTTTGGGGCCGTTGCTGCCGGTCATCGCCATGGCGAAGAATCGGTCGGTATCGGTGTATCTGCCGTAGATACTGAAAGTCTGTCCCTGGTAGATATCTCTTGACACGCGTGGGTAGATTTCCGCAACTTCGACTCCAACGGCGTTGAGTTGTGCGTCCTTGAGAATCGGGTAGCGGAGACGGACGGCCAGATCGACGATCGTTCGCGTCGCATCAAAGTCGGATTTGGGGTAAGCGACGATGCCCTTGTTGCGGTAGGCGAGGAATTCGAGGAGTTCCTTATCCATCTTGTCACCGACGCCGACGCAATAGATGCCCGCGACGAGGTTGTTTTCGCGGGTAATAAGGTTGATGATGTCACGGGATTTGATGGAGCCGCGTGTGGGGACGCCGTCGGTGATGAGGACGATCTGGTAGACGCGATCATCGGGGAGGTTTCGGACGATGAGTTTGCCGAGTGCGCGGTTGACGTCTGTGTAGCCGCCGACTTTGGCGGAGGAGAGGAATTGTTTGGCTGCGGTGATGTTGCGGGGGTTGTCAGCGTCGAGCAATCCGGAGGGGTCTAGGACGCTAACTTTGTCCTTGAACATGACGATGTTGAATTTGTCACCCTTGTTGAATTTGTCGAGGGCCATTCCGACGCCCTTTTTGATGAAATGGCTCCATCGTTTTGAAATTGAGCCGGATGTATCGATGACGTAGACGACGTTTTTCTTGAGCGGTGTGATTTGGCGCAGTGTTGCCCGTGGACGAATGCGTACCTCAAACCATGCGGGTTCACCTTTTTTGCGTCGATTGGAGCTGAGGAGGCCTCCGCCGCCCGGTCCCCGGGTGTTGGTGTAGAGTTCGTAAACAAAGTCGCTGTCGAGTTTCACGACTGGTTTGTTGGTTTTGAGCGGGGGAATGGTGACCGTCGTCGGCGGTTCGGGGAGGTTGACGATCGGCGGTTTGGGTTTAACTATGTTGGGGTTTGGTTTCTTAACAACCGGTGGGAGGGGAGCGACGGGAGTTCCGATTCCTTTGCTGCCGATTGTTCCGCCTTTCTTACCGTCTTTTACACCGCCGTTGACGCCGTTGGGATTATTTCCCTGACCATCCGGCAATCCGATGCCTTTGAGGTCGTCGCCGCCCACTCCGTCGAACGCGCCGATTTTGATATCGTCGATATCCGGAAGATCAACGTCATCGGTCGGGCCTTGCAATTCGGGTAATTTAATCTCGGGTTTAGCCAGGGCGATAAGTTTTGCAGCCATATCCAGTTTGCCTGCGGGGCTTGCCTTGGTCTTGGGTGCTGCTGGTGGCGGCGATGAATCGTTGACATCTACATTCCTGACCAGGTTGTTCTTAGGGTCTTTCTTATCTTTAGGAACGTCGGTTTTTGTATCGATCTTTTTGAGGGGGTCATTCGGCTGATTCTTCAGCGACTTCTTAGCAAGGGCTTTGAGCGTATTGTCATCAGCGGGATCGGGAGCTTCGACATCCGCAAAGTCCTCCTCGATGATTTCTATGGGTGTGGCGTCAAATTTTTCCTGTTCGGTAAGTTGGAAAAGATCGGTACGTAGTTCTCCCAGAGGCAATTTCATTACGCCAAAGGCAATGGCCGCGTGAAGAAAAATACTACCGGTGATGGCGATGGCGACGAAAATTCTTTGGTGTGGATTCATGGTTGTTCCCCAAGTTCTGTTAGTCTCCGGGTGACATAATTTGAGACGCTATTATCGGTACTCTGTTTTAAGATTCGACGAAATTCAACCAAGGCTTGACCTCGTTTTTTCTCGGTGAGGGCTATTTCAGCCCCTGCGATGCGTTTCCAGAGCGATTGCGTCTTTCGTTCGATGATGCCGCGATATTTTTCTAAAGCCTTTTCCTGGTTTACAAAGCGGTCGGCGAGCCGTCCCTGAAGGATTAACGAACGAAAAACGAGGTTCTCCAGCGGTTTCTTGTCAAAAAGAAGTGAAACGCGGTTCAGCCGTAATGCCGCATTATCATAGTCTTTTTTGGCATTGATGGTGTTTTTTCTTTCCAGTTCCTTGAGGGCGCGATGAGCGTAGATCTCTCCACTTTGAAGGAGGGCGGTGGCTGCGACGCGGCTGTCCCGCACGGCGGTGAGGCCTTCGTATTCATTGAGCGCATCGTCATGGCGACCGGCATCGGCCATGGCCTGGGCCAGTCCAAGTTGGGCGCGGACGGCATAGCCTTTGGAAAGACCGACTAATTGGCCGTACCGGGTGATGGCCTTGGGATAATCCTTAAGGCGGTGATAGGCCTGTGCGGTGAGGTATTTGGACTTGGCCTGGACTCCGGCCAGTTGGGCGGCGGTAAGTTTGTCATTTGCGGTGTTGTCATGCAGTTTTTTGTCTAATTCCAACCATCGGATTGCTGCCTTGTATTTCCGTTGACCATGTAGACCTTCGCCTACCCAGAGGGCGGTGATGGCTGGGTATGTGCGTTTGGGATCCTGCTCGCGAAGCAACTCATACATGACCAGCGCGCGGTCGGGTCGTTTGGCCAAGCGTTCAAGGCGGGCGGTAAGAGAGATCGCTCGGACTTTGAGTTTCTCGGCAATGGCGCCGCGCATGGCGTTTTGAAGAGCGGTTACTGCCTGGTCGAGTTCGGGTTTGGGCTTTCCATCGTTATCGACACCCGCACGAGAAGCGAGGATCAGGCCACGGTAATAATGGGCGTAGGTCGCGATGTTATCTTCAGGTTTGGAGGCGATAAGTGCATTGAATGTGGTCAACGCCTGATTGGCTTTTTTCTCTTTTATGAGGGCGACGCCCAGTCGAAGACGAATAGGGGCGGTGACGGTGGGGTCAAGCCCTTTCTGGCCGAGCCACCTGGTGGCCTGTGCGACGACTTTAGCGTAATCACCGCGATCAAATGCAAGGTTGATGGCCTCGCGCCCGGCATCGACGGCCTCGGGATCCTGGCCGTATGTCTTGACGTACTTTTCGAAGTCAGCGGCCGCTTTGCCTGAGTCATTGGTTTTCTTGTAGAGTTCAGCGCGAAGAATCAGGGCGCGCTGGGCATAAGGGTTGGGTTTGCCGGAGATCAACGGGCCGAGGTGTTTGATGGCTTCGTCGAATCGATTCCGTTTGATGGCGGCATTGGCGCGAAGGAATTGGAGGCGATGGTAATAGCGTTCCTGCGGGAGTTGCTTTTCGTAACCGGCAATCCACTTTTCGAAGGCGGCGGCATCGGTATGGTAGAAGCATTCGGCGTAAAGGGTAATGACTTCGCTTGAGAGATTGGTTTTCTTCTCCAAATAGGCGGCGAGCCATTGACGGGTTGTTTCGAGGCCTTTCTTATAAGCCTTAGTTTTGACGTGAGAGGCACAGACTAGGTAGAGGGCCTCGGCGACGGCGTCGGATGCCAGCAGGTTCTTGATGGTGGGGTATTGCTTGATGACATCGGCGTGTCGGCCTGCTCCATAAAGGGATCGTAACCATCCACTCAGTGCTGGCTTGTAATAGCGGGTGGATTGATGGTTTTCTATAACCTGGGAGAAGAAGTCGGCGGCCTGTTCGTACTGGCCGGACTCGTAGGAGACCTCACCTGCGAGACTTCGAGCTTCAGCGGCAAGAAGGGGTTCTATCTTTCCTTTTACTGCGTGGGTGAATGCGGCGACGGCCTGGACAGGTTGTTTTAATGTAATTTGGGTCTTACCGAGTTCGACGAGGATACGGCCTCGAACGGCACTTTTGTATTTGGATGCCGCTGTGAACTGCTTGACGGCACCTTTGAGGTTGGCTGCGCCGCGGTATGCGACGCCGATCAGGTATCCCCAGTTGGCGCGAGCGGCATCGTCGGTGAGTTTTGCGGGATTGATCTTTTCAAGGGTAGCCGCGGCCGTCTTGTAATACTGAAGCTCGAGTTTGATCTGCCCGCGCAGAAGATGGAGAGCTTCGTTGGAGACGTGTTTTGCTTTGGTGATTTTTTGGAGGTGGTTGTCTGCGGTCTTCAGTTTACCTGATTGACGATCGAGGATGGCCAGGAAGTAATGGGCATCACCGACGCGCTGATCTTTCTTATAGAGTTTGATGAATTGCTGGAAGGCTTTTTTGGCCTGAGCGCCTTCGTTGTTTTGCATCAGGAGGTAGGCAAAGCTGAATTGTCGATCGGCTTCCGTGGTGGCGGCGAGGGTTGAGTTAGAAAGGCAGCAGAAGAGAATGAGCGCGACAAAACCTGTTGCGACTGGGCATTGTGGGCCGCCAAAGGGCTGTCTATCGGATCGAGTCGCACTCCCGTCCATACTAATCTCCGTTGGACTTGGACGGCCTTGCTTTCTTAGAGAGCAACGTGGGACGTGCCACACCGGCGCGCCGGGCGATGTCCAGAGCTTCTACCACGCGACCATATTGCACTGCCTTGTCACCATTCACAAAGACGCGAAGTTCACGATCGGTGACGGCTTTACGCTGATCGGCAAGAAATCTTCCAAGCTGCGGGCCGGTGAATTCCTTTTCATAAATCAGGTATCTGCCATCCTCAGTGACATTCACGATGATCGAATTTGATGCTAACTCGGGTGACTTACCGGTTTTTGTTGCAGGAGGGTCAATGTCGATGGCGTATTGATCATCGCGAAACTGGTAAGTCGTCACGAAGAAAATCAGCAACAGAAACATGATGTCCAGCATCGCCGCCAGTGGGACGCCTGTTTTTCGCATCGTTCTGTTGGGTTGGGCGAAACTCATGAATGAAATTCCAACATTCTGAATCGTGGCAACTGAATGATGTCACGACTATTCGGACGTACCCGTTGAGCCTTTGCTGAGTTTTTTCCGTGCCGCTTCGGCAAGGGCATCGATTTTCTTGAGCCTGGGATCTGCTGCCGCCCGGTGGGTATGGTCGGCGACGGCGTGACAAACCTGTTCAGCCTCGGCTAACATGGCAGTCGCCTTTCCTTTAACGATCGTGTAGAAAATGCCTGCAGCGATGGCGACGACCAGCCCGAACATTGTGGTTCCCATTGCTTCAGCAATGCCTGCCGCCAAGCGACCGACATCTCTACCGGCTGAACTGATCTGCAGCGAAAAGAAGACTTTTAGCATGCCGATGACGGTACCCAACAGGCCCAGCATGGGGGCAATGTTGGAGATTTCACCCAGATAGCCGATTCGGTTCCAGAAGATCTCAGCCCGACGATTACCCTCGGCGGAAAGGATGTCCATCAGAACGCCGTGATCTTTGTCGCGGTTCTCGATGACGCGCTGAACGACGGAGGAGACGAACACCTGTTGGTTGGTCTGGCAGAGATGTTCGGCCTGTTCAAATTGTCGATTAATGACCAGCTTGGTGACATCGTCCACGAATCGTTTGGGGTGGAATGCTCCAGCCGTCAATGCCAGCAAAAGATAAATGAGCATCACAAGTGACACAACGCTCATTGCCAACAGGATCGAGTTAATTACGGGACTGGTCGCAAACAGGTCAGCGACGCTGGGCATGCCCTGGCCGATTTCCAACTTGCCGGAATTACCTTCTGCAGCCATTGCGCCTGAGGGGTAACTCAAGAGAACGACCATGCCAACACATACGATCGTTGCAAGCCAGAAGGCTCGATTGCGAATCAAGATTCCACGCCCCGTCGATAATTTCATCCGCTTCATGCCGATGACTCCCTGATCTAGCCGGTATTCCGTATCGGTTACGCATTGTACCGCTAATGGTCCATCGGAAAAGCCGTACCTTAACAACCCTTTGTAATCCTGCAAAATATACTCAATGCAGCGTCATGAGGTTCGTAGGAATCCTCTGACTCTGAAGCCCAATTACACAGATCTCTGTCGATCCGCCCATCATAATACTGGGGAAATGAAGTGTGGCTCGCTGCATACAGGAATAACCCGACCCACCATTGGATATATCGAAGAGGGTATGCAGGTTACGACAATTCCTGGAAAAGATCAGTTTTTTTCCAACGAGACGGATGCTGGGTCAGGTTTGCATCGGCGTGATCGTCGAACGATCTCTGTGTAAAGGATGAGATTGATGAAGAAGATGATGAGTCCGAGGATCATTTGAAGACCGATTCCCCATATGTCATGAGGATTGGGGATTTGGAGGGCGCGGGCGACGTGGTGATCGATGAAATTTGTTTCGTAGGGAGTTATGTCGCCACTCGTCAATAGCCACTTTTCAAGCATGGTCAGAGGGCATCGCAATCCGCCAATGTCGACGATGGTCGAGATGATCAGCGCTGGTACATGAACGTACACCATCGATTTCCTCCACGCCACAGTCAACGCGCCAAGGACGATGAATGCGCCCACAAGCCAATGCACGATGACTACAAAACTGGCGAGTTTGTCGTACATGTTCACGCGAATGATATTCGCGCGGGCTTATCGATTCATTCATTGCGACCAAGCGTCGTACGATGGATAGGAGCCAGACGTATTAGTGTTTTCCGATTTGTTTCCGGCGACTGGATTTCAGGCTTAACCAGGCGCCTGCGGAGAGAAGAGCAAAGGCCATGATGACAAAGATCGCTCCTAACTGGCCGATCGTTCGAGGAACGAGCTTCCACATGTATTCAACAATCTGAATCCTGATGGCGGTGGCAGTGTGGCCAAGGAACGCCGTGGTAGCGCACGCAGTAAGGGCAAACACGGCCCATAGGCGTCGGTCTACCCAAAAGGCGTAACCGTACATTAGAAAGGCGACTAGGAGTGTGATACGAAGCGGAGAGATCGTCAAGCCGACAGTTCCGAAGAGTTGGTGAAAGAGTTGTGGCGATTGATGTGCGGAAGTGAGAACAGCAAGTACCGTTGATGACGTGAGCCATCCCCAGGCAATTTTTCCTTCTGGTTTTCCGGCACGATGGATCGCCAATAGACCGAGTGCCAGAAGAACGGGAGACGCGTAGGAGAGTGAAAAGGGATGATCGAAGAGCCACGTCAACTCCAGGAGATGAGCTGTGAATGATGCGTGGACGAGTATGACGAGCCAAATTCCGTATGCGGGCCAAACCGGAAGCGTCTTGACCGATTGCCAGCGGGGTCTGCGCGCGCAGGTGGTGTGTGCGGCTACGAGGAGACCAGCGATCCAAAACGTTCCGTATATACTCCAAATGGAAGGTTTCTGATAACCAACCATCGTGTTAGCGACTATGGGTAACCCCATCATCATTCCATAGGTTATTAATAGGATGATCTGGTGAGAACGAGCTTCGTAGATCCGGGTGATTCGAGTAATCAACCGGAGTTTGAGTGATGCCAAAAGCATGGTCACAGTCCAGGCCGCGATTGCGATATGGGTTTCTCGGACCAAGAGTTCAACGTGAAGGAACATGCCGTCGACGAAAAACGGTGTGGAAAGCCAGAGAAGTTGCCGCCCCTCGCGTTTGGTACGTCTTCGACGAATGAGCAGACCGGACAATCCGAGAAGGGCGAACTCGTAGATGTGAAAGGCTGTTAAAAGAACAATTAGGGTGCTCAGGTTACTTGCAGAGCGATCTAAGGCTGCATTCAGAAGCGCACAGCCAAGCATCATGGAACAGGCGGAGAGAATAAAAAAAGGATTGCGCCCGATGATGTGATCTCGAAAGAACTCACCGTCACTACGCTTCCTTCCACCTCCGTCTATTCCCATACCGTTTAGTAATGCTGAATCAACCATAGTCAATCCACCGCCCGAACCTCCCCTGACGGTCGGCTTTCCTCTCTTGGAAGTGGGCGGACCGGCGAATGCATCGTGGGGAATGCAATCCTCGCCAAGATCAACAGGCGGATAATTGATGTTTGGCTCGGGTTCAGTGTCTGATCCGTGGGGGTGGCGTGGTTCCTGGGGCGCACCGTTAGCCGAGAGCTCATTCATGACGTCCTCCTGATGTGTGCCAAAACGATGACAACACCGCGACATCGCGTGATATCCGACGGTGGTTTCGGCAATCCGATGATCTTGTTTTCTCCGTATGCTTTCAGTCCGAGCGCGAAGAGTCAGCGCCGTGAGTTTGTTACGTTCGCACGCGATGTAAGGTTCAAGAGATTTATTCGAATCGACAGGATATTCAACGTTCGTTTGTACACGTATCAACCGAGTTTGCAGTATCTTTATTCGCGCGTTATATTTTTTCGTTAGCGTCCTCGATACGACGCTGTTGCGGCAGGAGGCCGAACATGTCACATACGTCACGCGCTCCGATTGACTTGTTACCGTGGAAAGAGCTTGACCAGACGGATTCTCCGCCATGGTCCGCGGTTGAATCCATCGCAAACGCAGCCGTCAAGGATCCCAAGGTTTGTCGACGCATCATGCGTTTGTTTAATGACGCTTTTTTTGAGGATTCTCATGTCAATGAATGCAAGCGTCATTATCTTTTGGCTGTGATCTCGATTGCCGGTCCGAAGTTGGAGGGTGAGTCTCCGTCCCGGATGGCTAAGTTTTGCATTGACCTGTTCGCGGACATCGGTCAGTCGGATGAAGATGCGTTGTTGGAGGCTCTTTTGCATGCGGCCGGCTCAATCGGTCCGGCGATCATACGTCCGGTTCTTGATCGCCTCGGACGCATTCAACACGATCCTTCAGAATTCGGCGAATGGTTTTATTTATTCAGCTTGCTGGAGACGGTGTATGAGACCGATGACCTTTCGTTGCGTACAGAGGTGATTGGGTTTTGTCGCGAACAACTGGAGCGGGCTTCGGCAGGCGATGCGCATTTCGAGGACGTGACAGATGCGGCCCGAATCCTGGCGAGGGTGAGGGAATATGAGTCAAGAGATCTGTTGGCGCGACTTGCTGAGATTGCCGATGCCGCATCAGGTAAACGGCTGAATGTCGCTGGTCCGGCATTCAGGGATGCCGTACGGATACTCGATGATCCGTCCGGAGATGATCTCGCGGATCCGTTCTGGACACGTCCGATCAGGGAACTAACTGAAAACAGTGTTGAGTGGGTCAATGACTATTTTCGACACGAACGTGAAGCCAGGCACCGAGCTGAACGCGTTAATCGTGAAGCTGACCAGTTAATTGAGGACTTTCTCCAGTCGAACCACGCCGCTGTGTTGGAAGACAAACAACGCGAGGTGGCGGATGTCGTGACGGCCATTGCGCTTGTTAATGGCGCCATGCGTAGCGAGAAGGCCGTGGGTTACCTGACGGAGGACGTTCTATATCAGGTTGTCATGAAAGACATTCCTTACATCATGCCGGGTGATCGACCTTTATATGAAACGATCGTGCCGATCTTGCAGACATTGTTGGCATATTTGGACCATTCAAAACTTACGCCCGAAGCTGATCGTTTATCGCGTCGTCTCAAAAAATGGGAAAAACGAATCATTGATCATTGTCTTGACCCCCGAAGGTGGGGCGAGGACAAGATGGATGTGATTGGTGCCATCCAGGCTGGGTTTGATCCACATGATGAGGATCAGATGAATGAATATCTAAGATTACAATTGAACGAGCTGATGGGACAGCAGGCGAGGCGAATTTCCGAGCGGTCTTCAGGTATGCTGAGTGAAGCTGAAACGGAAGAGTGGAAAGCCCTGGAAAAGCTGATGGGTGATCCATCTATTCCCGAGAAGCATGAAGAAAGACGACTGGCAGATACCCGGATCGATCAAGAAGACGGTCAACATGGAGCGAAATGATCGATGTCCGCGTGGGGTCGGAATGAAATTTAGGAAGTGTTGCGCGCGAACAAGGGTAGGCAAAGTTGATTCAGCAACGTCTGAGATGAATACATTTAGAGTTTCCGGGTATTCAGGTCCAGTGCCAACGATTAATGAATATCGGTGATTCTGAGTGTGCGGGATCTTGTTCCACCACGATCGCAGCCACGTGATCCGTGTCGATGTCAAGATTGATGACGCTCCAGCGGTTGGCATCGTTGGGATTATATTGTGTAAACTTGATATGCGGTCGCTCATCAGGTTTGAGACTGACTTCAAAGGACGAAAGGCCCAACGCAATTCCCTCGCCTCTTGCTTTCATGAATGCTTCCTTGCGTGTCCAGCAATGAAAAAAAGCCAGTCGACGAGCTTTTTCGTCACGGATGCTCTGCCATGCTTCAACCTCGGAAGATGCAAAGTACCGTTTCGCCAGCCTTTCCAGATCCTTTTCTCGCGTCGTGAGTTCGGCATCGATTCCGATGCGGAATTTCTCCGAGTTTGAGTCGCTTTTCTTATTGTTCAGGCGGATCGCGAGCAGGCCAAGGTTGCGCGTGTGGGTCATGTTGAATTCAACAGGTGAGTCCTCAACAAACGGTTTTCCGTGTGGGCCAAAGCTAAATTGGATGAAGGTTGACGGGAGATTGAGTATTCGACTCAGGATGGTTCTTAACACGCCGCGCATGACGATGAATTCATTTTTTCTTTTTGGCGAACTGATCTTGGCCAGGCGATCCAGTTCCTCACCGCTCAACAGGGTGTGATGGTCATCGAGCGTTTTATTGTCAACATCAAGGTCCACTCGGATCACGTCGATTGTAATTTCGCCATTACCGGCATTCTGTTGATGGTTCGGCCAAGTGTCCGGTAGAGGTATCCAGGTGCGATCAATCATTCCAATGACCCCCCGAATGAATGCGTGAATGCGAATTGAATCCCAGTGAAGCACATAAGAGATCGAACTGTTCTCTTCCTTTCTGATAAATGTCGCGATGACGTGGTTCGGGATGCACAAGGCCGGAATCAGGTGTGGAAGGCACTAGATTTTGCAATGAGGACCAGTCGCCTTGGTGGGCGAGACCAATCCATCCGATCATTGCCGCCCCAATTGCCGATGCATCCGCAATTGCGATGGGGGCAACGCTCAAGTCTGTGACGTCCGCCAGGATTTGCCTCCATAATTGGATCTTGGATACGCCGCCCGTCAGTCGAATAGTGTTTTGGCTGTGCTTGGGATGACTTCGGCTGGAGTTGCAAGTCTGATCATCCTGGATCTTCTCGTGCATGACCTTGATACAGTATGCAAGTCCTTCCATGGTCGCTCGAATTCGACGACGGACCGAAATTTCTCCGTTTTGATTGGCCAGGTATTGACCGCGCATCGGAAAGGGTGTTCCGCGTTCTCCGTCATACCACGGAAGTACCACCAAACCATCCGCGCCCGGGCCGGCTTCGGCTGCGTCGCGCATCATGCGATCATAATCCACATCGTGGCCATACCATTCAGTTGCCAATCGATCCAGAATGCTTCCTCCGTTGTTCATTGCACCGCCCGCAAGCCAGTTCTCTTCGTCTACCGAGTAGCACCAGATTTTGTTGTTACTTAGTCGTGGTTTTTGACAAAGCATTCGTACTGCCGCGCTGGTTCCAATTGTAACCACAGGTTTTGCGTCCAAGATTTCGCCAGCGCCGATGTTCGCCATGGCGCCATCGCTTCCACCGGCGATGACGGGAAGCCCTTCCGTGAGTCCCATCGCCTCAGCAGCCGTTGGCGTCAGACCACCAACGACGGTGGTTGGTCGCACCAACTCGCTGAGTTGTCCAACGTCTACGCCTGCCAGGGATAGTGCCTGTTCATCCCAGAAGTGATTGTGAAGGTTCATCAGACCTGTTGCCGAGGCGATGGACAAGTCGCAACACCATTTCCCCGTCATCTTCGCAACAATGAATTCCTTGATGGAGACCCATTTGGATAAGCTTGACGGAATTTCATTGGCTTGATGTTTTGCACGAATCCGTGTGGGATGATACAACCCGACAACTGGACAACCCGTTCGTTGATAGAGTGAATCCCACGCCGAATCAGTTTGGTTAAGGATGTGAGCCGAGTCGATTCCGCTGCTGGCTGCCCATGTCTCCGCCGGACCGATTGCATCACCCTGTCGATCTATCGCGAGGAGGCTATGCATTGCGCCACTCAGGCAGATGCCCGCAACGTCGGCAGCATCACCAAGCCTTACGACGAGCGTACGTGTCGCATTGCAGGCCAACCGCCAGTGCAATTCGGCCGGTTGGGTAAGGTGTCCGGCGTGACTGAGTTCGGCCGTGCCTACGCGGTCGATGGAAATCAGTTTGCCGGATTGGGTCAGCCCGATGGCTTTCACACCGCTTGTGCCGAGGTCCAGGCCGATCATGTATGGGGTGTTTGCCATGGCTACCATACTACTCTGCGAGATCAGGTAAGACCCGTTTGTTAGTAGTTGGATATGGTGATTGCTAAACCGGTGGTGGTGTTAGACGATGCCAATTGAATGTAGATTCCAAGGTTGATGTCCAGAATCCCGCCAAGTCCGCCAAATCCATCGATCGGTTGGACGGAGACGTGCGGATCGCCACATATCCATCTGGTTCGTAATCTCTTATGGATCAAAGCTCCCAAGCCCAGGCGCGCCAAACGTTCTACTTGGAAAGATTGAGTATCGTTTTTGGTGGTATTCTTCTCATCCTCCTGAATCTTGATTTTCTGTTTGAAAAAGACCATTCTTGTGCTAAATAGACTCGCGACTTGCCGGTATTTCATCTGGAGATTCATCGGAATACCGTTGACGCGGGTCTTGACCCTGCACGATGCCGGGCTAAACTTCCATCGCTTTGAAATTTGGAACCTTCCGTGACGAGTATTGATGCGAGGCGCGGGTATAGGTTGGTCAGCGGCAATCAACATTGGCCAATCTCGTTCCTCAGAGCCGCCGCGACCACAAGTCTCAACGGTTTGGATTTCCCCGAACCAGCGTTGACCACTTGGGGAGCCGCAAACATTACGAACGGTAATTCGCCCGGCGACCCGTGTGGCTGACACCACTTCTCACACGAGTTTTCCACACCACAGGCCCGTGGTGTAATCGGCAACACACCAGTTTTTGGTACTGGCATTCCTGGTTCGAGTCCAGGCGGGCCTGCTTTTTGTCTGATTATTGCAACTAGATACGGCTACTGATATGACGCAACTTAACGCAATCATCCTGGCTGCCGGCAAAGGCACGCGTATGAACAGCGACCTGCCCAAAGTCCTGCATCCCGTCGCGGGAAGGCCCATGGTACACTGGGTTATTGATGCCTGCGAACAGGTCGGCGTCAGTAGAAGCGTGGTGGTGGTCGGCCATAAGGCCGAATTGGTTCGCGAAGAACTCTCATCACGAAGTAATCTTCATTTTGTCGATCAGACCGAACAACTCGGTACGGGACATGCTGTCGTCATTGCCGGCCCTCTCTTCAAAGACATTCCGGATGATCTGAACGTCCTTCTCCTTTATGGTGATGGCCCATTGATTCGGACTGAAACTCTTAGTGCTTTGATCGAAACGCATCAGGCTAAAAGGGCTGCGGCTACGCTGGCAACCGCGGTGATTGACGATCCTACCGGGTACGGTCGAATTCAGCGAAATTCAGAGGGCAACTTTGAAAAAATCGTCGAGCAAAAGGATGCAAATCCCGAGCAGCTCGAAATCGGAGAGGTCAACCCAGGTTACTATTGCTTCAATGCCAGATTACTCTTCGAGACGCTTCAGAAGATCACCAACGACAATGCCAAAGGTGAATATTACCTTACGGATGTATTTGAATTGATGATTGAGGCGGGCCAAACGGTGGCGGTCGTCGACGCAGTGCCTCCGGAGGATGTCTTAAGCATTAACACCACGGACCAGTTGCAGATCGTCGATCGACTTCTGCGTACCCGTCTGGGGATGGAGGTGGCGGGATGAGCGCATCGGATGCCCAGTCCTTGAAGGTATTCTCTGGTCGAGCAAGTACACAACTGGCTGAAGGGATCTGCAGGAATCTTGATGTGCCTCTTGGCCAGGGACACACCGAGATGTTTCCCGATGGCGAAATCATCGTCAAACTTCTTGAAGACGTGCGCGGTAAGGATTGCTTTGTGATTCAGTCCACCTACCACCCCGTCAATGCGCACCTGATGGAATTGCTTATCTATATTGACTGCCTCAAGCGAGCCTCTGCCCAACGTATTACTGCGGTTATTCCCTACTTTGGCTATGCACGCCAGGACCGTAAGGATGAAGGTCGAACACCCATTACAGCCAAACTCGTCGCCAATCTGATCACCACCGCAGGTGCCGATCGCGTGCTGGCGATGGACCTCCACGCTGCTCAGATACAGGGATTCTTCGATATTCCCGTGGATCATCTTATTGCGGCTCCCGTGTTTGTGGAGCACATCGAGTCCATCCGCGATCAACTCGGCGATATTGTGCTGGTCAGTCCGGATGTCGGCAATGTCAAAACGGCGAACATGTATGCCAATATGCTCAACGGTGATCTTGCCATCATCGACAAGCGAAGGCAGTCCGGCTCGGAAGTCGTGTCAGCCAATATCATCGGAGATGTCAAGGGACGTACCGTTCTCATGTTTGATGACATGATTTCCACTGCCGGAACAATCTGCGCTGCAGCAAGGTTAGTGATGGAGCAGGGTGCAAAAGATGTTATCGCCCTTGCGACTCATGCCGTGCTGGTCGGCCTGGCGATGGAACGTCTTCAGGACTCGCCCATCAGCAAGGTCATTATCGCCGACACCATCCCGTCCGAAGGTCGATGCGACAAAATCGAGGACAAATTGACCGTACTTTCTGTCGCGGATCTGCTGGGTAATGCGATTCACCGCATTCACCACCAGAAATCGGTCAGTGCATTGTTTCAGCCCGGTACTTCCGGAAAACGTTAAGAATTGAATCAAACCAGAAAACCATACAAGCGGAAGAAAAATCATGGCAAACCAAACCCCCACACTCAAGGCCGAAGCTCGTGAAAAACTCGGAAGCAGGTACGCCCAACGTTTGCGAAACGATGGCAAACTTCCCGCGGTCGTTTACGGACACAAGCAGGATCCGGTCCACGTAGCGATTGATTCCAAATCGTTCCTGCATGAACTGGAAGCCGGCAGTCGCGTCCTGAATGTCGAGCATGCTGACGGCAAGACTGAGGCCTGTTTGCTCAAAGACATCCAGTTTGATTATCTGGGCACCAACGTCATTCACGTTGATCTGGCTCGGGTTGATCTTTCCGAGAAGGTTTCGATCTCGGTCGCGATTCAGATCAAGGGTGAGGAAGATAGTCCCGGAGCCAAAGCACCGCACGCATTCGTCGACCAGATTCTCAATTCCATCGATGTTCAGTGCAAAGTTTCCGATATTCCGGAATCGATCATCGCCGATATTTCAACGCTCGATATTGGTCAATCTATCCATGTTAAGGATTTGAATCTCCCCGATGGCGTCGAGACGGAACTGGATCCGGAGGACACTGTTCTCATTATCCATCTTTCCAAGGCAGGGATTTCGCAAGAGGATGAAGCAGGAGAAGGTGAGGGCGAAGCTTCCAGTGCCGAACCGGAAGTTATCACTGAAAAGAAGGAAGATGCCTGATCAGGTCTATTCTGGATAGATCGTCATGACACTCGCGTAAGCATGAACTCATCACCATGAAGCTAATCGTCGGTCTTGGAAATCCCGGTAAGGAATACGAAAAGACCCGCCACAACGCGGGTTTCATGGCAGTCAATCGCCTCGCCGAGCAACATGGACTTGCGGGCGCGAAGACCAAGTTTCACGCAGGTGTTCTTGAAGGTCGGATTGTTTCAACGCGTGTGATGCTGATGCAACCCATGACGTTCATGAATCGATCGGGCCTCGCCGTCTCCGAAGCCGTCTCCTTTTTCAAACTTGATCCGCAGGACATCCTTGTGATTGTTGACGATACGGCTCTTCCGCTTGGAAGCATTCGACTCCGCGCGGGAGGATCGACTGGAGGGCACAACGGTCTGGCTGACATCCAGCAGCGTATTGGCTCTTCCAATTACCCGCGACTTAGGATTGGTGTCGGTGAACCCAGGGTCGGCGACCACAAGATCCCTCAATCAGATTACGTATTGGCTAAATTTCATGAAGAAGAACTCGGTACGCTCGAAAAGACGTTGAATAAATCGACCTCAGCCGTCGAAACTTGGCTTCGCGAAGGAATCGATATCGCCATGACCCGATTCAACACGTCACCGGACAAATCGGACAAAGCAAAAGAAACGCAGAAAGACAAGAAACTGGACGGGCTAATCGAAAACGCCCGCGATAACTAACCCGAATAGGCAAATCGTTCGGAATCCCATTGAGCGGATTCCCAACTTACCGAACGAAGGAGCAACACATGCCTGCAACGAAGACAGGACTTTATGAAGGACTTTTCCTTCTGAACCCGACGAAAATCAATTCGAGTATCCAGAGGGCGACGGAAATCGTCGAGCGTCTGCTTACCCGAGCTGAAGCCACCACTCATGCCCTCTACAAATGGGACGAGCGTCGCATGGCGTATGAAATCGAAAAACAGAAGCGCGGCTTTTATATGCTTGCTTACTTTGAGTGCGATGGCTCCAAGATCGCCGGTATTGAACGCGATGTTCACCTCTCAGAGGACGTCATGCGATGCCTGATCCTGCGAGGCGATCATATCGGCGAAGTCGAACTTGATCTTGCGAAAAAGGCACAGGAAGAATCCCAAACTGCCGCCAAACTCGAAGCCGAACAGCCTGCAGAACCTGTCGCAGATGCCGATGTTGAAGATAAAGCCGATGATGAAGCGACTGTTGAGGAAGCTTCAACCGAAGCTGACCAGGACGCCCCTGACGAATCAACAGACGAAAAAACAGAATGATCCGAATTACGGTATGATCTGACCGGATTACTGATTCGAAACCTTAACCCCGCCCATTTCTTAAAGAGATCATCATGGCTGACTACAACAAAATTTTGCTCATGGGCCGCCTGACACGTGACCCCCAACTCAACTTTCTTCCTTCAAACACCCCCGTTGTTGAAATCGGGCTAGCCTCATCCAGGCGATTTCGCCGACAGGATGGAACGCAGGGAGAGGAAACCCTTTTCGTTGATTGCCGCGCATTCGGTCGAACCGCGGAACTTGTCAATCAATACTTCACCAAGGGTCGCCCCATCTTCATCGAAGGTCGATTGCAATTGGATCAATGGGAAGACAAGGAAGGCAATCGACGATCAAAACACCGCGTCTTTATCGAGTCGTTCTCCTTTATCGACGCACGTGATAATAAACAACAGAAACGTGCTGATGGCCAGGAAACAGGTTACTCCAGCGATCCAACCGAAGTCGGTAGCAACGACCATTCCATCAGTACCGCGTCAACCTCGGCCCATGACGATGTGGATGACGATGATATTCCGTTCTGATCATTCAGGATAATGCCTGACATAAACCAATGCTCCTCTGAGCAAAACCATGATGGCGTCGTGATGTCCCTTTGCGGCACGGCGTCTAACTCCAACCCCTAAAAGGAGGACATCATGTCCCGCAAGAAGAATATTCAGCTCCTGCTAACAGAAAATGTTGACAATCTAGGCATTGTCGGAGATGTCGTTGACGTCAAGCCCGGTTACGCACGTAACTACCTCCTGCCTCTCGGGCTCGCCGATGTACCCACCGAAGGCAACAAAAAGCGAGTCGAAGAACGTCGCGCCGAAGTCGAAAAACAACTTCGCGAGTTGCGTCTCGAACAGGAAAAACTCATCGGGCGGCTCGAAGGCACGGAGATTACGCTGCAGCGGTCGCACAATGAAGATGGCAATCTGTATGGTTCGGTGACCCAGCGCGATATCGCCGACGCCCTCAAGGAGGATGGCTTTAACGTCACCGAACGCGATGTTCGAATCGGGTCACCGATACGCCAGTTGGATTCATACGACATTCCCATTCAGTTGGACAATGATCTCAAGACGGAGATTAAGCTCTGGGTTGTTTCAGACAAGCCCGCCGAACAACTGGAGGCCGAACGTAAGGAGCGAGAGGAACGTGAAGCCGCCGAAGCAAAAGTCGCACAGGAACGTCGTGATCGTCGTCGTTTTGACGACCCGGAGATCGACATTCTTAACGATTGACGTTCTAGACTTACGTTATTTGAATGAAGAGACCCGCGGAATACGCGGGTTTTTTTATGTCAACGTGATCTCAATGTCGCCGTATCCCACCGATCATGCAGGCAAACGCCACTATCATCATACCTCCCGGTTCAGGTATGCTGTTATTTTCCCCTTCGACCAAAGACTCAACGCTTTGGCCAAAACCGTTCTGCCAAATCAGAAAATCAAACCCGTCAACATCACCATCACCATCAAAATCACCCTTGTCCGCACTCGCGCCGCCGGCCATACCGGCGTTTTCGCGCCACATCGCAAAATCCTGCCCATTGACAACTCCGTCACCATTGGCGTCACCCGGTATTGTAGGTTCCCGGGGTAGAGGTTCACCACTGACTCGATCCGCCAGATAAGCGTGTATTTCCATGATCTCTGCACCCGAGAGTTCGCGGTCGTAAATGAGTATCTCACGAATGATGCCGTCCAGACCCGCATCACCTTCCGGGTTATTTCCGATGTACGTCAGACGCGGGTCCACTTCCACGCCCACCACAGATTCTGCGGTTACGGGAAATAGATTCATGTCAAATTCGTTCATCCAGGCATTGGCGCCGAACGTGTCCCCGACGGAATAGCGGCCGGTGTAATATAAGAAATCTCCGTTCTCCGGCTCAAAGACCTGACCTGTGAAGTAATTTGTCTCCATCACTTCTCCCGGATCATAAAATATGGCGTTGTCTCGAACGGCCGAGCGATAACCCCGCCCCAGATTTACCTCCCGTCCAGCTGTACTTGAATCAATCGCCAACCAGAAACTTGGTTCTGTTGCCGGATGGGTATAGCCGCCAAACTTGCCTATCACAAATACTGTTGCCTCGGTTACCACACCTGAAGATACGGTGCTTGAAAAGTCTCCTAAAAATCCGCTTTCCTGGCCACGCTGAAAATCCAATCCGGCAAGTCCGCCACCCGCATCGCGAATCCAACGAACTCCTTCCTTGGCGTTAAAGGTGTGCGCATGTGCCTGATCAGTCCAGGAAATTACTTCATCACCATCTTGTATTGTCCCATCGCCGTTCACGCCGATCCCGACGTCTGCCCTTAGCCAGACCTGTAGTCCATCCGTAACAGTTAACTCCGTCATGGCGTAAATCGTACCTTCCCCGAAACCAACGGCGATCAGAATGACAATACTCCATAAGAGGTGTCGCGTCACGAGTTGATTCTTGGGGTTTAACATGAGGCAATGGCCCGGTTTATACCCCTTCGGAAACAGGAAATGCAAACTTTTTCTATGAAACTTGCTGGTTTTTCACCGAGATCTGTACGGAATGCCCGTTTCGTTACGCTGTTTTTACCGAACAGAATGCCCGATCATGCGTCTTACCGTATAATAAAGGGTGTTTTTGTCCGGTGCGCTTCTCGATTTGAAAGCTATGGAATTTGGAGATTTCATGTGACCACGCCAAAGCAGAATTTTGTGATTTCAATACTTGCCGTATTATCGTTGGCGTCCATTACGATGGTTAGAGCGGCCAATCTCAGCGAAGCCGATGCGAAAAAGCAATTTGCTGATGTCTTCGGGTCAGAGGTCCAAAACGTCACACGAACGCCCGATACCGGGGATGACCTTCAGCTCGCCAAGTCTTTGCTTGAAGCCGCGGAGCAAAATGCCAATCAACCCAACCTTCTTCTGGTTCTCTGCCGAAATGCGGCCCAGCTCGCTGGTAAGGACAAGAATGGCGCAGCCCTCGCCGAACGTGCCCTTCGTCTTGTCATTGCCAAAGCTCCCGATCATACAGCCTCCGCCCTCAAGTCTCTTACCGAAATCCTTCAAACCCAATACCAACGTGCACGTGGGGATGCGAAGAAGCAGATCGGTGAGACACTTATTCTCGCTCTGGTTGACCTTGCTGATACTCAGGTCAAAGCCACCGAATTTGACGAGGCAAACCGAACGCTTCGCAGGGCAACCCCCATTGCAAGAGTTATCCAGTCACCGCAGGAACAGGTCATCAAATCACGCCTCAGCGATCTTGCTAACAAACAACGAATTGTCGCCCAGATTGATTCCTTAAAGAAACGTCTTGCCGCCAATCCCAAAGACACCGAAGCAGCCAAAAAACTGATTGTTTTGTATGTCACCGAATTGGATTCACCTCAACAGGCCAGAAAGTACACCTTTCTTATCAGTGATAAGATGCTTCAGGAAAAAGTCAAACTTGCTTCATCTTCACTTGACATGCTTTCCACCAAACAGGCCGGTGATCTCGGCGATTGGTATCGAAGTCTTTCCAGCGAAGCTTCCACTGATGATGCCAAATACAACGTCCTGATCCGTGCCAGGAAATACTACGTTCACGTCACCAAGACGGCCAAGGAAGGCGACGCCGCCCTTGCCAAGGCCACCCTCGTTCAACCCCTTCTCGAATCCCAAATCGCCAAGCTTGAAGAGAAAGTTACCCGTAGACCAACCCAGTCGCCTTATGTAGTTGAAGTTCTTAAGGATAAACCCATCGTCTATCTCCAGTTCGACGATTCGGCTGCCGTTTCCAATAAGAAAGTTTTTGACTCGGCCAGGGAAGGAAAGAAAAGGCTACACGGAAAATATCACGGCAAGGTGGAGCACGTCGCTGCCGTTCCGGGTTTAACCGGGAAGGCTGTCAAGTTCGATGGCTCAACCAGTCACATCACCATACCCTTGACTTCTTCAAATGCTCCATCCGAATTTACGATTGAATTCTGGCTGAAGACGTCCATGACGTTCGCCAGAAGCTCATCTTATTACACGTATACAGGCCCCGTATTTTTCTCAAACGGGACTTCCGGTAGAGGGTCCGGCGACCTTCTCCTGACAGGGTACAGATATTCCCGAACACGTGATGATAGTCGATTGATGTTTATCACCGGGCCACAGGGACGATCAGATTATCGCTGTTACGCAAGGCATACCGATCTTAAGATCAATGATGGAGCCTGGCACCATGTAGTCGTTACACGCTCATCCACGGGCTCAAGAGCCATTTATATCGATGGTGTTCGAAGGGGTTACAACTCCGATTCCGGAGGTGCCGTATTTAACACACGTGAACTGCACATAGGCGGCGATCCCGCACAAAAATCCAACGCATACCTCAGCGGTGAGATCGATGATCTTGCCATTTATGACTCTGTCCTCACTCCCGAGCGCATCGCAGCCCATTACAACATCATCGCAGCCAAACTCCCTAAGCGAGATACCGTTAAGCCCCCAAGTGTACCCAAGGTCTCTGTAGGCCCCAAGACCGAGCCAAAACCTGACCCGAAAAAGAACGATAAATTTGAGAAATACCGGCAGTCCATTCTCAAGCGCTGGCCGCGAATGACAGGCGGCGCCAAAAATCGACTTCTTATCCAGTTGTCCAAGTCCAGAGATCCCCGAATGCAGAGGCTTTATAGAGAACTGTACTATAAGGACTGAATTCGCTATTCTTCGATCGTTTCGTATATAGGTCAATAAACTGCCTGCAAAGTCAGTCGCGTGATCTCTGCCGGACATCGAAACCGGAACGGAAACCAACTTCCTACGCCGCTGGATACGAACAGGCGGCATGCCCCTCTTTCATATAATCCACGCGTATACCGAAATCCCAGGTTTGCCAGTCCGATAGACCCTTTCTTCCCTCTTTTCTTGGACAGCAGGAATTGTCCTCCATGCGTGTGCCCACTGAGCGTCAGGTCGATGCCGTGACGGTGAGCTGCGTCAAAACAATGAGGATGATGCGCCAACAGGATTTTCAAATCACACCCCTTCATGGCTATATTCACCTTTTTGACGCACATATCCATTTCATTCGACAGATTCGACCAGCGTACACCTCCTACGCCCATCGAACATCCATTGTCTCCGATCTGTATGACATCCGCCTCATCCAGGAGTAATCTGAGCTTCGAGGCGGCAAACGCTTCGACTACTTCTTGCCCGTCGTCCAAGTAATCGTGGTTCCCCAGGACGAAATACACGCCGTATCTGGCCCGCAGATCGCTCATTGCCTCCATCACTGCCGGCAGGTAGGAATTTGAATAGTCCACGAAGTCCCCAGTCACAGCCATCAAATCCGCCTCAAACGCGTTTGCCGCCTCGACGATGTGGGGCAGGTGCGCGGGTGTGATCAGTTCTCCAACATGTAGGTCTGAAAAATGAACGATTTTCAGCCCGCAAAACTCGTCACTCAGGTCTGGAATCAGAATCTCCCGCTCGTTTACTTCAAAATTCTTTCCGGGTTTTACCCGTCCCAGTCGCCCTCCCGTCAATTTTTTGGGCGTTTTCGTGAATATTGCATGACGTACGGCGGCTCTTCGGCGCTTCCTGCGATGTTTTCTCTGGTCGTGTGTCAAGTTTAACTCCAGGGGCGACTTACGCTTCGTGTTTGCAATACATTGAAAATAAAGGCTTTATAAGTCATCCTTGCTGGATCTTTGTCAAGTTTTCCACGTTAAATCCAACCAGAAAGTGGGCATTTTATCCTGTTTCGCCTATAATATTCGTCTCTGAGCAGTTATTAGCCCGCCACGGCCTCAAAAACCCCTTACCTGGAGCCATTTTCCCATGGTAATCGATGTAAACGGACTCGAACTCGGCAAAGGTGACACGGTCGCACCCATCAGCGGCGACTTCAAAGGCAAAATTTGCGCTCTCAAAAGCGAAGAAGGACAAGGTTTCGTTTGTGTTCGCGTTGCCCATCGCCCCTATTCCAAAGGCATATGGTATGCTTCTGAGCATGTGCAACGCCTGCAGGTTGCCAAAGTCAATCAGGAGCAGGGTGCCGAAGATCTCGACAGTAATCCTGCGGATAAAGCACGTAAATCGAGCTCAAAACCCGCAACCAAGGCAAACGGTAAGTCCAGTGCCAAAACGGCGAAATCCTCCAAAACCGTGACCAAAAAGCGAACAGCGTCTCGTGCCCGCAGCAAGTAAAACGGGCTGAGATCAGTGCCCATCAAATCAGCCTCCTTAGGGGTGACCAGGCGTCACCCTTTTTTTATTTATGAGTGCGAGGGACCTCACGCATCCAAGAAAGGCTATGGACTGATTTCCGGGTCAAGAACTGCATCCAGCGTATGGTTCATGGTATAATTTACATACCGGGTGGAGAAGGTCTTATGCGCCGCGGACGGGTGCATCGAATCTGAGAAGCGGGTTTAGCCGAACCAGACCCGTCGAGATTCGAACGATGAATCGCCTGATTCATCTCATCCCATCGTCGATGGGTTATCGTCGACATTTTTGCTACTGAGCCTTGCCTGTTCGGGGTCTGGCGGAAAAATTCGACGCTATTATGTCATTGCCCAATCCTGAAGAATCAAGAATGACGCTGGGAGAACACTTGGATGAATTGCGCAAGCGCATTTTTCTTGCCGCTATCGTCCCCATCCTCGTCGCCGTCGTGCTCCTCTTCTTCGGGGGCCAGATTCTGACATTTCTCCTTAAACCTCTGCATCAGGCTCTCAGCGCTAACGAACTACCCTCGAACATCGTTGCTCCAAGTGCGCTGACCGTCATCATGCTCTACATGAAGATTGCCCTGATCGGCGGCTTCGTCTTTGGCGTACCCTGGGTACTGTGGCAAATGTGGCTCTTTGTTGCCCCAGGACTCTTCCCGCACGAAAGGAAATTTGTTACCCGACTGATGCCTTTCAGTCTCATCATGGCATGCCTTGGTGTCCTGTTCATGTACTACATCATGCTGCCGGTCACACTTTGGTTCCTCGTCGGTTTCACCACAGGCTTTCCTCTGGATAACAATGTGGCCGGAACATGGTTCGCCTCACCCGGTCATGCTGAATCCGTGAAAGAATACCCGGAAGTTCTCGTTTTTCCGCTCAGCACTGAAGATCCTCCCGATCCCAAGCCTGGCCAGGCATGGATCAACGTCTCACAGAATCGCATGAAAGTTTTTATGGGCGTAGTAGATGACGAACCTCAATACCGCACACTCCCGCTCTCAAAACCCTCTCTCATTCAACCCCTGTTCCACGTCGATCAGTACATCAGCCTTGTCCTTATGTTTGCCCTGGGTTTTGCTATCGCGTTCCAACTCCCCCTTGTCATGCTCGGGGCCGCCGCTTCCCGGTTGGTTACATATGCCTTCATGCGCAAACACTGGCGCGGCGCGGCCATGGGTTGCACCATCATCGGCGCGCTTCTCACCCCCGCTGATCCCGGTTCCATGCTTGCGCTGGCCGTCCCTCTCTACCTACTCTACGAATTTGGACTTGTCCTCGTCAGAATTCTCGTCAAACCCCGACCCGCAAACGATGATGACGACGACCAGAACGGCGACTCGGATGACCAATCCAATCTCCAAACCGTACCGGATGCGTAAATCCCCCGCGTCCGATACCACGCACAACACTGCTAACAGCATCAACAACACCTACCCCAAAACCCGATAAGACATTTCTTTTTCGCTGATTAACCCCCTTCAAGGCTGAACCGATGAAAAGGAGGCAAACAAAAGATAATCGTTTGGCAGGGAAGACCAAACACCGCAATACATGGCTCCAACGCCTATGGAGGGCAGCAATGGAGAGATTGAGATTAACCGAGGAGCTGGATCGCAGCCATGCCGATCCGCTCGATCTGATGATGATGCACCGCGCCATGGATCAGGCCCGACGCGCTTTCGGTGTAGCCGAGGTTCCCGTTGGAGCAGTCGTCTATCGTGGCGAGGAAGTTATCGCCGAAGCCCACAACCTGCGAGAATCACATCGCGACCCCACTGCTCACGCCGAAATCATCGCACTACGGGCTGCCGCCAAAAAGCTCGACGACTGGCGACTCAACGATTGTTCACTTGCCGTTACGCTCGAACCCTGTCCCATGTGTGCAGGCGCGATCGTCAACGGTCGGGTTGGCAAACTCGTCTACGGCGCCACGGATGCCAAGGGCGGAGGCGTGGATTCCCTATACGAAATCTGTAACGACAATCGACTTAACCACCAGACCACAGTCATTCGCGGCGTGCTCGGCCCGGAATGTCGCGGTATCCTTCGCGAATTCTTCAAAGAGCGAAGAAAACAGAACAAAATCAATCGCCGCATGGCCGGCTGAGGGGTTTTCACGGACAACATGAACAGAGGCGACGATCCGAACTCCGTATCGTCGCCTTTTCTTTTACTGATAGTTGTCTGAGTCTGTCCCGCGTCGTCTTTCGTCCACTCTTATCACTGACCAAGATGTAACGGCACATCCGCCATCAACACACGTCGCCTCGCAAGTGTTGAGATTTTCCTTTTCCCCGAAATGTGTCCAAATTGTGCATAGACCATCTCATCACGCCGTTCAAACTCGCGTAGACGCTTTTCAAACGCTTTGGCGTCCGTATCACTTATTCCACACAGTGCATACAACTGACCCGTTGGCGTGGCATTCTCGATCAAATCCTTGAATACACCATCTGCGTGCTCCGATTTCCCAATCAATCGATAAGCCCGCAATGATGCCGGGACCATATTACTTTCACCCAACTCCGCCGTGCAAAAGACGTTCGCTTCCCGCAGAATTCGATATGCCGTCCGTATGTCATTTACCTCTTGAAGCGGATCCTCCACAAACCCATCGGCCGGCATAATGACTACTTTCTTCCCGCGAATTAGTTGCCGTAATGACGTCAATTCATCTACGTTGGTGCTTACCAACTGTCGCGCATTTTTACCCGCCGAGATAATCTTCCTCAAAACGTCCCGCCCCGATTCCTGTCGACAGCTCAAACTCACCAGCGTGTCCTTTCGAACACCGACTGCCGCAAGTTGCTTCCAATCCGCTTGAATGTTGATATTCGTTACCGAGGCAAATCTGAAAAGAGCGTTCTCGAACGTGACGTCTGTTAACTCCAGGTCTATCTTTTTTCCCAGACTCTTCTTCGTAATTTCACCATTTCGGATTTCTCGTTCGTACCCCCGCGAAAGCCACTCCGGTCCCTGCTCACTGGGCAGCAAGTCTTGGGATTGACACCCTCCGAGTACACACGCCAGACATGCCAGCAAGATCAGACGACCGATAACTCCATGAACTAGTTTCATAGGAATCCTCGCTTTCCAGCTTAATATCGGTCATTCCTGAATATCGGTTTCGCCGAATGTTCGTTCACTGGTTATCGGGCCGACTTGAATGATTTATCCCCACCCTATACCCTTCATCCACTGCTCTGGAGACGCGCCATGACTCTTCTTCGTCAACAAAGCTACAACTCCATCGTCGATACGACCTTCAATACTCCCATGGTGCGCTTGCAGCGGATGATTTCTCCTCAGGTGGCGGAGGTCTTCGTCAAATGCGAGTTTTTTAACCCAATGGGTAGTGTCAAGGATCGCATTGGCGTCGCCATGATTAACGCCGCCGAGAAGGCCGAAACGCTCGAACCCGATACGCATATTGTTGAACCCACCAGCGGCAATACAGGCATCGGACTCGCTTTTGTCTGCGCTTCCCGCGGATACCGCCTGACACTCACCATGCCCGAAACCATGAGTCTCGAGCGCAGGTCACTCCTTCGTGGGCTCGGCGCCGAACTCATCCTTACACCCGATGATATGGGTATGGGCGCCGCCATCGCCAAGGCCATCGAAATTACCCAAGATGATCCTAAGGCATGGATGCCCATGCAATTTGAGAATCCCGCCAACCCAGCTATCCACGAGGCGACAACAGGTCCCGAAATCTGGGCCGACTCCGATGGCCACATCGATGCCTTCATCGTGGGCGTGGGAACCGGTGGAACGATCACCGGCGTTACGCGTTTCCTTAGAAAACATAACCCCGATCTTCTCGCTATTGCCGTCGAGCCCAAGAACTCCTCCGTGATTGCTGGGAATAAACCGGGTGAGCACGACATCCAAGGTATCGGTGCCGGATTTATCCCTGCCAATTGCGATACGTCCCTTATCGACGGCATCGTCACCGTCAGCGATGATGAAGCCTACGAATGGGCCAGGCGACTCCCTAAGGAAGAAGGTATCTTCGGCGGCATAAGCAGCGGCGCAAACATCTGTGCGGTCAATAAGGCCATCGAAAAATTCAACCTTCATGGTAAACGAATCGCTACCATCGCCTGTGACTTCGGCGAGCGATATCTATCCACACCATTGGTCGGATAAGCCCTAATTGACCCACGCGTTTGTTTGTGTATTGTGGCATGCCAAGGATACCTCAACATGCCGCTCACCCTCTATCGCTACATTCTATTTGAGGTTCTCAAGCTTCTCGCAGCCTCTACACTCGTACTCGTTGTGGTGATGAGCTTCGGTGTTGCCATCAAACCCATCAGCGAAGGTCTCCTTGAACCCATCCAAATGGTCAAGGTCATCCTCTACACGATGCCCGGTATGTTGACCTTTGCTCTGCCCTTTGCCGCCGCTTTCGCGAGCACACTCGTTTTTTTCAGAATGTGCGGTGACAATGAAATCACAGCATGTGCCGTCTCAGGTATCAGTTATCGCGAGATCCTCGCCCCGATCTTTGTGCTTGGCCTTGTCCTCACGCTCTCCATGTTCTTCCTCAGTAACTGGATCGTCCCCAAATTCTGGCAACTCGCAGCTCGTGAAGTGGAGCAGGATGTCGCCCGTATGCTTATTCGTCAGATCCAGCGCGGCGAGGTCGTACGCATGGATGACTGGATCATCTACGCCGACTACGCGCAGGATGGGATAGATATCGATCCCACCACCACGGACGATAAGCCCGTTCCTCAAAACCGGATGCTTCTGCTCGGCGCCGCTGTTGGAAAGACCCAATCCGAAAGACGCCCCATTCTTAACTCCGAAGGAGAACCCAAAAAGAACAAAGAAGGTAAGGTCATTACCGAGTATCACACTCGCCTTCGTGCCGATTACACCGCCGAGCGCGTCTGGGTTGACCTGTTCTACGACGATCTCAATGATCGAGCCTACGCCACGCTTTCCTTAAATCAGGTCGCCATGAACAACCCCGAATCAGGTCGACTGATCTCCCTCAAACATGCGCCCATTAAGGAACAGGAAGTCCCCAGCCCCTTCCGCCAGCGACCCAAATACATGAGTCTTACCCGACTTCGCAATATGGCTCGCGAGCCGGATATGTCGCCGGAAATCAGGTACCATAAACAGGTTCTTGTCGATGCCCTCGCCTCAAGGCAACTTCTCATTCGTCTTGAGAAACAGTTCCAGCAACAGAACGTCGTCGGGAATCTTACCGACCATGCGGACCGCACGGTTCAGATCCGCGCGGAAACGGTCAGATTGCTTCACGATCGCATCACCCTCGGTACATCAAAGCAAACCCTTAGGCGCGGTTCTGAATATGGTGGTCGTGGTATCGAAGTCGTCACCACCATTGATCAGGCGCCCAAACGCATTTTCGCCAGGACTGCCGAAATCTCCGTTGATCGACACGCCCTTGATGATGAACCGCGCCTCCGCCTCACTCTCTTTGATACCGTCGTCGCCGGCTCCGGGCCAACCGACCAGACAGCCCAACGTGAACTTCAACTTCCCCTTCTCAAATATGCCCAGCCAATCGCCCAGCCCCTTATCGAGCGGGGTGCAGAGGAACTCTCCGAAGTTGCATCCACTTTCTCCCGCGGCGCTCCTGAAGTCCACAGACACTGGAAAATGCTCGATCATCGCATTCGGGATCTCCGTCGACACATCACAAGCCGTCTGCATGAGCGTGCCGCAATGGCCGTCATGTGTCTCCTGGTTCTACTGCTCGGTGGGATTATGAGTATGCTCTTGCGAAACCAAATGCCCCTCGCCATCTTCTTCTGGTGTTTCATGCCAACCGTGTTGGCATTCGTCACCGTATCCTCAGGGCAGCAGATGTTCGAAAGCCACGACATCAGTTCCGTCTTGAGTACCTCGATGATCTGGTCCGGCAACGGAGGCCTGGCGGTCATCATCATTGGAATCTACGCTAAACTTCGCCGAAATTAGAATCGTTTCCACACAACAGCAACACTGCACAAACACGCCTCTGAACTAACATGCGCATACTCGATCGATACATTGCCCGAATCTTCGTCTTGAACTACGCGATCCTTTTCGTCGTGATCATCGGGCTGATTATCCTTCTCGACCTCATTACCAACTTCGATGAATTCGTCCAGTACGCCCAGACCGTCGAAGGCGACAGTTGGCACCTGTTCAAACGCACGATCCGATCAATGTGGCGGTATTACACGCCGATGATCTTTTTGATGTTCGCCTACCTCGGAGGCCTCCTGCCGATTGCCGCCGCCGCTTTTACACTTGCGACCCTCAACAGGAAACGCGAATTGACGGCCATCCTCGCCTCCGGCATCTCCATGCAACGTGTCGCCATGCCCCTTTTCGTTCTCGGTTTCGTCACCACGATGGCCATGGTCGTCAATCAGGAACTCGTCCTTCCCAATCTCGCGGATCGTCTCAGCATGAAACACCGCGACATTAAACATGGTCGCGTCAGCAGCTTTGAGAAGTTCTACATACGGGATACGGATGGTTCACTCTGGTCCACGTCCAAATTTGATCCTGAACACGACACGATGGAAGACATCAATATCCTTCAACGCGAAAAGGCGGGCGACTATCACTTTGGTCGCGCTCATACCCGCATCGTCGCCGAGGGCGCGTCCTGGGATGATGAACGCAAGGGGTGGATCCTCAAGAATGCCATCATCGAGAAGCGACGGGATACACAGGATGAACGTTCCGAGAGCGCTCCTGCCGCCCTCGGCAGAAATGCCGTCAAGGAATACTTTATCGCTTCCCAACTCGACCCCGTCACGATCAAAATGCGATATCGATCCGGTTTCAGGGAACTGCAAAGCATTCGACAAATCCAGGAAATGATCGAGAATCAGGAAGGCGTCGTGGATACCGCTTCCCTTAAACGCATTATCCACAGTCGTTTTTCCATGCCCGTCGTCAATATGCTTATCCTTATCATCGGTGTCCCGTTTTTCCTGATTCGCGCCCCCGGCAATCTCATGATCCCCGCGGTCAAAATGGCCGGCGTAGCCGTTGGCGTCTGGGCTACCGCATCAGTCATGGTGCGCATCACACCCGGCACACTTCTTTCCCCCGCAGCCGTTGCCTGGCTCCCCATCGCTATTCTCGTCCCCGTCGCCTACTGGCGCATGGATACGATCCAAAGCTGAACGATCGTTTACCTTCTACAAATGTGCTGATGACTCCGGTAGGATCTCGGCATTCCAGTCGCAAGTCTTGACGCCATCATCTATCGGCCTAAGATTCCGCGACACGTCAAGTGGACCCGTATGGGGGCGTAGCTCAGTTGGGAGAGCGCTTGCATGGCATGCAAGAGGTCGTCGGTTCAAGTCCGATCGCCTCCACTTACTGTAAACCTTGCCGAATCCGTAGTTTACGGATACCCGTCCTCAGGGCGGTGCGGCTCTAATCAGGAACGAAAATCGTATCCCCGGATACGAATCGCACCCGATGGAGCAGCACTGTGGCAAATCAACGAATCCCCAAGTATCGCAGGCAAACAAGGAAAAATCGCGCCGATTCCGCGTTCGTGGAGTTGGGCGGGAACGTCAATATCTGGGCGAATATGGTACGCCGGCGAGTATTGAGGCGTACCACCGACTCTTGGCTGAGTGGGAGGCGGGGGCCAGGAATATGGTCGTTGTGTCGGAGGAGATAACCGTCGTCGAGATGCTGGTGAAGTTTCTCGCGTATGCAAAGACCTACCGTCGCAACCGGGACGGAAGCCAGTCGGCTGAGTTTGACAACTACATTCACGCGATGAAGCCCTTGAAGGGGCTTTATGGATCGACGCCAGCGGGTGAGTTTGGCCCGAAACGATTGAAGGCCGTCAGGGGGAAGATGATTGATGGGGGATGGTGCAGGTCGAATGTGAATCGGATGGTGAGCAGGGTGAAACGGATATTCTCATGGGCGGAATCGGAGGAGTTGGTTCCCAAACACACGCACGCTGCGTTGATGACCGTATCAGGGCTAAGACCAGGGCGAAGGAAGGACGGAATGTGCGGCCTGTCCCACAGGCATACGTTGACGCTGTGAAGCCGTTTGTGAGTTGACAGGTGTATAGACTCTGATTCAGTTGCAATTGCTCACAGGCGCTCGCGGCGGCGAGTTAGTAATCATGCGTCCGGTCGATATCGACATGACGGGGAAAATCTGGGATTACGTACCGCGTTTCCACAAGACCCAAGACCACGACATCGAACGTCATATTTTCATCGGGCCAAAGGGTCAGGAATTGATTGTGCCATTCCTCGCTAGTCGTTCGGTCGATGCGAACCTGTTTTCGCCGAGAGAAGCGGAATACGCGCGGCGTACTGATGCGCCGTCACACCGAAGGCCCAACCAACCCGCCACGCCGCGAAAGACGGATAGGAAGATAACGGACCAGTACACGCCGGACGTATACCGACGCGCCATCACGCGGGCTTGCGACAGTGCTGGCGTCTCACGATGGCATCCTCACCAGCTACGGCATAACGCCGCCACCAACCTTCGGAGAGAGTTCGGGATTGAGTCGGCAAGGTGTGTTTTGGGCCACACGTCGGCGGCGATGACAAGCCAATATGCTGAATTTGATATGGCGAAGGCACGTGATGTGATTGGGAAAGTGGGATAATCGACTGGACTGATTCATTGACGAATAACACACACATATAATCTTGACGGGTAGGTGGGTAGCTACCGCCGCATGGTCTGCCCTGGAAACCTGTAACCGTATCCACAGGTGGCCGGGGCAGACCAGCCCGACCATAAGGATACGGGCATGTCACAAGTAGAAACCAAATCGGAACTTATTGAGGGGCTTGAGAAGCAGGTAAAGAAGATTCTGGCGGCTCCGTTTACTCCACCGGATTATCCAGAGTATGCCATGCTGGGGCGGGTGTTGATCGACGCCACAGAGGTCGGTGTATTTCAAGAGGATATGTGGTATGAACTGCGGGGCAGGGTACAGGCGGATACTGAGGGGCGAACGGACCACAAGGTATAGATGGACTGTGCGGTCTGGTTATGGTTGTGTCGGGACGAAGATTGGCCTAACAGTTTGGTTAATTGCGTAACCGCGAATCGGATTCATCCCATACTGGACGAGTCGGGACGCTGGCGAACTTATGACGGTGAGCCGGGCATGGTGTTCTTTTACGATGCAGCGGAGAAGCTGGAATTGATACTTAATGGAGCGGCGGAGGAGGCACGATGGGATGAGTTTCGTGAGTTGCCAGCCCATGAGCAAGTGCAGGCGTGTGCGGAAGAGTGGGAGCGGTGCTTTGGTGAATGGGAGGCCAAGGCGTCGGGTCGTCCCGCCAGCATTAAGGAAGCCATCCGAGACGATTGGCAGTCGAGGCGATACCGAAGTTTGATGAAGGCGGTGGACGCTGGCGCGTTTAGTGATCCAGATTTTTCTGGATTACAGAAGTGGTTACGGCGGTCGGTCTGGGATGATTTTGAGGGTGGGCGAGTAGCTTGGACTGTGGAGATTGTCGCGGCGTGGTTGCGGGACGATGACATTGAGACGTTTACGGAGAACGTGGATGAGCGGGAGGATGACTTGACGATTGCAGCGGCATTGAGGGAAGAGGCAGAGCGGTTGAGAGAGCATGAAGATAAAGAGGATATTGATGATAGCGGCGTCACGCCTCTTGCCGAATCTAGAATCCGAACGGATGAGTACATCAAGGACAAGGGGTGGGTCTGGATGAAGTGTATTGAGATATGCCGGAATGCCGAGGTTCCAACACCAAGTAGGTATGTCGTCAATCGGTGTGTGGATAAGGGGTTAGTTGATTGGAATGGCAAGGATGAAAAGGCCCGGCGAATCGCATCCGGTTCCGTTGACGCCATAAGAGACTACTACACCGCAAAACAGGTTAAGGCGGATAGATTTTAGTTGGCGGTTTTTCGTTGCGCCGTTGTTGCGCAACAAAAAAAAGTCTGAGTTTTTGACACTGTATATATAGGGGATTGGAGTTCTGCCCGGTTGTTGCAACCGGGTTTTTGTTGCGCGCCTGAAAGCTTCAAAACGAGGGCGAAAGTGAGGTAAGCGAAAAGCACCACCCACTTTTACGGAGCATCAAAAATGTCCAGCATCAACATCGCAACCGACGATCTCATCGCTCTTGCCGACGTGCCCAACCATGTACCGAAGCACTCCAATGGTAAGAAAGTTCATCTATCCGCCGTCCATCGGTGGTGCATGTTTGCCGGGAAGATTCCTGGGGTCACCCGGAGAAGGGTGGGCATCAATCAACACAGGCTTACGAGTGGCTGGCGGTGTGGATTGCAGATGTCTATGTGGCATGTCCGATCCTTCCGGGTTCCACCACATCCATTGACAGTATGCCGAATATTCGATCGGACGCCGGGTGCCGTCTCAATCCATACGAACGAGTTGCAGACGCGATAGTTGATGCGATTCCGTCATTGGGGTTCATGCGTCCGAAAGAAGGCAGTGCCCGGGAGTTGCGCAAAAACATTAACTCCGTCCTTAGTCATTTGATATGTGTTATTGATGAGTTGCGTGATATGGCAGGACAACAACGTAATGCACAGTTATCGGGAGAAGTAGAGACGTGGGAACGCGTCAAGCTCCAAGATGTAGGGGGTGGCGCATGAGAGGCATAACAGTCGGTTATCAGGTTTTTGGATACACGGTAATATTTGAGGAGAAGCCGGTGTGGAAAGGGAAAAGGTGCATGGCATACACGGTGGGAAATGACATCGTGATAGATTCGACTTGTCCGGCTGAGTATCTGCATCGGGTTCTTAAGTGTCTAATGCCTTCATGTGTAGGGGGTGAGAAATGAGGAATTTAACCGTAGATTACGAGGTGTTTGGATACCGGGTTAGGTTTAAGGAAAAACCGATTTGGAAAGGAAGAAGGCGCGCCGCCTATCTGCAAGGCGGCACTATTGTTGTCGATTCGACCTATCCAATTCAGTGCGCTCACCGCCTTATCAACTCCTTGATTCATCAACATCAATGCCAATGCCGTCGTTAGGGTCGTCGCCAGGCATCCGGGCCGGAGTTCAAAAGATTTAATCATCAATACGAAAGGGCAATGGATTTGCAATCCATTATGTCGAACCGCTGGCCGCGTGGCTGGCGGTTTTTTTGTGGTGTGGTAGGCTGGTGGCATGAGAGTTGGCACAGAGAAATATGAGTACACCGTTGACCCGGCAACCGTGGCAGTCGTAGGCTCGCCATCCCCCCGAACGCTCGAAATGATTGAAGATAATTGGTATGACATTTTGCCGATGCTGACAGAGCTTGAGCAATCACAACGAAGGCTTGACGGGATTCGAGGAATGAAATCCCAGAGACAGTCACAACTAACTAGGAGGCCATTGGTATGAGCGAAGTAGGCAAAGAAGTGGACCCCACCGAACATCCGCTTGTGAAGTTTGTGGAGTACATCGCGACACATGAAACGTTTAATTTTGATGACGCGGTAGAGTCACTACCTTCGCAGGGATTGAAGGTGGAGGAGCAAAAAGAATTGGTCGCAATCGCCGATCATGAGGACTCAAAGTATACATTCAGGGCAACCGCGTCCGCTCTATTCAAACACATCGAAATTCAAGAACTTAGGGAGGCACGAGAGGCATCGGTGAACGCACAGGATGCCGCAGCGAAAGCGTATTGGCTGGCAATTGCCACGCTTATCATCTCCACTATGTTTACGGTGGCCGCGTTGGTGGTCAGCATCATGAGCATCCCAGCCAAATGAGCGCCATCACCGACATGCGATTTGCCTACCAATCCCGCACTACCACCATCCACCCCTTCGCGGTGACACATCGAGGACACGAATGAGAGCGTGTATTGTCAATTTATTTTTTTTTGATTTGAGCCGTTTTTGTGTTGACGATGTATATGATCATCCGATATCATCCTCACCGAACAACCCTTTCTTTGCAGCGTGTAAAGTTTCAAGGGGTCAAAATTGAAGACAACACGGTTTTAGAACGCTATGGGGCACATCTCGGTTCGATATATCAAACAATAGCTTGTTGAACGTTTTCTTTGGATGCTTCGTTCTAGACACTGGACGATACCTTGAAAATGTGGCTCCACAAATATCGATTCTGCCATATAGCGTACGAGCGTAATATTTCTATCGCAACGTGTTGCCGTCGAAGGTTCGGTGTGGCAGATATGGATCAACGCGTACCAAATTTGGCACTCAAACAGGTGTTGGGAGAGCTTCGAAGGGTACACCTTTCATTGTTAGAGGATTTCAAGCCGGATAAGACGTCCGCCGGTGACCATTTGGATACTATTGAAGAGTCACTTGTTACATATTTGCTATTGTTGGAGCAAGGCGATGCTGGTGCAACCTATCTTAACAGTACGCGCATCGTGATTGCGAGGTTTTTGTGTTGTCAAGCCGACGATCAAAAGAATATGAGTCCCAAGAGTTGGATTGGTCCATATGCTGCCAAGCGTGTACGCTTGTTGGCACGCGAATTGCTGGATGTCTGTTTCAATGAAATTGAAAGGCAGTAAATCATGGTTGTAAAAGAGAACAACAGTGCGCCGAGCGGCAGCATCAGCGCGAGATTGAGACAGGCGGGGGCAGCATTACGCCTTTCGGCTGATAAGGTGACATTTGTGCGTAAGGAGATTCCTGACGAGATCGAACGGGCGGAAACCGAGTGTTGCTTGGTTGGCCGGCGTTTTTTTACTATCTTCTGTGGTGAGTTGGCCGTTAGAGAGAGAATTGACGATGAGGTGGTCGCATTTGTTAGCGACTCTTTGGATTATGCGCTCAGCGTTCTGACCACCAATGGCCCGTATTACAGCAGTCTTGATAAGAAAAAGAAAGAATTGAGAGATATAGATAAGTTATACACATTCCTGACGGACGATGCATGGATTAGTGATGAGAATGCGGAACTTGAAGATTAAGGGTGGCAAGAGGATTGTTTGAAGTGGCGGGGGCCGTTCTCATTTGATATGCACGAGTCGGTAGACCAATACTATCTACGTGACAAGAGACATTTGGCTCTGCGTCTTTACGGCGAGTGGGTAAGTCTTCTGACGCAAGACTTATGGGGTATTCGACCTAAGGCAATTGGATTGAAGTCACTGGCAAAGGACACCGAAGCGTTTTCCAAGAGTCATAGAGAGGTTAAAGTCGCACTGACACACGTCGAGTCTACGTTGAAGTCGGGCGCGTCGCACATTGCAGACTTGATTGACAAGATCGCCAAAGGCAAGAGTATGGTCGCACAAGAGTGCGTTGAAACAATGCGCGAGATAGAGAGGTCAGTCGCGGAATTAATAGAAGGACTATCCAAGGCAAATCTATCTACATTTGACAGCGTTATCAAAAAGACATCAACGGCGTTCGTTCCTGTGTTGGCAGAACTCAAGGGGATGGCACGGTTAGCTGAAGAGAAGTTGGAACGAATAGGGTCCAGAATGAGTATATCAGGGCGAACGCGATCGGGTCCGGTAAGGCTAACCATTTGTTTCGTCATTGCCTACGCGGCGATTGTGGCGGGGGTCATAATTACCAAAGACTATGGAAAGGTATCGGAACAAACCGCAGTAAATATTGTAGAAACTGCAGGAATGATGATATTGGCTTTTGCTGGTTTCATAAGTGGTACAGCAATTATTCAATACTTCCGTCGCAAATAGTTTTTCCAAGAGTTCATTTTAAACAGTAGTCATTTCTCAAGTCTCAGATAAATCTCTTGACCAGCAAACGTATCCGGGATACGTTTTAGGGTGAAATCAGGTGCAAACCTGCACAACACTTGACAAACAAATCCTTGATTGTAAGCTGTTATGAGCGATTAGAGCTTGGTAGCATTGCCCCGGATCAACATGACATGCAAGAGGTCGTCGGTTCAAGTCCGATCGCCTCCACTTGCTCTAAACCCTTTCCCAGAAATGGGTTAGGGGTTTTTTATACGTTATAGTTTACCGAGGTTGAGCCCGTCCAAACCTTTAGTGTGACTCGTTGATTCGCGCAAATCCTTGCGCTCCATGATTTAGAGCAATTCGCGGCATTCCTGACTTCCCGATTTCGCATTGAACTCATAAACGCGCCATCTGATTCAGCGCAGCGGCGATGGCCAACATTGGTGCGAATCGTACTCTACATACACTGCCAATACAACTACTTTGAGCAAATGTCAATCTGATTGTTAGATGTCAAAAAAAGGAGATTTGACGTTGTGAGACGAGGAATTGGTCAGTGTTCGAGGATTTCGACGCGCTTTTCTTCGAGCATCTTGTCGACTTTCTCTTCGTGGTTCTTGGTGAGTTTGGTGACCTCTTCCTTGGCATCGCGGGCCTGGTCTTCGGTTACGGGGGCGGACTTGTCCTTCTCTAGTTGGTCGATGTGCTTGTTGGAGTCGCGTCGCACGTTGCGGACGGCGATTCGGGATTGCTCACCGAGCTGTTTGACGCTGGCAACGAGTTGTTGGCGACGTTCACCGGAAAGCGGCGGGAGGTTAATGCGGATCTGTTTGCCCTCGGCCTGGGGGTTCAGACCCAGCCCGGCGGCCTGCAATGACTTGGAAATCGTTTGTAAGGACGAGGGATCATGGGGTTTGACGAGTAATTGGGTGGGTTCGGGGACGCTGATGGCGGCGAGTTGGCGCAGATCGGTCATGGAGCCGTAGTAATCGACTTTGACGAATTCAACGAGCGCGGGTGAGGCTCTGCCTGTACGAATACCGCGTAATTCGGCTTGAAGGTGTTCGACGGCCTTATCCATGCGTTCTTCACAATCGAACAGGATTTCATCAATATCCATGTCAAAAACTCCGAATAGCGTCGCTTCTGTGTGCGAAGAGACGTGCAAGCCGCACAAGGCGGGCATCATACACTAATTGTGGTACCGTGTGGTTTGCCTGCCACGACCTGTGCGATGTGGCCCGGCTCCTTGAGGTTGAAGACGACGATGGGGATGTTGTGCTCTTTGCACATGTCGAAGGCGGAGAGGTCCATGACCTTGAGTTGGCGGTTGATGGCTTCGTCGTAGGAGAGCTCGGCGAAGCGTGTGGCGTCGTTGTGTTGCATGGGGTCTTTGTCGTAGACGCCGTCGACTTTGGTAGCTTTGAGGAGGGCATCGGCGCCGATTTCGACGGCGCGGAGGGCGGCGGCGGTATCGGTGGTGAAAAACGGGTTTCCGGTACCTGCGGAGAAGATGACGACGCGGCCTTTTTCGAGGTGACTGATGGCTTTTCCACGGATGAAGGGTTCGGCGACGGCGGTGAGGTTGATGGCGGTGAGGACGCGTGCGGGCTGGCCGAGTTTTTCGAGCATTTCCTTGAGGGCGAGGCCATTAATGACGGTTCCGAGCATGCCCATGTAGTCAGCGGTGGCCTGGGGGATGCGCCCTTCGGTGGCGAGTTCTGCTCCGCGGATGATGTTGCCGCCGCCCACGACGACGGCGATTTGTGAGCCGTGTTGTGTGGCGGCGAGGATTTCGCGGGCGACGATTTCCAGCTCGTTGCCGTCGATACCGCGGTTTCCGGCCTGGCAGAAGCCTTCGCCGGAGATTTTGAGGAGTACACGTTTGTATTTAGGATTTTCGTTCATGGTGTGGGATGATTGAACGCGAAATGGGCGTGAAGGTCAAGGGGTGTGGCGTGAAGGTGAATGAAAAGATTGGGAAATGGATGGGAAAACGCGGTTTTTGGGTGGGAGATTGGGGTGGTATGGGTTTGAGGCGGGTTTGTGTGAATTGAATCGGTCAGGAATGGGATTGAGGTTGGTTGGTAGGGGTGGGGGAGGCGATGGGGGATGCGTTTGGGGAAAAGATGTAACGATGTGGGGATTTTTTGCAATAATTGCGGGAATGGAGGGCACTAACAGGGTTGACGGGTGTATATTTGTGTCGATAGAATTTCGTATTGTTCTTGGGCGTCGGTAGGCCCGAGGTTGGTCAGTCAAGTAGGAAAGCCACTCTTCAGAAAGGTTCAGGTAAACCATGAAGACCACGATTTTAGCCGGTTTGGCGGCGATTTTGGCGGTTGCTTTGACGTTTGGGACGACGAGCGTCCAGGCGGAGAAGTCAGCCAAGAAGTCGATTATCAATGACAAATGTCCGATAAGCGACCGAGGAATTAACAAGTCGAAGACGACGGATGTGAAGGTCGGATTCTGCTGCGGAAACTGTCTTGGTAAGTTTACGAAGGCTCCTGGCAAGCATTTGAAGAAGGTTGCGGCGGGTAAGGAAGGCAAGTGCCCGTTCAGCGGTAAGGATGCGAATCCGTCGAAGACCGCGACGATCACGGTTGGATTCTGCTGCGGGAACTGCAAGGGCAAGTATGACAAAGATCCGCTGAAGAACCTTGCGAAGGTGAAGGTTGCGAAGAAGGGTAAGAAGAAAGCGTAAGATAAGTTCTTATTGATCAAGCGTTTATGGCCCCCGGCAGTTTGCCGGGGGTTTTTTGTTTGGGGTGAGGAAGAGGGAGAATGGTGGGGTGGATGGGGGAGGTGGGAGTTTGGTTGTGTGGGAGGATGGGAGTCGGTGGCGATTCATGGTTCGCGCGGATTCTTAGGCTACTGCAGCGCGCCCCAGGCGGGGCGCCTGGGGCTAATTAGGGGTCAGCTA
>JANQQT010000125.1 GCA_028284925.1 Phycisphaeraceae bacterium | reverse complement strand
TTTCGGGGGTTCGGCCGGGGATGAGGGTGGCGGATATGATGGCCGGGGGCGGGTATTACACGGAGTTGCTATCGCGGGTGGTGGGGAAGAAGGGGAAGGTTTATGCGCAAAATAACGGGATTGCGAATAAGCGGTTTGCGAAGCGGGCGATGGATCGGCGTTTGAAGGGGCGGGATCTGGGGAATGTGGTGAGGCTTGATAAGGAGTTGGAGGATCCGGGGTTGCCGAAGGGGGAGCTGGATGTGGTGTATATGGTGCTGTTTTACCATGATACGTACTGGATGAAGGTGGATCGGGAGAAGATGAATAAGGCGATTTTGGGGGCGTTGAAGCCGGGTGGGGTGTTTCTGGTGATTGATCATGAAGCTAAAAAGGGGAGCGGATCAGCGGATAATCAGCGGTTGCACCGCGTAGAGGGGGTTTTGGTGAAAAAGGAGCTCCTGGCGGCGGGGTTTGAGTTCGTGGGGGAATCGAGGGTTTTGAGGCGTAAGGGGGATGATCATACGGTGAATGTGTTCAGGATGAGGGGTAAGACGGATCGCTGGGTTTACAAGTTCAGGCGTCCGGCCAAAAAGGAGGGTTGAGGGGAGTAAGGGGGGGGAGTAAGGAGGCAGGTTACGGTTGTTTTGGTAAAAAAGTCTCATAAAGTCGATGGGCGGGCGGAACGGGGGAGTTTTCTTCAACTGTAAAGTGTTTGCTTGCAATAGGTTACGGCCATTGCGACGAATTGTTTATTTTTCATCCAAAAAGGGGTTGACGGTGAAAGTGAGGTTGTGGTACATTGGTAACTATAAGGGAATAGGGTAGGGACAGTTCTCGCGAAAGCATGTTTTGTTTTGCGATAGTCAAGGATGATCGTAAAGCGTGGATAGATTAGTCAGGATGATCGACCCCGGAGAATTACGCTCATTCGAGCATTGAAGGAAGACAAGAGTCGCAGGTAGCGTGCCTCGACCAAGATGGATGATCAAATCAAGGGAATTTAATTGTTAAACTCGGGTTGAGAGAATGAATCTTTGGTCTGCCTGGCTATTGGTGTGCAGGTCATATCCGAGTATTGACCGAGATACTCACATTTGAAAGGGATACGTGATGAATCGGATTTTTAAACGTTTTATGAAACGAGTGCTGGGCGCTACGGCGGCCCTGGCGCTGAGTGTTGGCGCCGCCAGCCAGGCGAGTGGGGCGACCCTGACGCTTTGGTACCCGATTTTGGGTGACGAAACGATCGGCGGAACCGTGACGAACCTTGCGGGCACGGGCGATGGTACGTTGATTGGCGGCGGTACTCTCGTGGGCGGCGCTCCGGGAGCATCGATCCCGGGTGACGGCCTGAGATTTACGAATGATAACGGTCATTACATTGATACGGGCCTCGGCGCGGACGTGCTTGGCGCTTCGGGTGGTGACGGATACCTGATGTCGGCATGGATCAACATGACGGCCAACACCGGTGAGAGTATGGTGTTTGGTCAGTTGACGACGCCCGCGTTGCATAACGGTGTTCGTGGAGCTGCTTATCACCAAGGTCACTGGGGCAATGATATTAATACGGGCGGCGGCGTTGCGTTTGACGGCGCCAACGGCGCTGAGAACTGGCGTCATGTGATCTGGTCTTATGCCAACGGCATACAGGCAATTGTCGTTGACGGTAATCTTCTCCTTTCCGCCGCGCGTGGTCCGCTGGCCAACAACGGAACGGTTGTGATCGGTTCGGGCTCGAACAACGGCGGTATTGACGGCATCATTGACGACGTTGCGATGTATAAGCTGGGTGCAGGCGAGAATGTTTCGCTTGCCCAGATCAACCACCTTGCGGGCGGCGGGAATCCATCGGACCTGCCGGCCAACCCGAACAACAATGATTTCGTTGCGGAAGCCCTTGCTGTGGCGCGTGCTGCGTTGGTTGAGGACCTGAAAGATGTTCCTGATCTTGGATCGACGCGAGACATGATGTGGAACATTCGTGAGCATTACCGAGCGAATGACCAGCAGCCGACGACAGGCGCGTTGATTGCGAATGTCGCGCAGATTGCCCGTGACGGCAGCATGTCCACGATCAATCATCGTGTTCCCGTGATTAACTTTGCGGATACGGGCGAAGGATTTTTTGCGCCGAGCAACCCCTTTGCATCGGATAACCTGACGGTTCAAGGCCAGATCAACGGCGATGACAATGACTTTGGTATTCAGTACAAGGGTCATATTCGTATTGATGAAGCGGGTGAGTACACGTTTGGCTTCCGCGGCGATGACGGCAGCTCGCTGACGATCAAGGGTCAGAACTTTACGTCCTCGTCGGGCTTTGGATGGCACAGTGGTGATACGCTTGCATTCTCTGATCCGACGGGCAACAGTTCGACGTTTGGCGTGGTGACACTTCAGCCTGGTGTTTATGAAGTCAGCGGTATTTGGGCCGAGGGCGGCGGCGGCGCTAACTTTGAAGTGTTCGCGGCGCAGGGCGCTCATACGGAATTTGGTGATGACTTCCGTCCGATCGGTCATAAGAAGGGCCCGGATACGTTGCGTGCGAAGGCCGGCATAGACGGTCAATGGGCCGTGTTTACGTCGGCGCCTGGCGCGGATGGTGCGATCGACAGTGTTGCGACGGCTGAAGCGGCGATTGCCGGTTCGGGTCAGAATTCGGTGACGGCTGCTGATGCGATCAACTTTAATGATCCCCAATCCGGTGGACCTGGTCGAATCGGCGGCGATACCCCGTTCGCGACGGATACGGGCGCTGATGACAATGACTTTGCGGCGTTTGCGGTTGGTAACCTTCTGATTCCCGCGGACGGGACTTACCTGTTCGGATTCCAGGGTGATGATGGCGGTTACCTGCGAATTCTCGGCGAGACGTTTACGAGTCTTGTTGAGAACGCGACCGGCCTGGCCGTGATCGATGAAGGCGGCCAGCGTATTCTCTGTGACTGCCTGACGGGTAACAGCAGCACGGTTGGTGAGATCTTCCTTACGGCCGGCACGTATCAGATCGAGACGTTGTTCTTTGAGCGCGGCGGCGGCGCTTACTGGGAAGTGTTCACCAGTGGGCCCGACACACCTCAGATGTTGCTGATGAACGGAGGCGCTTCGGCTGAAATCATTGTGGACTTTGACGGCATCCAGTTGGTGGGTATTCCGGAGCCGACCACGATGGCGTTGGTTGGCCTGGGCGGTATGGCGATGATGCGTCGTCGTCGGAACGCCTGATCCTTTCGAGGATTGAAATCATGTAACCCCTTGCAGGGGCCTGTCCCGAC
>JANQQT010000112.1 GCA_028284925.1 Phycisphaeraceae bacterium | reverse complement strand
ATGCGCCAGTTTTATCCAGCAAGGTTGTTATCTTCATGGTTAAGGACATGCCCTCACCGCCTTCCAGAATATCCGAGTCTCGCCCGCCCCAAATGACATCCACACCATCACCACCCAGAACCATGTCATCATCCGGCCCGGCCTTAACCAGGTCATCTCCCGCTCCCGCATCGATAAAGTCATCGCCCACACCACCATCCAGATCATCATTACCACTTCCACCAATCAAGTCGTCATCACCAAACCGCCCCACAAGCACATCATGCCCCATACCGCCTTCCAGAACATCATCCCCATCACCACCGGTAAGCATGTCGTCATCTTCATCACCCCGCATCGTCGTATTACCGCTCCCCGCCGTCAAAGTATCGTTACCAACACCACCTTCCATCAAGACTGGCAGAGTCACATTGTTCTCAATCGTAATGACATCATTGCCCGCCCCGCCAAACGCCTCAATACTCGAAACCCCTGAATACCGCTGGGACAAACCAAATGCCTGCACCACCACCTCATCAGGCGTATTCCCCTGCTTAACAAACACATGATCATCCCCGTCACTCAAATCACCATTCACCCGATTCGCCGCATTCGGTCCGATGTTAACCGTCAGTACGCCGCCGTTGTTCGTCGCAAGGATCGGCGAGTCGTCCACCGCCGGCGCATCATCCGGTCGCGGAATATTAAACTCCACAAGCGTCACACTCGCAATCTCCACCGTATCCTCAATACAGAACGGGCAAGGCCCCAACTCGTAATAAACGCTAAGGCCCGCAGTCACCTTACCACCTACATCAAACACCCACAGCGGCCCAAGAAGGAAGTTCTGCACGATCTCCGGTATACGTACTTTCCCGTCATTGTTATTGTCATGAAGATCAAACTCGATCGTCAGCTTGATCTCACCCTTCGCGCCCACCTTCGCAATCCCCAGATTCACCTCCGCGCCCGCCGTAATCGCCCCATACAACTCCACCTCGGGAACATCCTCACCCGTGCCATCCGGATTCGCCCGGTCACTGATAAACAATCCGTTAAAGATATCCAGCGGATTAAGCGACTCGGCAAAGTCAAAGAAACCCTGCGTGTCATATCCAAACGCAAAATCAAACGCCGCCCCGATCCGCCCGCCCAGCGTCACAAAAATCGGACCGAATACCGGGAACGCCTGCTCATAGCTGAAATCAATCTCAAACCGCGGCATGTCATACGTGACAAGCACAATATCCGTCCTGCCGAACAACAACCCCAGCGCATTCAATGGATTCTCAAAAATCGGAAACGCCAACGCATCACCCACATCCGCATCACCGCCCCCACCGCCGCTGTTGTTATTCAACTCCTTCGTGGAATTGAAATAGTTGGACAATCCCGAATCACCCAGCCCCGCAATCGCCGAGTCGATGTTAAACGTCTGCGCCGTTGAATCCAGCAATAGGGATCCAAGATCAACCTCATCCAAAGGCGTCGCATCCGGATCATACGACCCCGGCAACGTAAATGAACCAAGCGGAATCCAAAGCCCGCCGTCAAAATTCGGAATCGCAAGCAAATCCGCGATCGTATCCACCGCTCGAATAAAGTCCGCCACCTCCGCCAGGCCGAACAACTCCGCCAGATCCACCAGCGCAATCGGACTACCCGCCAGATCACTGATTACCGGAATCGGATCAGTCAGTACATCCAACAAAGGCCTCACCGGATCAATAATGTCATTCACCGTACTCAACACACCCCCGAATAAATCACTGAAGAATTCCCCCGCATTGATCCGAACATCGCGGAACACAATCGTCGGATCCTTCAACTCAAAATCAAAGTCATTCAGGAATTCCCACTCAATCTCCAGATTAAACGCAATCGATGGAAAATTCGTATCCCCGCCAAAACTCGTCACCACCTCCCAATCCAGCATCGCAGAAGCATCCAGCGACGCATCAATAATGCTCCCAAAACCACTCGCCGATCCCAACTCGCCAAGCGTCAGCTTGCCGTCACCACCCGGGTCCATGATGTCAACCGTAAACGAACCTTCAAATCCACTTAACCCCGTGTCATTCACATCAAGCTGCAAAAACAGCAACTCACCCGTGGCATCAAGCTGCTCAATCCCCACCTCAAACGTAATGCCCATCTCACTCGCGCTGGACACATCAAAGAACACGCCGTCATCCAGACTCACACCAAACCCGAAATCCAGATCAAACCCCACACGCACCACCAATTCCCCATCCACATCAAGTCCCAGCCCCGGCAAGCCAATATCCAAATCGATCGGCTCACTGAACGTCACAAGATCTTCATGCAGCGATATGTTGTATTGAACCTCATCAAATCCGTTCGCATCACCCACACCGCCGGGCCCTCCCGATGTCACGATCTCAACATCATCGATCGTAATATCGTTCTCACCCGTAATATCCTGTAACCAGTCCAACCCGCCAGGCCCCAGCGCGTCATAAACCTTCTGCTGAACAAACGGCAATGTCTTCGCACCCGGCTGCTCAAGGTTACCCACCACACTCGTCCGCAAATCACTTACAAAACGCGACGCCGACTGCAACTTATTACCAATCAGCGGCAACTCAATCCCCAACACCTCACCCGCCAGAGCATCCTCCAACAACATAAACACCGCATCCCACCCGCCAACCAGCGCATCCAAAGCCGTCGAAAGATCAAGGTTGTTAATCGCATTCGCAAAGTCCGGCAACGCCGTCACCTGCGTATTCGTGATCGGGGAACTCAAATCCGTGATATCGATAATCAGCTCAGGCACAAACGGATCCAGCGGCACACCCTGCGTCGGGAAAAAGATCGGCAACGTCGCATTCGCAGCCCCGTTCAACGCCGGCGTCAGATCACTCAACAATCCCGGCTCATCAAAAAAGTGACGACCGTCACCATTGTTGTCCGTCAAATCAATCCCGAACGTCGCCGGATCATTCGTCGTCGCCGCATTACCATCCAGGTCAATCGTCACCGTACCCCCATTACCCGGCTCACCAACAAAAATACCCAGCGCACCAACCGCCGCCGAAAACTCAATACCCGTCCCACGAATCGCAAAATCAACCGTCGCCTGCGACGTGTCATAAATAAACGGTCGCGGATTCAAAGGATTCGCTAAATCCAAACCTACAGACAGGTTCAGGTTCAAATCTGCATCCATATCCAGCGTGCCGCCCGTCTGGGCATCAATCAGATTCGACAATCCCGGAATACCCAGATCACTCAGATCCAGGTTCAGCGGCTGCATGAAATCAATCAGGCTCTTCGTATACGGCAAGTCCAGTCGAATCGCCGGATCAGCCCCGCTCGTATCAATACTCAATGCCAATCCAGGAATCGAAAGCGCTGTCTGCAATTCCGCCAGCAAGTCCTCCAGCAACAGCCCTGGCATCTCTTGGAATTCCGACACAATCTGAGAAAAGTCAGAGGCAAATTCAAACAAATCCGCCAAGGACTTGTTGATAATCGGCAACTCGGTATTGAAAAAGTCAAACCCCGCCAGATCACCCACAAACCCTGCAAGCCCGGCCAACATCGCCACCACCGATGCCGCATCCACTTCCTGGAAATTCAACAACTCATCAAAATCGTCGAACGTCACGTTCAACGACGCCGTGTCCACCTCAATCTCACCCGTCACACCATCCACGGAAAACACGCTCGGCCACGAAACATCAATACTCGGATCCGCATTCGTTAACGTGTCAAGCCCCAACCCGCCCGCATTCACATCAATCGGCAACGCCAGATTCGCGCTTGCCGCCACATTCAAATCAATCAGGTCGCCTGGATCACTCAAATTCTCAAGCAAATCAACCAACCCCACACGACTCGCCATCGTGTTTGGATCCTGCAGGCTGATATTAATATTTGCACCAATCGAACCGCTACCGTCCACCACACTCACCGCCACCGGCCCAAAAGCCGCCGTTGCATCAATATCAGGCGCCAGAATACTGATACCTGCCCCAATCGTCGCGTTGTCAAGAAAAACATGGTTCCGCAATGAGTCGCCATGCAACACCGCGCCGTTGATCACACCCGTCTCACTCCCATCCCCCGCAATCCCGAGCATGAACGGCATAAGACTGCCGTTCAATCCCGAAATCTTGAACATCGGATCAGCCCCCGTCGGCGTGGAGGTATCCTCGGCCACCAACCCATCCGACATACCGTTAAATCCAAGGTCAAATTTCGATCCCGCTCCCGCATTCGTCGCCGCGTTATTAAACGCGTTCATCACATCCCCCAACGTCGTCGCCCCTGACAAATTAACGTTAAACACCGTACCATCACGCAACACCACCTGCGCGTCATCACCCGACACCGCCGAACTCACCCCCATCCCTCCATTCAATGACGTCAGCGAACTCCCGGTCGTAAACGAAACACCGTTACCCACAGGCGAAAGATCGATCCCGAAAGTAAACGTCAAATCAACATCCGGCGTCAGCGTAATCTCGCTGTCCGTCGATATCCCCACCAGCCCCGTCTCATCCGTCGCCAGCAAATCCAAATCAACATCCGCGGCACTCGGCGAAAACACTTTCGAAAGATCGAACTCGAAAACCAGTGAGGGCTTCCCATCCAGCGATGGAAGAAAATCAAACGCCTGCACAGCCGGCAACAACAAACCAAAAGCCTGCGCCGTATCAAACGCCGGAACATTCGGTTCGCTCTCCAGCAAATCCAACACCTGATCCACAAACGCTTCACGCAACCCGATCACATCGCCCAAATCCGTCCCGTCCGTAAACGGAATAGGCGTATTAAAAATCGCCGAAGTACGAAGCTGATCCAGGAAATCCCCAAACTGATTCATCAACCCCACCATCTCACCCGCCTGCAAACCAATCCACCCTTGCAATTCCGTCGGCAACGTCAAGTTAAACTGAGGCCCCGGACCTGAAAACAAATCACCGTCCGTAAACGTGATCTTCGGTCGATTCGGCTCGGCAAAAAACGCGTCCGAATCAAACGTCCCAACCGTTGCGGACAACGGCAAATTCACATCAATGCTGCCTGACGGCGTAAACCCGACAAGCCCCCCGATGGGCGTCAGTTGAATATCATTCAGCGTCAACTCCGCCCCGCCATTCACATCCAGCATCACCGATGCATCAAGATCCACCGTACCATCACTCACCCCACCACCAATGATCCCCAGATTCGCCGAGAAATTTAACCCCGTCGCATCAACCTCCGCCGACGCCTCCGCCTGCGTAACTTGCACAAACCCCGCCTCCGCCGGCGACAAGCCCCGCGTCAAATCCACACCCATCGTCCCCTCCATCACAAACGTCGCCGTCACATCCACACTCCCCGTCGCCCCCAGCGTTACACCACTCTCCTGAGGCTCATCCCCCAATTCCAGCGACAGACTTTCCGTCTTACTCGTCTCATAACGGAACGAAAACGCAAAACGGCCAGGCTCATCCATCACCGCAACCAGATTACTGAAATTCCCCTGCTCCAGAAACGTCAACAACTCCGCCAACGTCGGCGACCCATCACCCGCAAAATAACTCGATACACGCTGTCCAATCTCATCTGCCAACGTCTGGTCCAGGTCCAATATCGCCCCAATGCTCGGCGGCGTATTCGGCGGCAACGCTCCCAGAATCGGCAACGGCTGCGACAACGCATCCAATCCACCTAATGTCCCACCTGCCGATGCCAACTCACTCGCCAACGCCTCCAACGCGCTCGCCTGCAACGGCGATATCAAACTCGGCGCCGCAGGAGCCGCAAAATGGACATGCATCACATCATTAAAAGGTACCCCGGGTGTCAACGTCGCAATACCGCCGCCCAACGCCGTATTGATCTCATTCACCAAATCAGAGTTTGGCGCAACAACCTGAATCAACTCAACCCCGCGCGCCGCCGCCTGCGTATCCAACTCCACAACCAGATCAATATAATTCTGCTCCGCCGCCGATATCGATGCATTACCCGTCCGCAACGCAACCGGCAAATGAAAATCAACCTCCATCCCCGACTCATGCATCCGGCCTGCATCATCCGCATGCACAATCCCCGTATCCACACCTCCCGCCTCGCTCAGTGCCGTAATCGTAAATCCGCTCCCCGCCGTCGAAGTCGCCGCCACAATCGAATCGCGCAACCAGTTCGTCGCAAACGTCGCCGTTGTCCCTGGATCAACGTCAAAATCACCGTTCGGCGTATCCGGATTAAACCCTCCACCCTGCGGATCAGGATCCACCAACGATCCCCACCTCGGCGCCCCACTCGAATTCAACCAATCCACCACGCCTGGTTCCAACATCCCCGATGTATCACCAGGCTTATCCGCCCCGGTCGCATCCGTCGCACTCGCAAAAAGCTGCACCGCTTCTGTTGTCTCCTGATTCAAAGTGCCGCTCAAATCCAGCGCATCCCCATCAGCATCTTGAAACCCAAAATAGTTCAACCGCTGCTCCGCCCGCAGGATATTCAACGTCCCACCGCCCACCGTCACCGAACCATCACCACTCGGCGTCAATCCATCCGCAATCTCCAGCGTAAAACTGAAAGGCGTCGTTACATTACTCACCACCGCTTGCGCATTTATTTGCACCGTCCCCTGAAACCCCTTGACATTCAAATCCGTATCCCCATCCACCTGCGTATCCGTCGCCGGCGCAAAATAAAACTCACCACCCGTCGAAAAATCACCGCTCGCAACCTGCTCCGAAAAAATAATCGAACCCACCGCCTCCCCGCCGCTCACCAACTCCCAATACCCCGTCCCCGGCGCAACCTCCACATCCACATCCCGATCCGATCCGTCGATATGAAAGTCCAGCAACTCATAATTGGTCCCCACCTCAAAATCCTTCAAATCCAGCGCATTCATGTCCCCGGTACGCCCCGTCACGTCCGCGCTCAGCAAGATACGCGGCTCCAACACATCCAGATGTTCACCCCCTCGCCTCAACCCCCGCCCCCCAATCCCATATGCTCTTCTAACTCCTCCGCCGCTCCCCCGACGCGCTATTTGACGATAAAGACCTACAAGACGTTGAAATTCATCAGGCCTGGCAATCATGGTTCGACCTTTCTCGGTACATAAAACCTATGAAACTACACAACGGCGTGACAGGATTGCCCTGCCACGCCACATACACATACACCAACAAGCAGTCGTCGAAAAAAATCGCCGGACATGCCCGTGCCGGTTATACAGACGCAAATCCCAACTCCATTGGAATTGATACGTTCACGTCCGACGCACATAGTACACCATTAGTCCTATAACCTCAACAACTTTCCAATCCATTCTCCAACGCCTAACCCATTGATAACAAGACACTTACGCCAAAGCACTTTAGACTCCCGTAACCCATCACGCTATATCAACCCCCGTTCACAACTACCGCCACTCATGTTTCGGGTATCGCCGCTTCAATTCCTTCTTCAACTCAGGATACAAACCCGTCCAAAACCCCTTCAAATCCTCCGTCACCTGCACTGGCCGAAAGTTTGGACCCAGAATCTCCAACACCACTCCAACACGCCCGCCTCCAACACGAACACCCTCCTCCATCCCATAAAAATCCTGAATCTTCGCCCGCCCCCGCGGCTTCTCACCACACTCATACCAAACCTTCATCCCATACCCCGACTTCAACTTAACCACACGCGGAGCCATCTTCTCCACAAAAACCTGATCATCCCAGTCCAACGCCCCTTTCACCACACTCAATACCTCCCGCCCCTCCACCGCCCCGAACCGCGATGCTCCGCCAACAATCTCATGCAACAATACAGCAACCTCATCACGTTCATATCTGATTAATCCCCGATCCTCATACCACTCACCAACACATCGCACACGTTCAATCCACTGCTCCACTTCTTCATCCCACCGCTTAAGTCTTAATTCCCCATCAAGCATCTTCTCAACAATCACCTCCCCACTCTTGGCTCCATCCTCCCCCGGCCGACTCACACGCCCCACCACCAACTCCCCATACTTCACCTCCTCCATCTCACGTACCGCCCGCTGCTCCTCATCCCAACCCTCTATCTTCTCCATACCGATATCTTTCCAACCCATTTCCTTGAGCCACTCAACCTCTACGCGATTAACACCGCGCAACACTGCCCGCGCCCGATCACCTCGCCCCACCTCACTCAACGCAATCGCCACCACAGGCCCCACCCCTCTCACAACACATTGCCCATCCAGCGCCACACCCTTCCGCCCTGCCATCAAACACCCACTACCTCCTTCCTCCCAATGCATCCCGACGTGATCTCCATACCCCGCCAATACGCTCTTCACCACATCCACCGTCCGATTGCCTCCACCCATCTTAAGCCCGACTCGCCTGCACCACTTACCATACTGCCCCACAACACGTCCCACCTCACCACACGCCCTCACGTCCAGCCCCAGTTTCTCACAGACGCCACGATCAAATCCACCATCCCCCGTCCTCGCCGTTTCCCACAAATGTTCGCGTAACGCAAGATCACTATCCACCCACTCCGCATCGCCGTACTGCCTCAACACACTTGCCTCCGCATCCCGCCTCAAAATATCCCGCTCCGATATCAATCCCGCCCAGATCAGACCCCGGTCCAGGCACTTCCGCTTCGATGCCTCAACCAACACTCGCCCTACGCGCGGATGTCCGCCAAAACATCCAACCATTCGCCCCATCTCCGTCAACCCTCCACCGTCATCCACCAATGCCAAACTCACCAGCAATCCCTCCGCTGCAGCCACATCTTCTTCACGAGGCCGATCCAACAATTCAATCTCTTCAAAACCACCTACCCCCATCCCCTTCAACTTCAACAACCCCTCACTCAATTCAATTCGTCGAATCTCCGGCTCCTCCCTCTCACATCTCACCGCATCATCACCCTTCACCCATAATCGATAACACACACCTTCCGCCACACGCCCCGCCCTCCCCTTTCTTTGCTCCGCACTCGCCAGACTAATCCCTTCCACCTTCAGCACATTCATCCCCCGCGCGCCATCATAACGATGAACCCTCGCCAGCCCGCTATCCACCACACACCGCACCCCTTCAATCGTGATCGACGTCTCCGCCACGTTCGTCGCCACAATCACACGCTGCCTGTTCCCACCCACGCCACGCACCACCGCATCCTGCTCCACACCACTCAACCCACCATGCAACGGCAAAACCTCAATGTCCCTACCCAATACCCGTCGACATACCCGCACCGTCCGCCCAATCTCATAAACACCCGGCATAAACACCAACACATCACCCGCCCCACCATCTCTCACATACTCACCCACCGCATCCGTCGCCCAATCCCAAACCTCTCCCGCGCGTCTCTTAGGCATATATCGCATCTCAACCTCAAACATCCGCCCACCCGCCTCCAACACCTCGCAGCCCAAAAATCTGCCCACACCTTCCGCATCCAGCGTCGCCGACATCACCACCAACTTCAATCCACTTCTGTTCTCCTGCATTCGCCTAATCAATCCCAACAACAAATCACCCGCCAACGTTCTCCCATGAAACTCATCCAAAACCACGGCCCCAACGCCCTTCAATTCATCTCCATTCCCCATCTTCGCAAGCAACACGCCTTCCGTCATAAAACGAATCCGCGTCTCATTACTCACCCGCCGCTCATGGCGCGTCTCATAGCCCGCCACACCCCCTAACCTGCAACCCATCTCATCCGCAACACGCCCCGCAACCATTCGCGTCGCCAGACGACGCGGCTGAAGCACAACAACCTCCCCACGAACCGCCTCACATCGATCCAGAATTTGCGGAACCTGCGTCGTCTTCCCACTCCCCGTTGGCGCACTTACCACCAGGCGATCCCCTCTTTCCATCGCCTCCCTGATCCCAGCTTCAATTTCAAGCACCCGTAAATGCATCACCTACTTTACTCCACTCATCCCAACCTCGCTTTCTTAAAACCCGTCAACCTAACCAATTTCATACCAGCGGTATTTCCATCGCGACTCAACCTGCCTAGCATTCATGTTCACCCAGAACCAAAGTTTTTACCAGGCAGGAAGAGATTGGGTAAATTAGAATTAACAAACACATGGGCTCCTTTCTTTAAATCCGATGCCCGCGTCGCAGGACGCGCAGCACAACTGGAAGGCGCCGTCCAACAGGTCGAATCAAACAACGGACAGATACTCGCCGCCGAAGTGACAGACCAGGATCTCATCCATACCGTCAGATTCGAATACGATGGCAAAGCGGCCTCCGCAACCTGTACCTGCGATGACTTTGGCTCCGGCAAGTATTGCAAGCACATCTGGGCCACACTCCTCGACATCCAGAACTCCGGTATCAAAACGGGTGATAAAAACGTCATCGAAGACGCCTTCTCCAAACCTCGTCTTCCACGCGCAGGCAAACGCGACCCCAAGCGCGCAACACCCAAATCCAAAAGCCCAGACTGGCTCGACCGACTTACCCTCATACGCCAGCCCATGGTCGCTACACCCACAACCAACCCCATCCAGCAAACTTACGCTCAGGTCTCTTATCGCATCAACGCAACACGCTCCGCCAACCGCGGCTCCCTCGTCGTCGAAACACGTCAACGACAACCCACCAACACCGGCTGGAGCAAACCCAAACCCCTGCGACTCAACGCACAAACCATTCAGGATCTTCACGATCCCGTCGACCGACAACTTTGCTCCACCATCCTCGGCGCCACGCGCGTAGAAGAAGAAGACTACGCCAACCGCATTCCCCGAGAACGCCCTACTTCTATCTTCCAGATCCCGGTTGCCGCCCAGCATCACCTCCTCCATTCCCTCATCGCCACCGACCGATGTTTCGTCTGCTCAGATGACGACATCAACCTCTCCACCGATACCGACGATGACCAATCGCCTCTCATTTGGAACGACGAAACCACTTGGCAACTCTGGGCCGTAGGTCGGCTCTCCGATATCGAACTCTCACTCACACTCGAACTACGCCACGAAGATCAGCAGATCCCCATCGCCCAACCCACACTCATCCTCGGCGGCCACACCGGTCTCGTCATCCATCAAAACACCGTTTACCGTCTCGATGACCAGTCCGCCATCGCATGGATCAACCATTTCCGCGAGGATTCGCCCCGTCGCGACAACCCCCACCCCATCTGCATCCCCATCAAAGACATCCCCCGCTTCCTCGACCGCCTCTACCTCCTCCCCCATCTACCCTACCTCCAACTTCCCGAGGAAATCGCGCGCCCTGAAAAGCAACTCTCCCCCAAACCATACCTTGAACTCACCAGCCCGCCGCGCCAATCCAAAAACGCGCCCGCCGCAAGCGCTGCACTCCTGGCGGAAGTACAGTTCAATTACGATGGCCACCAGATTTCACCCTCCACGCCAGGACGCTACATCGCCAATATCCCAACAACCGATCCCAACAGCGATCACGACCACGATGGCGCCCTAACCCCTCCCCACGATCTCCGACCACCCGATACCGAAACCGTACTCCTTCGTCGCAACCACGAAGAAGAACAACACGCCGTCAAGTCACTCATCGAACTCGGCTTCCGACCCGACCCCGCACTCGACGATGACACACTCAGGCTTCCCGCAAAAAAAATGCCTGCCGCCGTCAACGCTCTGATGAAAAACGGCTGGACCATTCAGGCCGACCAGAACATCGTCCACCGCGCCGCCCCACCCAAACTCTCCATCTCCTCTGGCATGGATTGGTTCGAACTCCGAGGCGACATCAAGTTCCAGACCGAAGCCGGCGAACAATCCGTCTCACTACCGGAAATACTCAAAGCCGCACGATCCGGCAAGAACCTCATCAAACTCGACGATGGCTCACAGGGCATGCTCCCCACCGAATGGCTCGAGCAGCACGGCCTTCTCACCGCCATCGCCGGCATCGAAGACGACCACCTCCGATTTCAATCCGCACAAGCCGTACTCCTCGACGCCCTTCTGGATGAACAGGAACTCACCTACACCGATGACAAATTCAAGGAAGCCCGCGAACGCATCCGACAGTTCAACGGCATTAACTCCGCACAACCCTCCCAACGATTCGATGGCGAACTTCGCCCCTACCAGCAACACGGACTCGGATGGCTCGAATTCCTCAAATGGTTCGGCATGGGCGGCATCCTCGCCGACGACATGGGCCTCGGTAAGACGATCCAGGTCCTCGCCGTTCTCGATAAACACTACAAAGACCTCGCCGAAAAAACCGATGGCGAAAAAACACATCACCCCACACTCGTCGTCGCTCCCAAATCCGTGGTCTTCAACTGGCTGGACGAAGCAAGTCACTTCACGCCCGACCTGAAAACACTCTCCTACGGAGGCGCGGATCGCGCATCCCTCCGGAAACAAATCGCCAAGCACGATCTCGTCGTCACAAGCTACGGCATGCTTCGCCGCGACATCAAGGAACTACGCGAGCAACCCTTCCACTACGTCGTCCTCGATGAAGCACAGGCCATCAAAAACCCAACCTCACAAGCCGCCAAATCATCCCGACTTCTCAAAGCCCAACACCGCCTCGCCCTCACAGGGACTCCCGTCGAAAACCACCTCGGCGACATCTGGTCCATCTTCGAATTCTCCAACCCCGGCATGCTCGGCGCTTCCGCAAAATTCAACGACCTCTTCAAATCCAAAGCCAAAAACCGACTCAACGTCGACCTCGCCAGGCAAATCGGCTCCGCCCTGCGCCCCTTCATCCTTCGTCGAACCAAAAAACAAGTCCTTACCGAGCTACCCGACAAAACCGAACAAACCATCGTCTGCGAAATGGAACCAGCACAAAGGAAAATCTACGACGAACTTCGACATCACTACCGACAATCCCTCCTCGCTGATTCCAAATCCACCATCGGCCATAAAGCAATGGTCGTCCTCGAAGCCCTCCTCCGACTCCGACAGGCCGCCTGCCATCCCGCACTCATCGACCCCAAACGCACCGATGTCCCCTCCGCCAAGCTCGACACCCTCACCGAGCAACTCGAGGAACTCATCGAAGAAGGCCATAAGGCACTCGTCTTCTCACAGTTCACCTCCATGCTCTCACTGGTCAAACAGCGACTCGACGAAAAGAACATCACCTACGAATACCTCGACGGCCAGACACGAAATCGCAAAACACCCGTCGAGAACTTCCAGAACAATCCCGATGTCCCCGTCTTCCTCATCAGCCTCAAAGCTGGCGGCCTCGGCCTCAACCTCACCGCCGCCGAATACGTCTTCATCCTTGACCCCTGGTGGAACCCCGCCGTCGAGGCGCAGGCCATCGACCGTACGCACCGAATAGGCCAGACCTCCCACGTCTTCGCTTACCGACTCATCTGCCAGGACACCGTCGAACAGCGCATTATCGAATTGCAACAACAAAAACGACAACTCGCCGATGCCATCGTCGGTGAACAGGAAAACCCACTCCGAAACCTCACCAAAGACGAACTCGCCCACCTCCTCAGTTAATCCCTCAAAAGCTCTCCCTCTCATGCGTATCACCACCTGGAACGTCAATGGACTCCGCGCCGCCCTTAAAAAAGGCTTCGCCGACCACCTCGAAAAAATCAACCCCGACATCCTCCTCCTCCAGGAAGTGCGTGCACTCCCCGAGCAGCTCCCTCAACCCTGGGCCGCACCGCCCGGCTGGCACGTCCACTATCACCCCGCAGAAAAAAAAGGCTACTCCGGCACGGCCATCTACTCCAAACACCCATTCAAACTGCTCCACACCGGACTCTCCGATGATGACCCCGACACCGAAGGTCGCGTCATCAATATCAAATGCCAACGCTTCCAGTTCGCCTCCGTTTACCTGCCCTCCGGTTCATCCGGCGACCATCGACAGGAACAAAAGGAAATCTGGATGAAACGCTTCCTCCCCGCCGTCACCCCCCTCCTCTCCGTCCGCCACCCCGTCATCCTCGGCGGCGACTTTAACATCGCCCACACCGAGAAAGACATCTTCTACGCCAAAGGAAACCAGAACCAGTCGGGCTTCCTCCCTCACGAACGCCGGTGGTTCTCCGACCTCCTCGATTCAGGCTGGAACGACCTCATCCGCCGGCACTTCGGCGACATCGACGGCCCATACTCTTGGTGGTCCAACCGCGGTC
>JANQQT010000104.1 GCA_028284925.1 Phycisphaeraceae bacterium | reverse complement strand
ATTGATGATATGGATGTGAAGCTAGTGGGTGTGGAGGCGGGTGGACGGGGGGATGAAGCAGGGGATCATGCTGCACCGATCTGTTTTGGATCGCCGGGTGTGTTACATGGATCATTGAGTTATGTATTACAGGATATTGATGGGCAGACGGCGGATGTACATTCGGTGAGCGCGGGATTGGATTACCCCGGAGTTGGGCCAGAGCATTCGCACTGGAAGGATGCGGGGCGTGTGGGCTATACGAATTGCACGGATGAGCAGGCGATGGAAGCGTTTGAGATGCTGTGCAAGCATGAGGGGATTATTCCGGCACTGGAGAGTTCTCATGCGATGTATCATGCCGTGCAGGTGGCGCGGGCGTTGCCGCGGGATCGTGTTGTGTTGGTGAATTTGTCTGGGAGGGGCGATAAGGATATCGATGAAGTGATGCGATTGCTTGGGGAGTGAGGTAGAGATGAAGGGCGAGGGTTGCGTATTTGATTGTATGGGGGGAAGATTGGGATGATGGAAGGGTTATTCGGCCATATTGAGCCGGGAGATGGGGCGAATCGATATGCGCAGGTAGTTCTAGAGCGTGGATTTGATCGACCGGAGGGGTTTACGTATGTGGTTCCCGATGAGATGGGTGAGCTTGGTCCGGGGGATCGGGTGACGGTTCCGCTGGGACGTAAGAATCGTCCAGTGGGGGGGTATGTGTTGAAGGTGATGGGTGAGGCGCCGGAGGATGTTGCAAGATCGAAGTTGAAGGCGATTGCAGCGCGGCAACATCGCGGGGTGAATCTTCCGGAGGATTTGATTGAGTTATCGCAGTGGTTGTCAAGGTATTACTGTTGCCCGTTGGGGATGGTGCTTTCGACGATCTTGCCGGCGGCGGTGAAGAAGGGGACGGGGATGGTGGAGCGAACGTATGTGGAGTTGCATGAGCCTATATGTGAAGCTTCGGTGGATTCGATTGTGGCGACGCATGGGTTGAGGGGTAAGCAGAAGGATGTGTTGGGAAAGGTTGTGGAATTGGGGGCGAGGGGGAGGTTGCCGGTGTTGCCGAAGGTGCTGGCGGAGATGGCGGGGGCGAAGTCGGTGTCGCCGGTGAACGGGCTGGTGGAAAAGGGGTTATTGCGTGAGTTGAGGCTGGCAAAAGTCGAGGCGATCTGGTCGGAGCATCGTGTGGAGGGGGATGCGGGGTTGGTGTTGACGGATGAGCAGGCTGCGGCGGTGGGTGAGATCGTGGGGGAGATTGAGGATGGGTTTGGAGTGAATTTGTTGCATGGGGTGACGGGAAGCGGGAAGACGGAGGTTTATATTCGTGTGATTGAGGAGGTGTTGCGTCGTGGGAAGCGTGCGATCGTGCTGGTTCCGGAGATTGCGTTGACACCGCAGACGGCGGGGCGGTTTATTGGCCGGTTTGAGCAGGTGGCGGTTTTGCATAGTGGATTGACGGCGGCGCAGCGGCATGAGCAGTGGAACTTGATTCGTGAGGGATGGGCACGGGTAGTGGTGGGTGCGCGGTCTGCGGTGTTTGCGCCGGTGGATGATCTGGGGATGATCATCGTGGATGAGGAACATGATGGGAGTTATAAGCAGGATCAGTCGCCGCGATATCATGCGCGGGATGTGGCGGTGAAGCGGGCGCAGATGTGTGGGGCGAGGGTTGTGCTGGGGTCGGCGACGCCGTCGCTGGAGAGTTATTACAACGCGCAAGTTAAGGGAGCGTATGGGTTGGTGAGGTTGAAGGAGCGTGTGGCGGGTTTGTCGATGCCGCATGTGGATGTGGTGGACATGATGGATGAGAGGCGGAGGCGGTATGAGATGACGGGGAAACATGGTGTGCATTTGTTGAGTGTGAAGCTGGAGAATGTGCTGCGACGAACGATTAAGGAGGGGGGACAGGCGATGCTGTTGTTGAATCGTCGGGGGTATGCGAATTATGTGGCATGTGCGAGCCAGGCGTGCGGGTGGGTAATGGCGTGTGAGCATTGCGATGTGAATATGGTCTATCATGTGGATAAGGGTTTGAAGACGGGTGGGTTGTTGCGATGCCACTATTGCGGGTTTGAGAATATTGTGGTGTCGAATTGTCCGGTTTGTTCGAAGAAGGTGACGGTGTTTGGTTTGGGGACGCAGCGTGTGGAGGATGAAATTGCGAAGAAGTTTGAGGGGTTGCGTTTTGCGCGGATGGATAGCGATGTGATGCGATCGTCTAAGGATTATGATCGGTTGCTGGATCAGTTTCGGTCGGGGGATATTCAGGTGCTGGTGGGAACACAGATGATTGCCAAGGGGTTGGATTTTCCGAATGTGAGGTTGGTGGGAGTGATTTCGGCGGATACGGCGCTAAACATGCCGGACTTTCGGGCATCAGAGAGAACGTTTCAACTGGTATGCCAGGTTGCGGGTAGGTCGGGGCGATCGGATGCGGGTGGGACGGTGGTGGTGCAGACGTTTACGCCGGAGCATCCTGCGATTCAATTGGCGGCGGAGCATGATTATGACAGGTTTGCGGAGATGGAGCTTGGGTTGCGAAAGTATGCGGGATTGCCTCCGGTGAGTCGTATGGTTCGGATTGTCTCGCGTGATCTGGATGACGAAAAGGCGCGAGCGCATGGCGAGGTGATCGGAGAATTGATTCGAAGGACGAATGAGTCGTTGGGTATCGGCGCGAGGGTTGTTGGATCTGCGCCTGCGCCGATTGCCCGGATTGGGGGGTACTATCGACACCAGGTGGAGGTAACGGCAAAGGATGCAGTGGGGATTCAGCGGTTGTTGTGGCAACCACGGATGGAAGGGCTGTTGAAATCGGATGCGCGTACTGCGGTGGATGTGGACCCGATCAGTTTGTTGTAGGTGGGGGAAATTCGCGGTTTTATTTTGAGAGTTGGTGGAGAGCGTTGACGGCGTCGGTGACCCAACCGCCTTCCCAATGGTGTTTGCGTTTGGGGCCGTCGGAGTAGATGTGCGGGATGTTGTGTTTTTTGAGGAGATTGTGGGCCTGTTTCATTTCGGTTTGGAAGTTGTCATAGCCGAGCAGGGCGATTCGGTTGCGTTTTTTGAGCATGTCTGCGGAGGCAACGAATCGTTTGGGGAGGTAGTAGGGTGCGAAGTGTTTTTGTGTGGGGAAAACAATTTTCATGCCGTACTTGTTGGGATCCTGAACCATAAGGGGGGCGTCCCACGCGGCGGCGGCGTAGAAGACGTTGGGGTACTTAAGGATGAGGTGGCATGCGCCCCAGCCGCTTTTTGAGAAACCGAGTAGAAGGTGGCGTTTTTTGAAGTTGGGGCCGATGAGTCTTTCTATTGCGGGGACGATGACACCGAGGATGTAGGATTCCTGCCGGACGCTGAGACGAGAAGGGTGATTGGCGTACCAGGGAAGTTGGCTGAATGATGGGGCTACCACGATGAGACCGAATTTGTTGTGCAGGTTGAGCTTTTTAACGACCTTGAAGCCGTCACCCCAGTCGGGTTTTCCGGTGGCTTCGACGGGGAGGACGTAGAGGATGCGGCGTGGCTTGTCAGGATGAGGTAGTTTGTCTTTGTCGGGTAGGAGGATGCGGAGTGTTGTGCGACCGCTCTGGACGGGTGATGTGATGTGGTACCTGATGATGCCATCTTTTTCGGTTTTGTTGTCGAGCGTGTAGGGGATTTTGGGGAGATTGATGGTGGGGGCTTTGACGTTCGGCTTTTTGGGATTGGTGATATTGGATGGTTTTTTGGGTTTGGGTTTCTTTCCAGGAGTTTTGGGCTTGATGGGTTTTGCGTTCTTGTCATCCCGAAGGAGTTTGAGAAATGCGGCCTGAACTGCGGGTGTTGCGGGTCCATCGCGATGCGTGTTGAGGTATTGGGTCATGAGCTGACGCATCTGGCGTCGGCGTTCGGGTAGGGGGAGGTCGGCGCGGTTGATGTCGAAGAGGTCGGCGGAAAGGAGCCAGAAGTCACCGATTGCGGCGGCGTTGTCCTGACGCATGGCCTTTGTTCTTCTTGCGGTGGCGCGCAGGGCGAAGAGGTATTGGTCAACCTTTTCATCCGTAGGGAAACGGGAGATGCGGACGTAAAGTGTCTGCATCTGGAGGGAAAGCGAGGTGAGCTTGGTTTTTGGAGATGGAGCCTCGTGGGCGAGGAGACGGGCATCCTTGATGATCTGGTCTAGTCGGTACTTGACGGAGGCATTGGAGATTTTGGGATCGGGTTTTTGGAGTAGTTTGGCCAAGCGTTCGCGAATGAGTTGTTCGCGGGTTTTGAAGTGAGGGAGCAGTTTTTCCTTTATGTCTTTTGCGGTGGGTTTGGCGGGTTTTTTGGGTGAAATGTCGGGCTTGCGGAGGTGGTCTTTGATCGTTTTGGAATTATTCTTTTTGGGCTTCTTGGCGGAGGCCTTGTCTTCGGTCGCGTCGCATGAATGGATGTTCTTGTTGCTAAGTGTTCGGCCCGAAGCGAATGCGGGGAAGAGTTGGGTTGCGAGAATAACGGATATGGCGAGAAAGTTAATGTTAGATAATCTCATAGTGTTATTTTGTGCGTAGAAAAGGGTGTGGGCAAACGGGTGGTGTAACAAAAAGCGGTAATTTGGGCGCTATGATGTGTTTATCGACATGTTTTGCGCATGTCATTGGCGGCGTTCGGGTAGATTGACAGTTTGATTGGGCAGAGGGATAACGGCTGAAAAGGAGTTTGGCTGAGGTATGGCAACAAAGACGGCATGGAAGCAACCGGAAATTCAGATCAATACCGGTGAGTTATCGAAGTTATTTGATCGTGTGATGCCTCATTCACCTGAGGCGGAGATGAGTCTGATCGGATCGATGATCTTGGCGGGGGCGGAGAATCTGCATCTCGTGGGGGAGGTTCTTCAGATCATCAAATCGAAGGATGATTTTTATTTACCGAAGCATGCGGAGATTTTTGACGCGGCGGTGCATTTGTACGACCAGCATCAGGCGTTGGATCTGGTGCAGTTGACACAGTTGTTGCGGGACCGGAATCAGTTTGATGCGGTGGGGGGGGTGGATTATCTGGTGGAGTTGGCGGAATCGGTGCCGATGGCGATCAATGCCCCGCATTTTGCGCGGATTGTGCGGGACAAGGCGAAGTTGCGACATTTGATCAATGCGGCGGGGATGATTCTGAAGGAGGCTCATGAGTCGACTGAAAATCCCGGGATGATCCTGGATAAGGCGGAGAAGCGGATATTTGAGATTGCGCAGTCGTCATCAGCGGATGAGCCGTCTGCGTTGAATGAGTTGGTGCACCGGGCGTTTGAGGAGATTCTGGATCGTCGGGATAATCCATCAACGTTGACGGGGGTGGCGACGGGGTATCACGAACTGAACGATATGACCGGGGGGTTGCAGAAGGGGGATATGATTATTCTGGCGGCGAGGCCTTCGATGGGTAAGACTTCGTTGGCGCTTAACATTGCGGAGAATGTGGCTGTGCACAACCAGCAGGCGGTGGCGGTATTCAGTATTGAAATGGGAAAAGCGCAGTTGGCTGCACGATTGCTTGCCTCTGCATCGGGTGTGGATTATCAGCGAATCCAGCGGAATATGTCCAATGAGCAGGACATCATGAAGTTGCAGCAGGCGGCGGCTGATCTGGCGGAGGCGCCGATGTTTATCGATGATACGCCTTCGTTATCTGTGTTGGAATTGCGTGCGAAGGCGAGGCGGTTGTATAGCCGGCATGATATTAAGCTGGTTATCATCGATTACCTTCAGTTAATGTCGAGTCCTGGTGCGGAATCGCGTGTGAATGAGGTGGGTGAGATTTCGCGTGGTGTCAAGGCGTTGGCGCGTGAGTTGGGTGTGCCGGTGATTTGTCTGTCGCAGTTGAATCGAAACCCGGAGAAGCGTGAATCGAATCGACCGATCCTGTCGGACCTTCGTGAATCCGGCTCGATTGAGCAGGATGCAGATGTGGTGATGATGTTGCACCGCGAGGAGTATTACCATACGGCGGAGGAGGGGTGGAAGGATCAGAATCCGGATAAGGTGGGATTGACGGAGTTAATCATCTGTAAGCAGCGTAACGGGCCGGTTGGTGTGGTGAATCTGCAGTTTAATCGGGAGATCACACGGTTTGAGAATCGGGCGCATACGTCGATCCAGGAGCCGGATTTTTAGTGATCGCGTTCCGTCCTGTCAGTTTGGTGTTGATTGGGGATATCGAAATGGTGGGTGTGCAAAACTAGAATCGCAGACGTATGAAGCTGGTGTTAATATCCAATCAGCAGAAGGGGGAGGTTTGTGAAGCGCTGGAGCATTTTCGGCCGTGGCTGGCGGAGCGCTGTGAGGTGGTGGCGGATATTGATGTTTATGAGCGTTGTCCGTTGGACCTGCCTGAGGCGGATGTCGTTTTTGTATTGGGTGGGGACGGGACGATGCTTTCGGCGGCGCGACAGATTGCCGCGTTTGAGATTCCGTTGTTGGGGATTAATTTTGGAAAGTTGGGGTTCTTGGCGCCGTTTACGTTGAAGCAGGTTCAGGAGGACTGGGAGATGATTTCCAGTGGCGGGTTTGAGGTATCGCAAAGGGTGATGTTGGATGTTACCGTGGAGGAGGATGGGGTGGGTGAGGATGACGAAAGGCCTTTTCACTGCTTGGCCATGAACGAATGTGCGATTACGGCAGGTGAACCGTTTCGTATGATTGAGATGGAACTGACGATTAACCCTCGTGTGAATGAGCCTGTGGGTACTTTTTTTCGAGGTGATGGGGTGATCGTGTCGACTCCGACGGGATCGACGGCCTACAACCTTTCATCGGGTGGGCCGATCATGGCGCCGGATGTGGATGCGTTGGTGTTGACGCCGATTTGTCCGCATTCTTTAAGTTTTCGGCCGACGGTGGTGTCGGCGGACGACGAGATGTGTTTGCGTGTTCATCAGGCGAATGCAGGGACGACGATGGTGATTGACGGGCAGATTCCGATTCGATTGAACGAGGGGGCGGTGGTAAAGCTTGGGGCGTGGGAGAAGAGGCTGAAGTTGGTGAAGAATCCGCGTGGGGGTTTCTGGAAGACATTGACGCGAAAAATGCACTGGGCTGCGCGACCCCGGATGGATTGAGGTCGCTGCGCAGGCCAGTGCAGATGGTTGGCGTTTTGCTTAATTAGTCGGTCGGTGTTGAATCGGGATCGACGGTTGTTTTGTATCGCGTTCCTTTGGGGACGGGTACGCCCTGGTGGACGGTTGTGCCTTGCGTGCCGGTGGTGCGACGGGTGGGGTCGACGGCGACGAAGGCGGTGTAGGCAGAGAGAAGGTTGTGTTGAAGGGCAATTGATTTGATCCGGTTCTTGAGATCGGGGATATCCTGGAAGGTGGAACGGTCGGCGAGGTCGGCGATCTTCATGCGTGCAAAGACGGCGGGAAGGGCGGGGTGGTTGGCGTGTCGTGTTTTCAGGTTGATACGAATGCCGGCCTCGATGTCATTGTGACCGGCGCGGCCACGCATGACGATGGTGGACGTGGGATTATCGGGTAAGGTCATTTTGCCTGTGATGACGACGGGGCGACCGACGTAGAGATCGGGGAGTCGTTTGGGGTACATTTCGGTGACCTTGAGGTTGCCGAAGTCGATTTTGATGTTGCTCATGGCGGGGTGGGAGACCCGGGAAAAGAAGGCGTTCATGACTTTCTTTCCGGAGGTCTCAAGTGGGAGGAAAGCGACGGCTCCGCGACCGACTTTGGCCATGCGATTCATAAGGTAGCGGTTGGGTGATGAGCCGACGCCGAAGGAGAATACGCGTGATTGGCCGAGTTTATTGTGGATGGCGCCGAGGACTTCACGTTCGTTGCCAATGAAGCCATCGGTCATGAAACAGATGTAGCGGAGGCGTTCGAGATCGTGGTTCATATTGAGTGATGCGTTGATACCGGTCATGGCCATGGTTCCGCCGCCGGACGAGAGGTTATCGACGAAGTCGAGGGCTCGCTGGATGTTGCGATCATTGGCGGGGATGGGCTGTGAGCCGAGGGAGGAGGCGCGGTTGGCGAAGCGGATGATCTGGAAGGTGTCGTGGGGATTGAGATTGCGGAGGGCGTGACGCATGGCGGCCTTGACCTGGGTGAGTGGTTTACCGCTCATCGAGCCGGAAGTGTCGACGACGAAGATCATTTCGACGGGGTGTCGCTGGAGGGTCTTAAGGTATTGGGGCGGGTATAGGGTTAAGGCAAAGTGGGCATTGCGTGGGTCTTGGGGATCGCGATGGAGAACGAGGTTGGTTTTGATTTGTTTGCCAGCGACGCGGTAACGGAGGACGAAGTCTTTGTTGGGGATGCGGTCATTTTGGGCAAGCGTGATACGGTGTTTTGAGGGAGAAGATTTGGTGAGTTTGATTTGGTGTGAGTCTGATGTTACTTCTTCGATCTTGACGCCGGCGTCGATGTCGAGGGAGACGGCAATGTCGTGACCTGACCGCTGGTGGGGGCGGAGGTAGGTGACGGTGGTTCCGTTGGAGGTCTGGGCGTGTTTATCCCAGGCGGCGGCTTTGATGGGATCTTTGGCGAAGGGGGGATTGAATCGAGGGCCGACGACGGTGGGGAGGATGAATTCATACCAGCCATCTCGGTAGGCGAGTGTGTTGAAGTACTTGATGTCGACATCGATGCGTTTGCCGGGTTCGATGTTGGCGACTTTCTGGGTGAAGATGTTGGCGCGTTGTTGTGTGAGGAGTGAGGCGACGTGGCCTGCCTGTTTGGCGGCGTTGTAGATTTTTTGAGCTTCGGATTTCTCGCGGATTATGCCGCGGATTCTTCTATCGCCGATGGTCATGATGAAGTCGGTGACAGCGGCGTTCTGAGGGAGTGGAAAAACGTAGACGGCTTCGATCTTCTGGTCGTAGGGGTTGTGAAATTGCTGCTGGACGTTGACGGAGGCGATGTAGGTGGAGATGGAGGCTTTGATGTCGGTGTGTTTGAGGGGGAGGGGGATGTTCTGTGCCTCGCCGGGAAGTTTGGTGAGCATAGAACCGCAGCCGGGGGTATCGGTGGAGCGCGGGGCACGGGTGGATTGGCGGGGTTTGACGATGACCCAGACTTCTTCATCGGGTGAGGGTAGGGCGCCGGAGGGGGCGGATTGGCGTGAAGGGTTTACGTCTTTGACGGACTTTGGGGAGTAACCTGAATTTTGTCCCAGTTTGTCGGATTTACCGCATCCCGTGATGATGAAGGCAAGGACGGTGACGATTGCCAGCTCGAGGATGATCGCGCAAGTTCTTGGATGGCTCATTTTATTTTCCTCAGCGAGGTTTGGAGTTTGGCGTTGGGTATCTTCTTTCCGTCGCTGGACGCCGCGACGATGAGTTTTGACTGGAAGGCGGGTATGGGGTTTTGGGTGGCGGGGCTGGATTCGAGCATGACGGATATGGAAGCGATGCGTATGCGCCCCTTCTTGAGTTTGCGTTTCTCATTGAGTGTGAATGATGCGAGAATGACGTGTTCACCCTTGAGGGCGGCTAAGTCGTACTTGGGTGGTTGATTAAATTGTGATTCGCCCTGGATGAAGCCGGAGAACTTCGCGTTCGGCGTGGTGAGTTTGAAGTCGATCTGGTAGGCGGCGAGGGGTAAGGGGTCGGGTGTGGTGATGTGGAGGTCGATGGTGTGGAAGGTGGATTTGGGGGCCGGTTTGTTTGGGATGGTGTCCTTGGAAAGGTATGGAGGCTTGTTTGTACACTGAGAGGAATTTTTGTTGCGGACACTTTGATGCGCGCGAATATTTTGTTTTTTGCCACGCGCCCCGGACGAGGCGTCCGGGGTTAATACACGCTTGTGCAGGAAGGAGATACTCGTCTTCGTATTGTCGGACTGTACGTTAGGTGGGGACTTGAATGTGTATGCGAGGGCGGCGGTGGTGAGGGAGAGAGCAAGGATGGTGAAGAGGATTGGTTTGGTCATGCGCCACCTCCTGAGAGGCTGACGGCGCGTTGGGTGATGAGTTCAACATCGGCGTTGTCGACGGAGCCATCGTTATTGAGGTCTGCGGTGAGGGATTGGGTCGAGTTTCTGATTTGTCTGGCGAGGGTGAAGGCGTCGAGGATGTCGACGGAGCCGTCTTCGTTGATATCTTCGGGGAGAGGTTGAATATTAGCGACGGGTATTTGGGGCGAAATGTTGTTGGAGAAGGGTGAGAGCAAGACGAGTATGGTGATTGCGGCGGCTGCGGCGGCCGAGATAGCAGCCGAGAATTTCCAGGAGAAGATTGGGTGGGCGTCTGTGCTTGTGGCTGAAGATGCCGGGCGTTGAATGGTTTGGAGGTGGTCGGCGGCGGTGGCAAGGATGTGGGTGTCAACGTGAGGGGGGGCGAAAATATGGGATTGTGTGAGTTTGGCGAGGTCGGCGGAAAGAGATTGGGCGTCCAGCTCGGCAAGGAGTTGTTCGAGATCTTGGTCGGGATTGGGGTTGGTTTGAGGCGTCATGGCTTATGTTTCCGAGAGGTTTAGTGGGTATGGAGGTGGTTTGGTTCAACGGTTGAAATATTTTTTTGTGACCGGGTCGTTTCTGAGTTGATTAAGGGCGTGGTGAAGGCGGGATTTGACTGTTCCGGAGGGTATTTTGAGCACGGAGGCGATTTCATCAACTTTGAAACCGTCTACAAAGCGAAGGAGGATGACTTCACGGTGGTCTTTGGAAAGTGAAGTCAGAGCTTGGGCAAGTTGTTCCCGCTGGGAATCGGGATCGGTAGACGAGGAGTGGTCTGGGATGTCTGGGGCGGTGTCGTCCAGAGACTGGTGACGAGAGGCTTTTTTGCGTTTGGCGATGGCCAGGTGTTTGACGACGGGGTAGAGGAAGGTAGTGAATTTGGCTCGCAGCTCGAAGCCGGGGAATTTAGAGTGGACGTAGGCGAAGGTTTCCTGAAGCGTGTCGAGGGCAATTTCGCGGTCATTCGTGAGCCTGTGGGCGAGGTTCACCACCCAGTCGCGATACCGGTAATAGAGAGCGTTGAATGCTTCGATGTCACCTCGGTTGATGGCGTCGACAAGACCGTTGTCGTCTCGAGGATCAGAATGGGGCGCGGGGGAATGCGGGGACATCCGGGTAGTTTACGAGGTGATGATGGTGTATGAAACTTTGTGGTAGAACGAACGGGCGAATGGATTATTTACCACCTGGAACCGCGAGGGGGAGTGGGGGGAGCGGTTTGGACTGCTCAACGGGGAGTGGTTTGCGATCGCCTTCAGGGATGAACTTTTCGATCATACGATACCGGCTGAGGCGGTTGTTGAGATCCATGATGGCTTTATTGGCTTCTTCGACAGCGGAGGCAGGCCAGTATCCCGGCTTTTCGAACGCTTTGGATTTTTCCTTGTATTGGGCGTTGTCTTTCAGGGATTCGTATGCCTGGTGGAGAGATTCGAGTTCTGCCCGAGCGCGGGGGTACTCGATGGCGCTGAGGGCGGTACGCACTTTGAGAATGGTGTCTTTGGCGGCGTCGAAGTAGCTGGGTGAGCAAAGCGTGTGATCGGATAGGTTTTTGTCGATGGAATCGAGTTCTTCCCAGGTCTTGACGAAGGCATCGTGGGAGCCAGGGGCGGATCGAATGAGTGAGGCGGTTTTCTCCAGCGCGCCCCAGTGGACCTTCGAGAGTTGGGCCGCGATGGCGGTGGTTAGCGTCTTGTCGTCGCTGAGTGAGGCCTCTTCATACTTTCCATCGGGATAGGCCGAGAGCGCCATGTTAAGAGCTTTGGATCGGGCGGCTACGAGAGGATCTTTGGCGGTCAACCCTACTTTGACCTGTTGAGCCGCTTTTTTGAAGTCGCCGGTGAGCGTGAGAGCGAGTGCATGTCGATAGGTCAGTTGTTCCTTGAGAGTACCGGCGACAAGAGGGGCGATCTCCACGATGATGTCGATGGCGTCCTTATGTTTTCCACCAGCGATGTGCGCCATGACAAGGTCAGCCTGATCCTGATTGACATGGTCGACGAGTTCATGGGAAATGGTGAGATTAAATCCCTCCGCTTTCATCAGCTTCTTGAAATCGGCGAGTTCCGGGGGTGAATCCGGGCGATGGATTACGCTCGGCGTGACGGAAATAACGGGGAGCTTGGCGTTGAGTGTAGGGGCGACCTTGGTGGATGCTTTCAAGGCGAGTTCGTAAACGGTGATGGCAGCTGGAAGATCGGTGAGAGCGACTTGGCCGGCGGACTGAGTGACGATTCCGATCAAATTGTCATTGGCGGACCAGAGGCCCGCGCCCAGGAGGTTATTGGCGAGGGGTTTCGCGACTGTGAATGACTTGATGATGAAAGCGCTGGAAGCTTCTGATGGCGTCTGACTCAATGCGATTGGTGCGGGGATACGGGTTTTTGGCAGGTCCGTTTTTTTGGGCCCAATTGCTGCGATGATGCCGGTGATTGAGGCGGGACTGTCGGCAGCGATCGGTGCGATTACGGCGTCACCGGCGATCCATTTGGCGACCGTTTCCTGATCTTTGGGGTCGATCGTGATGGCGATGATGGACTGTGATTTCAATTTGGAGATAGATTTGAGAGGGATGGAACAATTCGTGATAAATTGCTCTTTGCCGTCTGAAAAGACGGCGACGATGGAGGCGGGGGGGGTGATGGTCTTGTTGATGAACGGATTGGAATGGCCTAGCGTCAGGGCGTGACCGCTCGTGATGATGGTCTTGGAATTTACCGCGACACCGGAAAATACATTGGAGGGTCTAAGCTGCTGATTGGCGAAATGATAGGTGTAGATGGCGACGGTATGTCGTGCGGCGGTTGCAGAGGGTTTAGCGGCTATGGCGGGTGAGACGAATAGCAAGAGTGCAGCAAGGAGAGTTGCTAAATGCATATTGAGGTTTTGGGCGTCCTGCCTTAAGGGAGTAACGTACATGGGGTAATCCTGATTGGGCGATGTTGGCCTTATTGTATGAGTTAGTCGTTAGTTTGCGACAATACCTTTTAATCGCATTCGCAGTTCCTCCGCATTTCGCGAGGCGTCGAGTGCGGTATTCAGGTGAATATCTTTGTTCCGGACGAGTTTGACGAGGCATTCGGCCAGATCCAGAATGTCTTCATCCTTGGAGTTTTTGATCATGTCAGAGATTTCGGTTTCGCGATGATCCAGAATGTATTTTCGAATGATGGTGTTGACGGTTAAGACTTCGCAAGCTGGAATTCGGTCCAGGCCGTCCTGAAGGGCGGGAAGGAGTTTCTGATATACGACAGCCCGCAGGTTGAAGGCAAGCATTTCACGAACAAGCTCTCGTTCATCCTGAGGGAACATGTTGTAAATGCGGCCAAACACCTGCGCTGCTGAGGAGGCGTGAATGGTGCCGAAGACGAGGTGTCCGGTTTCCGCGGCTGAAAGAGCGGCGCGGAGCGTCGTGGTATCTCTCATTTCACCGACGAGGATGACGTCGGGATTTTCACGGACCATGGCTCGCATGGCTTCCGGGAAGTCGGGGACATCCGTTCCGATCTCGCGTTGATTTACAATGGCCTTGTTGTCGCGGAAAATGAATTCAATGGGGTCTTCGATGGTGAGGATATGGCAGGGACGAGATTCGTTGATGACCTGGATCATGGAGGCAAGTGTGGTGCTCTTACCGCAGCCTGAATCACCGCAGAGAAGTACGAGCCCCGACTTGGACTTGGCAATGTCATTGAGAAGTGAAGGGAGGTTCAGTTCCTCGAACGAAAGTATATCGCTGCTGATTCGACGGGCGGCTAGGGCGGGTTGGCTGCGACCTTGGAACGCGTTGACGCGAAAGCGGTTGTCCGCGTCGAATTCGTATGCGAAATCGACGGCGCCCAGCGATTCGAACGTCTTCCATCTGCCGTCGCTGATTAGCGCGCGGATTTCAGACTGAAGTTCCTCTGCCGTGAAGGGGTCGGCATTGGCGCTGCGAAGTTCATTGCGGATACGAAGTTTTGCCGGCACGTCGGGTTTGATGATGAGGTCGGTGGCGTTCATGCGAATGGCAGCGTCAAAGAACTTGTGGAGACGACCGTTGGATGTCGATGGATCAAGTGTTTGTTCAGTCACGAATTTTTATCCTGGTTGGGAAGAGTCTATTCAGGAGGTATGTACGGGGAGCCGGACGGGAATTCCCGCATCCGCGAGGTGTTGTTTCGTTTCTTCAATGGAGTATTCGTTGTAGTGGAAGATCGAGGCGGCGAGTGCGGCATCGGCGCCCGCTCCACCTTCAGATGAGGGCTTGAGGACGTCGACCATGTGCTGTGGGCAGCCGCAACCCCCGGATGCTACCACTGGAACGTCGACAGTTTCGGTTACCGCGTGCGTGATTTCGATGTCATATCCGTCCTTCGTTCCGTCTGCGTCCATGCTGGTGAGTACGATTTCGCCGGCGCCCAGATCAACGACGCGCTTGGCCCATTCGACAGCTTCAAGACCTGTCGGGGTTCGGCCACCGTGGGTGTGGATTTCGAAGATCGTCTTACCATCACGTGTAATGCGTTTGGGATCGATGTTGACGACGGTGCAGCAGCGACCGAATCGCTTGGCGGTTTCGGTGATGATGGAAGGATTCAGGACAGCCGCGGTATTGATCGAGACTTTTTCAGCGCCAGCCTGAACGAGTCGGGTGACATCATCAATCGAGCGAATGCCGCCGCCGACGGTAAAGGGCATGAAGCATTGTTCGGCCACGCGTCGAACGACGTCGAGCATGATATCTCTATCCTCGTGGCTTGCAGTGATATCGAGGAAGACCAGTTCATCCGCTCCCTGTTCGTCATATTTTCTAGCGATTTCGACGGGGTCGCCTGCATCGCGTAGTCCGACGAAATTGACACCTTTGACGACGCGTCCGGCTTTCACATCGAGACACGGAATAATTCGTTTGGTAAGCATTGTCGTATTATAACCTCGTGCGATTGAAAGGCTTACTTGGTGATTGTTACGCCTGTAATGTTGGGTCAAGTTGCGCGAATTCGAACGGAATGGGCGTGGGCGTCAAGTCCTTCGGCTTCGGCCAATGCCGCGACATGTGCGATGGTGTGAGCATCGGGCACGGTCGGGTAGTGTTCAACGCTGGACCGTTTGAGGAAGGTATAAACGCTGAGGCCTGATGTGTATCGCGCGGTGGAGCTGGTGGGCAGGCAATGTGACGGTCCGGCATAGTAGTCACCTGTAGCCACCGGCGAGCCGTGGCCGAGGAACCATGCGCCGCCGTTTCGCGATTTGGAAAGGAGATCATGGGGATCCTTGACGGCGAGCGTGACGTGTTCCGCGGCGATCTCATCGGCGATTTCAATGGCTTCGGACTCGGAGAGGGCGACAATGGCTGATGACCAGTCGGAGAGCGCTTTTTCGATAGCTTCTCGACGGTTTCGCTTTCTGAGCTGCGTTTTGACTTCCGTGACGATGCTATTGACGACTTCCTTCGATGTGGAAATGAGAAAGCAGCAGCCGGGATCGTGTTCAGCCTGTGCCAGGAGATCGGAGGCGATCCAGTCCGGGCGTGCGGATTCATCGGCGATGATGACTACTTCACTGGGGCCGAAGAAGCCATCGATGCCGATCTGGCCAAAGAGTTGTCTTTTGGCTTGTTGGGTGTACGCGTTACCGGGACCGGCAATAAAGTGGACGGGGTCGACGGTTTGGCTTCCACAGGCTAATGCCGCGATGGCCTGGGCTCCGCCGATTCTGTAAACTTTATTGACACCCAGAAGGTGTGCTGTGCCCAGGACGAGCGGTGAAACGTCGATTTGTTCTCCGCCACCGGTTGGGGGTGGGCAGACGATGGATATGTCTTCAACGCCTGCTATCTGTGCGGGTACGGCGAGCATGATGACACTGGATGGGTAGGCTGCTTTCCCGCCGGGCACGTGTAAGCCGACTTTTTGTATCGGGGTGAAACGCAGTCCGAGTTGCGCACCGTCAATGGTTACGGTTGGCGGATCTTTCGGAAGGATGTGAGATTGATAGGCCCGGACATTGTCAATGGATTGTTCAAGCGCGGTGCGGATATCGGGATCGAGTTGATTGGCGGCGTCGGCCAATTGGTTGGGCGAGACTTGGATTATGTCGGCTGTGAAGTTGGGATTGGTCCATTGACGCATGTAGCGGACAATCGCCTCATCACCGTTGGTGCGCACATCCTGGACGATGGTGGCGACCTGCTCGGCAATTTCACCCGACCCGTCGACCTGACTGCGAAGGCGCTCAATGAGTGCGTTGAGTTGCTGGCGATCCGTTGTATTGTTCAGAGCCAAAGTCCGAAGCATGTGGGGCGTACTCCCTCGACGGTTGGAAACGGTGAGTGTAGGTGGTCATTTGAGCAGGGTCGATTGTGGGATTCGATCAACATTGAATGCGGCATCGTGTTGTCATGAGGCAACATCCGTGCCCAACCGTCATGGTGTGGCAACCGGTATGGTTGCCTGTAAAGGGCTGTCCTGTAAAGGGTTAGGTTGATTGGAGAGAAACGCCGCGTTCAGTGGCACGGCCTTTGGTAGGATGTATGGCATGGAGAAAGTACGATTTGGTATCGGTATGTTGGGAATGAGTCTGGTGATCTGGCTGGGCGGTTGTTCTTCCGGTCAGATCCCTGAGCGATGGAGTGATCAGGGGTTAGGGGGGAGCGGGCCTATTCAATACGGCGGGCAGGTCACCGGTGAGACGTACTCCGTGGGTGGCGGCGACCTGGTCATGGATCCTGATGGATTGCTGGAAGTGGAAGCCAGTTACGCCGCGTTGGGTGTGGCGCCCTGGTATGCGGTGCGTCGGGATGGGGCTCTAAATGTTCAGCCGTCGATACGGGCTGACGATGGAGAAGTGATGATTCGCACCTATGATGTACAGCGGAGTCATCGCGGTCATATCCACGATTCTTTTTATCAAATCAGGCGTTCGGTGCGGTATCGCTGAAGACCCGTCAATCGTCATGAGTCCTGTAATAGAAAAGATTTACGTGCATTGGGGTTGACGATGCGGGAGGTGTTTGTCATACTGTGACCCTTGTTTGAATACCGTGCAAATTCAATTGGGATGACGTGAGTTTGACGTGTTAGCTCGTCCTGATATACAACCTTCTGTTACCTTCCAGGGTAAAGGGAACACGATGGCGACAGTGACCAAAAAAGAGTTGATTGATCGAATTGCAGCTGCGACCGGGGAGACCCGCGTGGTGGTGAAGAAAATAACACAGAGTTTTTTGGACAATATCATGCTGGAACTTGGGGCGGGTAGCCGTTTGGAATTTCGGGATTTCGGGGTTTTTGAGATCAAACAGCGTGCGGCACGGATGGCGCAGAATCCGAAGACGTTGAAACCGGTGCCGGTTCCGCCCAAGCGGACAGTTAAATTCAAGCCCGGCAGGCTGATGATTCAGGCCGTTGGGGGCAACTCAGAGGGGAAGGCGGGGACACCAACGGAAAGCCCCTCATCGGCGATTTAGGGAACGAATCTGCGAATTCTGATGTCGAATTGGCTCGATCAGTTGAGTTTGGCCTTGGAATCGAAGGCGGAGGAGGGGCTATTAAGAGAACTGCAAACGCGGGAGGGCGGGGGGCGATATGTACGCATCGGGGGACGGTCATTGGTCAATCTTGGCGGGAATGATTACCTGGGCCTTTCCGGGCATGAGCATTGTGTGCGAGCGGTCTGTGAGGCGGCTGAAGCGTATGGGGTTGGCGCACAGGCGAGTCGTTTGGTGGCGGGTGATCTGGACTTACATCATGCGTTTGAGGAGCGGTTCGCGAAATTCAAGCATGTGGAGGGGACGCTGTTGTTTCCAACGGGGTATGCAGCTAATCTGGCAGTTTTTGAAGCCTTGGCGGATAAGGGCGATCTTATTTGTGTGGATAAGTTGTCACATGCGAGTCTAATTGATGGGGCAAGGAATTCAGGGGCTGAGATGAGGGTATATCCGCATTTGAATCTGGATAAGTTGCGGAGATTGCTTGAACGGGGTATGGATGCGAGGCGGAGATTTATCGTGACCGATAGTGTGTTTTCGATGGATGGGGATGTGGCGGATCTGAATGGGCTTTGCGCATTGCGGGATGAGTTTGAGGCAATCCTTGTTGTGGATGAGGCTCACGGTACGGGCGTGCTGGGCAAGAACGGGGCGGGGTTGGCGGAGTATCAGGATGTCGTGGGAAAGATCGATGTAATTATTTCGACGGGAGGGAAGGCGATGGGGTGTTTAGGCGG
>JANQQT010000050.1 GCA_028284925.1 Phycisphaeraceae bacterium | reverse complement strand
CAACCCGGCCAAAAACAATCCGTCGGCCTCAACACACTCTTCGGCGTCGTCCAACAAGCGACCTCCAACGAACGCAAAAAAATGCTCAAGGTCTTCCTCCCCCTCCTAATACTCGTCGCAGCTATCGTCACCACCATCTTCATCCTTAACCGACCCGAACCCTCGGATCCCAACAACCCCAACATCGTAGACGTCGACCAGAAACTCGCCGATGCCGTCGCCACCGCCAAAAAATCCGTCTACGTCGTAGTCACCAAAACGCAAATCAACCAGGCCACCGGCACCGCATGGTCCGTCGCCCCCGGCTACCTCGCCACCAACGCTCACGTCGCAAACGTCTTCCTCAAATACAAGGCACAACGCATAAGGTTCACCTTCGTCGCACGATCCTCCGGCGCCAACCCCGTTGACCTCAAAATCGATGATGTCATCATCCACCCCGGCTACATCAGCTACGCCAAACTCTTCCAGAAATATCGCCCCATCGAAACCGAATCCGTCGATACCCTCAAATCCGTAGGCGCATGCGACGTCGCACTCCTCAAAGTTTCACCCGCCGATATCGACAAACAAGCCCCCCCGCTCGAGATCGCCCCGACCAAAACACTCCACTCCCTGCAAAGCGGCCTCAAACTCGCCATGATCGGTTTCCCCACCGAAGGCAAAATCAGCTCCAAAGTCAACCTCGAAAAACCCGTTGCAAACGTCGCCTACGGCAAACTCTCCAAAAAGACTGACATCTTCCGGGCGGGAACTTCCGACGAAAACGCCATACTCCTCGTCTACGGCATCAACTCCTCCGGCGGAGGCTCAGGCTCACCCGTCATCAACCCCGAAGGCCAGGTCGTCGGACTCCTCGCCGCAGGAGACGTCATCGGCTCCACAGCATCAGGAAGAATCGCCACCGCCGGCGAAACCAACGGCCCCCGCGCCGACACTGTCTCCGAACTCCTGGACAAAACAGCCAACAAAACCCAGGCTCAGCGCGACCCCGTCTGGAACAACACCTTCAAAAACATCTTCACCAAGGGAACCAAAAACCCCAACATCGCCGCCCTCGCCATGGCCACCCAGCTCAGAATCAACAGTAAGAAAATCCGCGTCAAGCACATGTACTCCGCAAAGGGAACCATCACCCCAGGCCGTGCAATCATCACCAAATCCTGGAGAGTCCCGAAATCCGGACGATACATCACCGTCGTCCTGCCCCACAACGCCCCCACCCATCTCTCCGCCGTAACCATCACACCATCCAAACACCTCAGCAACATCACCTGGGGCCGCACAACCGACCCCCAACCCCACTGGCGCGTACTCCGATCACCGTCATTCCTCTCAACAGGCTCCACCATCAAACTCCGCGTCACCGCCTCATCCAAATCCGACGCCCCCTCCGTCCAGTTCTCCGTCCACTACTTCATCCAACTTTAACCCCCCCGGAAACTTCGATATACACACTTAACCTTACCAATACATCTCGCTACGACCCGCAAATCTGTACCCACCCAAATGGGACATCGAACCAATCCTCCAACCCCTCAATGGCGTACTACGGATCGTCAACGAAAAAAAAATACGAAAAAAAGCAGAAATGGTAATGCTGACCAATCACCGGCAAGAGACTCCCCGGCCACTCACAGTTCAATTCACCTCCTTAAAGTGCTTCGCGAGCTTGGCCTTCCCGTCTTCGGATATCTTGGTCCCAAAAGTATGAACCGCTTCCAAATTCGGTATGGACAGAATATCTTCCAGAGACTCGTCGCCCACATTCGTTCCGCTCAAAAACAACGTCTTAAGCCGCTTGCATCCCCTCAAACTGGATATTGCCTTGTCTCCAATTTGCGTATCACTTAGGTTGATCCACTCAATGGGCGTGTCTGGATGAAGATTCCGAAATGCGTCATCCTGCACACTCGACGCATTTAGATGTACTTGGCGGACTTTTGGAAGATTGAGAAGCGTCGAATATTGCGTACTCGTCATACGCGATTTACTCAGTTTTAGTATTACCAACCCCGTCATTCTCCTCACATCAAATCTCACATCCTCATCAAGATAGCAATGCTCCGCATGCAACAAAAATATTCCCTCATGAGAAAACGCCTTGTCAACGTCAGCCTGCCCCACACGCCCCATAAGCGTTTCTTCATATTCCAGGCCATTTCGACTTTCCGATACCGAATACCAAATGAACCCAACTACAAACACCGGCACACCGTACTTCACGAGTATCGCTAAAGGAACCCCAATTAACCATCCATACCCCCTCTTAGGCTCCGTATATTGCTCTTTACTCACAGCAAACCCCTTGAACATTACCCCACGTTCTCAAACCAATATCTCCTTCACCGGCGCCGATGGCTCAACCCCCGTCAATTTCAAATCCAAACCCTGGAACTTCACACTAAACCGCTCATGATCAATACCCATGCAATGCAGCATCGTCGCATGCAAATCGCGTACATGCATCACATCCTTCACCGATGAATAACCCAGCTCATCCGTCTCACCATAACTCACACCACCCTTCACCCCGCCGCCCGCCATCCACATCGAAAAACCCTTAATGTGGTGATCGCGACCCGCCGTCCTCCCCTTACCCTGGAACATCGGCGTTCGACCAAACTCACCGCCCCAGATCACAAGCGTATCTTCCAGCATCCCACGCTGCTTCAAATCCTTGATCAACGCCGCCGTCGGCCTATCACAAAATCCATTGCAAACCTTCATCCACCTCACCAGATCGCCATGATGATCCCAGCCGCGATGATACAGGTGAATAAACCTCACCCCGCGCTCCGCCAACCGACGCGCTAGCAAACAATTCGATGCATAACTCCCATCACCCGGCTTCGCCCCATACATCTCCATAATCTCCTTCGGCTCATCCCTCACATCCATCAGCCCCGGTACCGATGCCTGCATTGCAAACGCCATCTCCAGCTGCGCAATACGCGTATCAATCTCCGCATTCTCAACCGTCTCATTACGCAAACGATTCAATTCCGTAATGGCATCCACCGTCTCACGCTGTCGTTTCCGGTTCACGCCCTTCGGGTTCCCTACATAATGCACCGGATCACCCGTCGATGAAAACTCCACCCCCTGAAAACGACTCGGCAACTGGCCCGCCGCCCATTGCCTCGAAGCAATCGGCTGAGGATTCCGCCCGCCCCGACTCGTCAACACCACAAAACCCGGTAAATCCTGACCCTCACTCCCCAAACCATAATTCACCCACGAACCCATCGAGGGACGTCCCGAAATAGCCGTCCCCGTATTCATAAACGTATGAGCAGGATCATGATTGATCTGCTCCGTCACCAGCGATTTCAGAATCGCAATCTCATCAGCGATCTCCGCCGTGTGCGGCATGAAATCACTGATCAATTGCCCACTCTTGCCATGACGCCGAAACTTCGTCTGCGGCCCCAGACACCGCAACTTCGCCCCCTGCAACTGCGCAATCGGCTGACCCTTCGTATACGAAGTCGGCATCGGCTTACCATCCATCTCCGCCAACTTCGGCTTGTAATCAAACGTCTCCAGATGCGACGGTCCGCCCGCCATACACAAAAAAATCACACGCTTCGCCTTCGGCGCATGGTGCGGAAACCCCTTCAACCCCGCATAACGCTCAAGCTGCCGCTTCGCGCCATACCCCTCATCCCCCAGCAAACTCCCAAGCGCAGCCGCCCCCAAACTCAATCCACCCGCACCACGCAATCCGCGCCCCAAAAATGTTCGCCGCGACTCCGCAATCTGACTTCGCATCTCAAAATTCATCACATCAGTTCCGCGTAATGGTTTCATTCAAATTCAGGATCGTTCGTGCAACACTCGTCCACGCCGCCAATTGAAACACATCCAACCCCTTCTCAACAGGCGCAGTCCCCGATGACACAAACGCCTTCGCCGCCCCAGCATCCTTCCTGAAATCCTCCAGATGCGACAAATACAACTTCGTCAGAATCTGCCGCTCCCTCACACTCGGTTTCCGATTCAACCCCTCCATAAATGCCCACTGGATCCGCGCTCCCACCGTCCCCTTCCCTTCCTTCATGATCCGCGCTGCAAACACACGCGAAGCCTCCACAAACGTCGGATCATTCAACAACGTCAACGCCGCCAATGGTGTATTCGATACCGGACGCTCCGCCGAACACTCCTCACGACTCGGCGCGTCAAACGCCTTCAACATCGGATGCAAAAACATACGCTGCCAGTGCATATACAAACCCCGCCTCCACTGCTTCGGTCCAACATCCGCTTTATAACGCCTCTGCGGAAAATTCATATGCTGGTAATAACCCGCAGGCTGATAAGGCTTCACACTCGGTCCGCCGATATCCCTCACCAGCAAACCGCTCACCGCCAGCGCATTATCCCTAACCATCTCCGCCGGCAATCGCCACCTCCCCTGCCGCGCCACCAATCGGTTATAAGGATCAATCTCCTTCAACCGTGAATCCCCCACACTCGACTGACGATAAGCCCGACTCATCACCAGCAACTTCACCATACGCTTCACATCCCACTTACCCCGTACAAATTCCACCGCCAGATGATCCAGCAACGCTCCATGCACTGGAGGCTCACCCTGCCCTCCCAGATCATCCAGCCGCTTCGACAACCCCACACCAAAAAACATATACCACAACCGATTCACATACACCCGCGCCGTCAACCCGCCCACACCCCGACCGTCCGTCTTCACCAACCACTCCGCAAGATCCAATCGCGTCAACCGCCGCTTACCCGCATCCGCAGGCTGCGGCAAAAAAGACGGAACCGCCGGCTGAACAATCTCCCCGGAATCATCAAGCCAATTACCCCGCGGCAACACCCGAATCACACGCGGCTTGATCGATACCGTCACCATCGTCATCCGCCCGCGCTTCATCACCTTCGCATGCTCACCCTTCAAAGCCTTCAACTTTTTCGATAGTGTCACACGTGTCTGCCCTGCCGACTTTCCCTTACCCAATGCCTTTATCAACGCCTCAAACCCCTTAATCTTCTTCTCCAAACTCGCCGCCAACACACGATCTTCCTTACTCAACACCCGAATCTCCGGAGGCCTCCTAGTCGGCAACGAATTGCTCCCCCTCCTGAAATGTTGCGCCTCATCAATATCCGCATAGAACGCCACCAAACTATAAAAGTCCCGCATCGAATACGGATCATACTTATGGTCATGACACTGCGCACACCCCATCGTCCCTCCCAGCCACACCCCCGAAAAATTCCTCACACGATCTGCCGCATAAATCGCCAGATACTCCTTCGGCTGTACGCCCCCCTCATGCGACGTTTGCAACATCCGGTTATAACCCGTCGCAACCTTCTGATCCAACGTACTCCCCTTCAACAAATCTCCCGCCAACTGCTCCTTCGTAAACTGATCAAACCTCATGTTCGCATTAAACGCATTAATCACATAATCACGATAAGGGCTGATGTTGTGGTCCTGATCCCCGTGATACCCCACCGTGTCCGCAAACCGCACCAGGTCAAGCCAATACGCCGCCATCCGCTCCCCATAATGCTTCGATTTCAACAGCCGATCCACAACCTTCTCATAAGCATTCGCCGATCGATCCGCCAAAAACGCCTTCACCTCTGCAGAAGTCGGCGGCAACCCAGTCAAGTCAAAACTCAAACGACGAATCAACGTCACACGATCCGCATCCGCACTAGGCCTCAACCCCTCCCGCTCCAGCCGGGCCAAAATAAACCGATCCACCCAGTTCACGCCCCACTTCAAATCCTTCACCTTCGGCGACCCCACCCACTTAGGCTCAACATACGCCCAATGTTTCGCATAAACCGCCCCCTCACTCACCCATCGCTTTAACAACGCCTTCTGCTTCCCCGTCAAAACCTTACGACTCTTCGGCGGCGGCATCAACTCCTCAGCATCATCCGTAACGATCCGCTTCAACATCTCACTCGCCCCCACATCCCCCGGCACAATCGCTCGATCACCCGAC
>JANQQT010000044.1 GCA_028284925.1 Phycisphaeraceae bacterium | reverse complement strand
ACTCAATCGCCCGCCCCATCGCCTTCACCCTCGTCGAACTCCTCGTCGTCATCGCCATCATCGCTATCCTCGTCGGCATGCTTCTCCCCTCCCTCGGCTCTTCACGTAAACTTGCCGACTCCGCCGTCTGCGCTTCAAACCTCCACCAACTCGTTGTCGCCAACATCACCTACGCCGGACAAAACAACCAGGCCTTCGTCCCCGCCGCCGAAGACATCTACACCGGCAACGGCGGCAAGAAAAGATGGCATGGCGAACGCATCTCATCCGGCCTCACCGCCGACAATAACGCCAACCAGTTCGACCCCGCCAAAAGCCCTCTCGCCACCTTCCTCGGTACACGTGGACGCGTCAAACAATGCCCCTCCTTTGACCGATTCGTCTCCGACGGAGCCACCGGAGCCTTCGAAGCCGGCACCGGTGGATACGGGTACAACCAAACCTACATCGGAGGCCGACACGATCTCTTCGGCCCCCCCACCATCTCCTCGCCCCAAGCCGCCCGTGTTACTGCCCGAATCCAGAACATCCAATCCCCCACACAAACCGTCATGTTCGCCGACGCTGCATTCGCCAGAATGGTCAAACCGCGCATCTTCAATTACATCGAATACTCCTTCGCCGAACCCCCCCGCCGTGAATCCGGCATCGCCATAACTTCCGGCGGCGGGGGCAAAGCTTCCGGGGGAGGAGGGGTGAGACCATCGATTCATTTTCGGCACAACGACACCGCAAACATCGGATGGGCCGACGGCCACGTCACCCAAAAGCATTTTGCCTTCTCCGGCCCCGGCGGCATCTTCACCAAAAAGTTTACCGAAATGAAAATCGGTTGGTTCGAAGGCAAAAACAACCAATTCTTCGACCTCGAATAACGCTTACCAAAATCCGCCCCCCCCTACCTTCCCAATAAAAAAGCGTCGGCCACTACGACCGACGCCTAAATTTCTTAATGAATAGAAGTTCTAATCCAGATTCATCGTCAACAGGAATTCCGCATTACTCTTCGATTTCTCCAAACGACTCTTAAGCAACTCCATCGCCTCCACAACATTCATATCCGCCAGAACCTTACGCAACCGATAAACCAGTTTCAGCTCATCCGGGTGCAGCAACAATTCCTCACGCCGCGTACCCGATGCCGCAATATCAATTGCTGGCCAGGTACGACGCTCAACCAACCGACGATCCAGATGCAATTCACTGTTACCCGTCCCCTTGAATTCCTCAAAAATCACCTCGTCCATCTTCGAGCCCGTATCCACCAGCGCCGTGGCCAGGATCGTCAGCGAACCGCCGCGCTCAATCGCACGTGCCGCCCCAAAGAACTTCTTCGGCTGCTGCAACGCATTCGCATCCACACCACCCGTCAGAATCTTGCCCGAATGAGGCACTTCCGCGTTATACGCTCGCGCCAATCGCGTAATCGAATCCAAAAAGATCACAACATCATGGCCATACTCAACCAGACGCTTCGCCTTATCGATAATCATGTTCGCAATCTGCACGTGACGAGCCGTCTGCTCATCAAACGTTGACGCAACCACCTCCACACTGTCCGGCGTGTTCCGACGAAAGTCCGTCACCTCCTCCGGACGCTCATCAATCAACAACACAAACACCTTCACATCAGGCTGGTTCGCAATAATCGAATTCGCCATCTTCTGCAGCAAAACCGTCTTACCCGTGCGAGGCGGCGCAACAATCAATCCACGCTGCCCCTTACCCACAGGCGCCACAATATCCACCACACGCATTTCCGTATTACCTTGCGTCGTCTCCAGAATCAATCGCTCACACGGATGCAAAGGTGTCAGATCCTCAAACGGCGTGATGTCGTTGATCCGATCAGGCGGCTCGCCATTGATCGCATCAACACGCAACAACGCAAAATACTTCTCGGACTCCTTCGGCGGGCGAATTGTTCCCTGCACAATGTGACCATTACGCAATCCAAACCGACGAATCTGCGAAGGACTCACATAAATATCATCCGGACAAGGCAGATACGAATACTCCGGACTTCGCAAAAACCCGAATCCATCCGGCAAAATCTCAAGCACACCATCCCCATACATCAATCCCGCCTGCGCAATACGCACCTTAATCAGTTGAAACACAAGCTCATGCTTGTTCAAATTCCGAAAGTCTTCAATATTCTCCTCCCGCGCCATCGCATGAAGATCCTCAACCGACATCTTCTGCAAATCGGAGACCTTCATCCCCCCCTTCTTCACATCCTCATAACGCTTCTGTGTATCCTTATCATAACGAGCCACAGACTCTCGCGAGACCTCGGCCACCGTAACCGACGCGGCAGGAGCGGCCACTTCCGCCTCCTCATCCTCAAGACGCTCGGTAAACGTACGATCATCCACCGGCTTCTCGGCGTTCTCTCCCTTCACCGCCTTCGCCTTCGAGGTCGACTTCTTCCTGGTCGTCTTCGTGGTCTTGGAAGCCGAGCCTTGCTCGTCTTTCTTCTTCTTCGTCGTCTTGCTCTTGGTCGCAGTCTTTGTAGTCGTCTTGGCCATTTCTGGCGTCTCCCAATTGAAAATTCATAAGGGGTGAAAAAACAAGGTCATTTCCGACGTGAGGGTCCGTCCCTGATGTATGTCCCGGTAATGATCCAATCCGTTGGTCTGATAAAGTTGTCGCGGGGAAAGTCGCTTGTCGAGCCTGACCTTAAACTAAAAAAGGGCCGGGTGATCCGATAATTGACTTGGGTAAGCTTTGATCTTGGGATTCAAATTCGAGAATCTGAACAATCCTTGGACAAGTATACCACCAATAGGGCATTCCCGACACCGGGGTAAGGAAAAATGTGTCAAAGGTGGTGGTTTTACGAGGTTCGATCCAGTAACCGACGGATTTCAGAATGAAGCTGGTCCGCCCCGCTGTTACTGTTATCGATTATATACCCCGATCGGTTGCGTTTCTTGTCCAAATCAAATTGATTTTTTTCTCGCCTTCGCAGCTCCTCCCCATCCCACCCCCGCGCCCCCATCACCCGCTCCAGCCGCTCATCCTCAGGCGTATCCACAAACACCACCAAGTCACACTTCTCATCCAACCCCACCTCAAACAGCAACGGAACATCCAATATGATCCACTTCACACACTCATCCTCATTCCCCTCTTCAATAAGCCTCCCCCGCTCATCACTCACAATCGGATGTATCAAGGATTCAAGTCTCAACCGCTCATCCGTATCCTCAAACACCATCTCCGCCAACTTACCCCGATCCACCGACCCATCCCCTGCCAAAATCCCCTCCCCCCACCACGCAACCAATTTCGCCTTCACATCCTCCCTCCTCAACGCATCCTTCGCAATCCCATCCGCATCTATCACCAACCCACCCATCTCACCCATGATCTTCGCAACCGTACTCTTCCCAGATCCAATCCCTCCAGCCAATCCAATAATCGGTTTCTTCTTCAACATGAGCAACGCACACCAACCACATTCACCCCACCCTCTGGCTTCATCAATCAGCCAATCTACAATAGCCCAACCCCCACCACTGGAAAACTCCCCAACAGAAAGTGCAATCATGCTGGATGTCAAGGCTGTAATCTTCGATCTCGATGGAACGCTCATTGACTCCATCCGCGATATCGCCGCCGCCGGTAACCAAGCGCTCCATTCCCTAGGCCAACCAACCCACCCCGTCGACGCCTACCGCCAATTCATCGGCGAAGGCGCAGATGTCCTCATGCAACGCGCGCTCCCCGATGACCAACAACACCTCACCCCGCAAGGCCTCGCCGAATTCAAAGCCTACTACGCTCAACACCTCTCAGACTTCTCCACAATCTACGAGGGCATCGACGATGTCCTCGATGCACTCATCGCCGACAACATTGCCATCGCTGTCCTCACCAACAAACCCGAACCCGCCGCAATCGCCATCCTCAACAAAATGATGCCCGACCGCCCCTGGTTCAAAATCGCCGGCCAGCGCGATGACATCCCCAAAAAACCCGACCCCACCGCCGCCCTCGCCATCGCCAACGAACTCAACACCCCTCCCCAATCCTGCGCCTTCGTCGGCGATTCACGCCCCGACATGCTCACCGCCACACGCGCCAGCATGATCCCCATCGGCGCCCTTTGGGGTTACCGCGACCGCACCGAACTCCAACAAGCCGGCTCTCACGTCGAACTCGATCACCCCCATCAAATACTCCACCACCTCAAAATCCGCCAAACCAGGTAAACAACCCCAACACCCTCCTTTTCCACACGCTCAACTCACCTCCACCCGACAACGAGTCTCCCACGTTTCCCCCGGTATAATGCCAGCCGCAAGCAAAACGGAAAGGCATCGGTACATGGAATATCGCGAACTCGGTAACACAGGACTCAAACTCCCCGCACTCAGCTTCGGTGCCTCATCTCTCGGACAGGAATTCCGAAAGGTCGACACAACAGAAGCCCTCAAATCCGTCCACGTCGCACTCGAACTTGGCATGAACTTTATCGACACCTCACCCTACTACGGCAGAGGCATGAGCGAAGTCATGCTCGGCATCGCCCTCCGGGATATTCCACGCGAAAGCTACATCCTCGGAACAAAACTCGGCCGTTACGATGCCAACCACTTCGACTTTTCCGCCAAACGCGTCGCAGAATCCGTCGATGTCAGCCTCCACCGCATGGGCGTCGAACACCTCGACATCATCCTCTGCCACGACATCGAATACATCGACATGTCCCAGATCGTCGAAGAAACCATCCCCGCCCTTCGCAAAGTACAACAGGAAGGCAAGGTCCGCTTCATTGGCGTCTCCGGCTACCCCATGAAAATCTTCAAATACGTCCTCGAACACACCGACCTCGATGTCGTCCTCAGCTACAACCACTACACACTCCAGAACACCATGTTCGCCGACCTCGTTCCCCTCCTCAAGAAACGCGGCGTAGGCATCATGAACGCCGCCCCATTCTCCGCACGCCTGCTCACCAATGCCCCCCTACCCCCCTGGCACAAAGCGACCGACGAAGTACGCGAAGTCGCCGCCGCCGCTGCTGCACACTGCGAAAAGGCCGGCATCGACATCGCACAACTCGCCTGTCAATATTCCGTCGCCAACACCGACATGACCACCTGCATCGTCGGCTCCGCCAATCCCGACAACGTCAGAAAATGGGCCGACTGGATCAACACGCCCATCGACCAGCAACTCCTCGATGACGTCCTCGAAATCCTTAAACCCATCCACAACTGGTTCTACATCGAAGGCCGACCCGAAAACAACGATGACCCCATCATCTGACAATCAACACGTTACCATCGCCCCTACCCCCCTACCGCCCATTCACAATAACCATTAGGTCGCCCCTATACCCACCCTCCTATAGAAAGACGCCACCACAATGAAAGCCATCTGCCTGCAGGAACCCAAAGTCTGGGAAAAAATCGATATCGAACCACCCGCAGCTCCAGGCCCCGGCCAGGTCACCGTCAAGACACACCGCATGGGCATCTGCGGCACCGACCTCTCTGGCTACCTCGGCAAAATGCCCTTTTTTAGCTACCCCAGAATACCGGGCCACGAACTCGGCGTCGAAGTCCTCGAAGTCGGCCCCGACGTCACCAACGTCAAACCTGGTGACCGTTGCTCTGTTGAACCCTACATGAACTGCGGAACATGCCTCGCATGCCGCCGAGGCATGACCAACTGCTGCACCAACCTCAAGGTCCTCGGCGTCATGACCGATGGCGGACTCTGCGAAAAGTTTACACTCCCCGCCCACAAACTCCATCCCTCTGCATCACTCGAATACGAACAACTCGCACTCGTTGAAACACTTGGTATCGGCTGCCACGCCGTCGACCGCGGCCAGGTCCGCCCAGACGACTCCATCCTCGTCATCGGCGCAGGCCCCATCGGCCTGGCCGCCATCGTCTTCGCCAAACTCACAGGCCAACCCACCTTCGTACTCGACCTCAACCAGCAACGCCTCGACTTCTGCACCGAAAAAATGGGTGTTGATGCCACCGTCCTCTCCTCAGACCGCGACTCAAACATCGCCGCACTGCGCGACCTAACCAACGGCGAACTCCCCACCATCGTCATCGACGCAACTGGCTCTCACCACTCAATGTCCGACGCCTTCCACTACGTCGGCCCAACCGGTAAACTCATCTACGTCGGCATCACCATGCAACCCGTCTCTTTCGAACACAAGATCATGCACCGTCCCGAAATGGACGTCCTCGCCTCACGCAACGCCCTACCCAGAGACTTCACACGCATCATCAATCTCATGGAATCCGGCGACATCGACACTTCCCCCTGGATCACCCACCGCACCACCTTCGACGAAATGCCCGACGTCTTCGACTCCTACACCAAACCCGAAACCGGCGTCATCAAAGCCGTCGTCGAATTAACCTAAAACCCACCCCAACCTATCCACCTCGTCGTCATCTCTTTCCTGATTCGCGCGCAGCTCTCAGGAACACCCACGCCTTGCGCTCCGGTTGATCAGCACCTGCCGGAATGGGGAACAAGTGCAACGTACTCCCCTCAATCCTTGCAACATACCGATCTTCCGCCAACCCCATTACGATTTGATCCCCTTCCACACGATAACCATGTACCCCCGCTTCGATGTCATGCTCGCCCACCGCACCATCAAAATATACAACCATTCCACGTTCCGTAAAAATCATTGAAAAACTCTTCGCATCACCCGGATGGGCAATCCGACTCAAATCCTTCGTATACCACGCTCCAACCAAACGATCTCGCAAATCAATATCGGCAACCGAACATCCCCCGCTGGCAAGCCCAAACATAAACATCCAAACAATCAACGTTCCATTTCGCTGAACAGACATACCTGATGCTCCGCATTAGCCCCGCTATTCTCAATCACCATCATAAATGAGACCGCAAACTCCATTTGGTGCTCCCCAATAAAAAACCCGGCCAAACGGCCGGGTTTCTCAATTCCCAAAAAACTCAATCCAATCACTTCGTAATCAGATCAATCGCATTCGACGTCGGAAGATTCAACGCGCCATGCGCCTCGGCCGCCGCATCAGCCAGCGTACCCTTAGCCTTGCCCAAAAGGTCCACCAGCTTGCGAAGCTGGAACTCATTCAGTTGATTCCCGTGCGCACGGGCGCTCTTCGCCAACGCACGCAGCACCTTAGACTGCAACGCTGCTCCACCCTTCCCTGCAATCGCCGCATCGGCAATCGCCTGCTGCAACTCCGCTTCCTTGAAAGTCGCAAGCACATTCGCTCCCGCCTCAACCACAGGCGCCCGGGCATCGGACAACGTGGCAAGCAACGCAGGCTTCGCTTCACCGGCCACAAACACCTTGCCATTCTCCGTCTTAAGGTCGGCAATAATACCCAAAGCCGTCGTCGCATACTTCATCGCTTCTGCAGCCGTCAACGCCTTGCCCCGTGAAGACTTCACCGCAGCCGTCAACGCCGTCGTCAATTGCTCCTTAGTCGCCGCCTTATTGTTCACCATCGCCGTCGAATAGTTTTCCAGTGTGCGACGAAGCGTCGGCAGATACTGCTCATCCGCCAGCGCCACGATCGGCGTCGACATCAACTTATAATGCTGACGCGCCCCCGTCACCGTCGCAAGAGCCTCATTGACCGAAGAACTCACCACAATCAGATCAACACCCGGGGCGTTCGCCACCTGCTCGGCAACCACTTCTAGCGAATTCCCGATCAACACGTTGTACGAACCCGCCCCGCGAACCAATGCCGCAACACGATTCAACTCCGTCTGGTCCGGTGCAATCACCACCGCCACAGGCTTGCCGTCCTCACGAGTCGCCTCGGAAAGAACCTGCACAACACGCCCGGCGCCGGAGAAATCCGTACGAGGCATCGAACGAGCCACCGTGAACGCCGCCTCAAATCGAACGCGACGATCCGGATAATTCAATGCCGTAATCAATGGATGCGTTCCACCACCAAGGTTCAGCAATTCCTTCGGATCAGAGGTAAACGCCAGGGCCCGAATCGCATCCAGCGCCAACTCGGCATCACGCTCGTTCAATGCACGCTTCAGAATCGGCTGCAAGTGCTTCGGCCCCGCAAGCGTCGCATAAAAATGCGGGCTCTGCATCGTTGAACCGTAGCTCGGGTCCGTACCCGAACCCAAACGATTCTCTCGACGGAAGTTAGCCATAACCCAAAGGCTCATCGCCGCCGACAAATTCCGATCGAGCTTCAACGCACGCTTGGAAGCACGCATCGACTGGACATCACCATAGATGCGCGTGGGAATCTCCATAAAGCTCAAGCCACCGCTCTTGTTATACGACCACAACAGGTTCGTTGACTTGCCCGGCTCAAGCACCAGACTTTCCTGACCCTGGTAATAAGCCTCCGCCAGACGCAGGAACAAGTGTGACGCCGCCGTGTCAACCGAAAGCCCCGCCTTCTCAACGATGGACGTATACGCACGCATCGTCACCTTCACGGTCGCCGCGTCGTTATCCTTGCGTTCGATTTCACGCTTCAGGTAAGGCAACGCCACCGGATACCCGATCGTCCCCAACATCGAGGCAATCTGCTGACGCACAACCGGGGCCGTATCAGGCAGCGCCTCACACAGCGGAACAACCAACGGACGTCCCAGCTTTTCAATCGTGCGAATCACGTAAGGGCGAAGGTCTGCATCAACCTTCTCCGAACTTTCCAGAACCTTCAACAACTCCGGGGCGGCATACTCACCGGCACGTGCCAGACGTTCCTGGGCGTTCATCCGCGCCCGCAACCCATCATCCAGCTTTTCAATGGATTCACGAATTCGCTTGCCGTCCTTCGCCAATGCAAAGCGCGCCTTGCGAATCATCTCAATCGTCGCGACCGCCATCTTCCCGACATCACCCTGACGACGAGATGCTCGACGCAGCGTCCGCTCAAAATCCTTGTAGATCGAAATCTCTTCGAGCAACCGCAACAGAACGTCCGGCGACAACGTCAACGCGTTCACCGCCGCCCCATTGGCGAGCGCTAATTCATCCTGGGCAATATGGAGCCCGTGAATGTAGTCTTCCCACTGGGTCAGCGCCTGCTTCTGATCCGCCGGCAGATTCAACCTTGATGGCTTCACCAAAGGACTCGAGGTGTTATCCGCCTGGGCAAACAATGGAGCCGCTGAAACCAATAATGCAGCCACAGCGGTAATCGTCATGCGTGTACGTGTCATAAAAACCCTCTCTTGATGCGGGTGAATCTGAAGTCCACCCCTGCTCACACGCGCGGTTGTCATTTCGCCTTGAATTGCCTGCAACGAATTGCTCGACGCAGACCTGAACGCGTAGCCATATCCCCAAATGGAACAGACCAGCGTGAAAAGGGTAACCGCAACCGGCCTAACTGTCAAACACTATCCTCACTCAAATCCCCCGTTTTGCCCCCCAATTTTGAACCCAATACCCCATTTCCGGCTTAACGGGCGTATTCCACCGCCCGCATTTCACGTAACACCGTCACGCGAACCTCGCCCGGATACGTCATTTCCTCTTCAACTCGATTCGCGATATCGCGCGCCATTTTCGCGGATACCGCGTCATCAACCTGCCTCGAATCTACGATCACCCGAACCTCACGCCCCGCCTGAATCGCGTAAGCCTCCCTTACACCCTCAAAGTTCGTCGCAATGGTCTCCAACTGCTCCAATCGCTTCACATACCGATCCAGCGATTCCCGACGCGCGCCGGGCCGTGCGCCACTGATCGCATCCGCCGCCATCACGATCGGCGTATAAGGCGTCGTAGACTCAATATCACCGTGGTGACCCCCAATCGCATTCAAAACCTCTTCTTTCTCACCAAATTTCTTCGCATACTCCATCCCGATCGCCGGGTGACCACCCTCAACCTCATGATCCAATGCCTTGCCGATATCATGTAAAAACCCGCATCGGCGGGCAATATTACCATCCAGCCCGAGTTCCTCCGCTATCACCTGGCACAAATACGCCGTCTCCATCGAGTGACGCAGAATGTTCTGACCATAACTCGTACGGTAATAAAGCCTCCCCATCAACTCCGACAACTTCGGATGTAACCCCTGCACATTCGCCTCAATACACCCTTCCTTGCCAAACTTCACGATCCGCTCATTGATCTCCGCCTGGACCTTCTCCACCATCTCCTCAATACGCGATGGATGGATCCGGCCATCATCAATTAAGTTTTGCAACGACTCGGCCGCGACAGCCCTGCGGACCGGATCAAAACAGGAAACCACTACCACGCCAGGCGTATCGTCTACAATCACATCCACACCCGTCGCCTTCTCAAATGCGCGAATATTACGACCCTCACGCCCGATGACACGCCCCTTCATATCATCTGAAGGAATCGCAATGACTGATACTGTCGTCGAAGAGGTATGATCCGCCGCATAACGCTGAATCGCCTGCAAAGTGATCTTTAACGACTGGTCCTTCGCCTCCTCCTCCGCCTTAGCCATCTCACGCTGCACGATCCGCCCGGCTTCATGCCTGCATTCTGACTCAATCTGCTCCAGCAGGAGCTTCTTGGCTTCCTCCTGAGTCATATTGGTCAACTTCAACAAAGTCTGACGCTGCTCCTCCAGCGCATCATCAAGCTTTGTCTCCTTCTCGGCCACCTCCTTCTCACGCTTCTCCACATTGGATCGACTCCGATCAATCTGCTTCTCTTTCTGCAAAATCAGATCGTTCTTCCGGTCCAGATTGTCTTCACGCTTGGCCACCCGCCGCTCGGCGTCACGAAGCTCATTCCGCTCTGCATTCAGTTCCTTTTCAATCTCTTCCCGCTTCGAAGCCATCTCATCTCGAAAATCCAGCTCGATCTGCTTTTTGAGCGTATCCCCGTCTTTCCTCGCTTCATCAACGATCTTCTCCGCCTCAGTCCGCGCGGCCGAAAGCGTCTTGCCGCTCGACGTCTTGATAAAGACAAAAGTCCCTACGCCGCCCACCGCCAGCCCCACAACCGCCAGAATAATGGCCAAAGTAGGGTCACCCTCCGCCAGGAGACCGGTATGAAATAGGAAGGGAGCCAAGATACGCCTCATTTCTCTACCCAACGTGCAGACCTGTGGCGGCTCCTCGAAGCCAATTCCACAAATACCTCGTCGGATTGCAAGGGCACGGGGCGAATCAAATGCTACCCGTCTCCATCAAGGAGTCGGTTCACACATGAACTCATCTCTAGCTTGAACGATTCAAACAGGCATCAACTCGCTCACGGCGCCGTGTCCCTCGTACCAAGGGCGCGAAAAACAACTTTCACGGCGTTTCCCGCCATTGCGGGCGTGATATGGACCAAAAATTCGCTTTTCATGGGATTTACGAAGATACCAGTTAGTCTTGTTCAATCTATTGTTCCCGAAAAAGGACTTTCCTCTTCCAGGAAATTTAACGGTTCACGTCGCGATGATTCGACAGTACGTGCCGGTTAAGTTGGTCGCCCGATCGTCGCGTTTTGCTTTTTCGCTTACACGATCATGACCGTGGATATCGACCGCACATACTATACGTCAAACCCTCCCCCTCGATCAAGGCCAACCCCAATCAACACACCTTTTCCACTTCCCGCGTCAAATCGCCACCCCGTTTTATCAAAAACTAATCATCAATCCCCCTTTTCACAGCCAAAACCTCCTATTTTCCCAAATGCAAAAAAAAATCTTCAAAAATCGCGAAACAGTCCTTGACGGGTTCACATACTTACTGTTACTCTATGGGAGTATTAGTATTGGAAGTGCCCTCTAAACGGCGCTTGGAGAGAATTTTGATCAACTAGGGACGCCTTCGCACGAAGGCGAAGATAAGAGGATCATTCCACAAAATCGAGAAAGATTTTGAAGGTGAGGATAAATAGATGATTACTTCCAGAAGGTTATTTCATTGCAGCCATCTCATTGCCTTGGCAATAGTAGGTTGCCTGATCGTCAACTCTGCAAACGCGGCGCCGATCGTGCTTACCGACCGCAATGCGACGGTAACCGTTGATCCCCAACCCGCGGCGAATGACCCCGCAGGCATGATTGCCTGGGAAGTCGATGGCGTGAACCATCTCGCACAACAGTGGTTCTACTATCGAACCGGCAACAACCCGGAACAGGAAATACACAATCTTCCGCTCGCGGGCGTCATTGCCTCTAACGGCGACTTCCATCCCGGCAATGAACGCGTCCTGATGCGTTACGGTACGGCGGACACTTTCTACATCACTGTCGACTACCTCCTCGCCGGCGGTCTACCCGGCTCAGGTGCCTCCGACCTCGCGGAAGTCATCTCCATTGACAACAACAGCAATGAAACACTGCGAATGTCCTTTTTCCAGTATTCTGACTTTGACGTCGCAAATAACGTTATCGATGGCTCAATCAATGTCACAGGCGGCAATACCGCCCGGCAGGTCTCAACAAGCGGCTTGACCGTGTCCGAAACCGTCGTGACACCCATGCCAACACTCAGCGAAGTCGCACTGTCGCCCAACACGTTCGCCAAACTCAATGATGGAAACGCTGACAACCTCGACGGCTCCACCTCGCTCAACGGCCCGGGTGACTACACCTGGACCTTTCAATGGGACATAACCCTCTCTCCGGGTGGCTCGTTCCTCATCTCAAAGGACAAGCATATCGGTGGTGGTATCATCCCCGAACCGGCCACACTTGGCCTGCTTGGCCTCTCGCTCCTCGCAATCACGCGACGACGCACTGCATGATGAACAGCTAACCTCTGTTCGCCCTCACCCAACGATTACGACCCTGAACTCACGTTCAGGGTCGTTCTTTTTTGCGCCCACAATCTAATACACAATTCTATCCCCGCTTGACAATCCCTCCAATTGAAGTTACATCATTTCATAGATCAGTTCCCAAATGCATTAAAAAGACGTGCGAGAATTGTTGATCAACAGGGACGCCTCATGAAAAGGCGATGAATAAAGAGGATCAAACCCACAACAGGCGAGGATCTACAGATGATTACCACCACGCGACCCGTTCGCTTCGGCCATCTCATGACATGCACCATCGTCTTATGTTTCATAACCCCCTCAATACACGCCGCCCAGGTCGTGCTAAACGACCGAAACGCCTCCGCAATCGTCGACCCCGAATACGCCCGCATGATGACCTGGGAAGTCGACGGCGTCGACTACCTCGGCGTCCAGACCTTCTACTATCGCGTCGGCGATAACCCCGAAAAGCCCGTACATCAACTCCCGCTTATGGGCGTCGTCGAATCAAACGGTGACTTCCAACCTGGCAACGAACGCATCCTCATGCGATACGGAACGCCCGAAACATTCTTCATCACCATCGACTATGTCCTCGCCGGTGGCCTCCCCGGCTCCGGAGCCTCAGATATCGTCGAAGTCATCTCGATCGACAACAAGTCCGATGAACCACTACGAATGTCTTTCTTCCAATACTCCGACTTCGACCTCACCGCCACTGGATCCAGAGACCTCGACGACCGGTCAATCAACATTACCGGCGGAAATACCGCAACCCAGGTCTCGCTGACCGGAATAGTCGTCTCCGAAACCGTCGTCACGCCAATGCCCACCCTCAGCGAAGCCGTACCCTACGGCAGCACTTCCGACAAACTCGAAGACAATGTCCTTGACAATCTCGACGGCTCAACGTCACTCAATACACCAGCCGACCACACCTGGGCATTCCAATGGGACTTCACCGTCCCCCCTCACGGTTCATTCCTCATCTCCAAAGACAAACATCTCGAAGTAGGCATACCCGAACCAGCCACACTATCCCTGCTCACCCTCTCCCTCTTCGCACTTACACGACGACGCTCTGCATTATAAAAGCCCCACTTCTCCCTCACCCGCCCCCTAAAACTGCTTCCGTTTCCGCGCTGGTGGAATATCCATCTGCTGACGATACTTCGCCACCGTCCTCCGCGCAATCTCAATCCCCTGCTCCCTCAACTGCGCCACCAACGCATCATCCGAAAACGGCTTCTTCGGATCCTCACCATCAATGATCGCCTTCAACTTCGCCTGCACCGCCGCCCAGCTCATCTCCTGACCATCCGACGACTCCGTCCCCCCCGAAAAAAACTGCCGTAACGGAAAGATCCCCCGAGGTGTCTGAATGTACTTCTCCGAAACCGCTCGACTCACCGTACCCACATGAATCCCCAACTGCTCCGCCACCTGCACCATCGGCAATGGCTTCAAATGCTGAGGCCCATAATCAAAAAACTCACGCTGTGCCTCCAGCACAATATTCACCACACGCAACAACGTAGTGTTCCGCTGCGAGATCGCATCAATCAACCACCGCGCATTGGAAACATTGTTATTCAAATACTTTCGCGTCGTCGCATCCTGCTCCTTATCCCGAGCCAGCTTCTCATAACTGGGATTAATCCGCAGCCCGCTCCCCCGACCCCGACACGCCCCCGCAACATAACGATCATGCACCGGGTCATACTCAATAATCACATCCGGCGTGATCGCCTCAATCCGAGCCGGCGCCAACTGCGTCCCGGGCCGCGGATCCAAACGCCTCAACGCACCCAACGCATCCTTCACCTGCTCAATGTCCAGACCCGTCCGCTGCGCAATCCGCGGCAGTCGGTTCATCTCGATATCCTTCAAATGATCCTTCACCAGCCGCCGCGCATTCACCAACGCCTCCTCCCGCCCCTTCGCCTCAATCAACCCGTCAATCTGAAGCAAGAGACACTCGCGCAAATCCCGCGCTCCGATCCCAACAGGATCCAGCCGCGTCTGAATAAGTTCCAAAGCGCTCTCCAACTCCGGTAATCCAATTTCCGGGGGAGCCTGACTCAAGACCTGCTCAAATTCCGTACGCAAATACCCATCATCTCCAATAAACGAGAGCAACAACTCACCCGCCCGATGCACCGCCTCATCACAATCAATAAACCGCCACTGATCAAGCAACTGCTCAATCAGTCCGGGACCGCGCGACGCCGTGTTCGCCATCGCGTCCATCTTCCCGTCACGATCCCCACTCCCGTTCGTCCGCGTCGGGTGATAATCCGCGGACTCCGTCGTATTTTGAGCCCACGACTCCCCATACTGCTCAGCCATATCCGCCGCCCGCTCAAAATCCCGCGAAGCATCCTCCGTCACCGTGTCCGCCACCACCAGCGGCTGCTCCACATCATCCCCAGCCTTCAACTCTCCCTCCCTAAGCCGTTTTTCCTCCAGCTCCAGCACAGGATTCTGCTCCAGCTCCTGATCAATACGCTCTTCCAAAGCAAGCGTCGGCAACTGAAGAATCTCCATGCTCTGAATCATGCGCGGCGACAGCTTCATCGACTGTTCCGCACGCATATATGTGCCGGCATCTATCCTCATTCAGCTACGCAATCCTTCAACAGAGGAAAAACACATCCTCATATAACCTTATTTCGACCATTCCTTTCCACATAATTATCCCACAAACGCCAAAAAACAATAATTGCAATCCAAACGGCACAGAATTTGCTCACTTATTCGTAGCCCCGCTCCACCCTCCCCCCAAAAAAAGTCGCCGACCCTCATCAGGCCGACGACGCTACGCAACACACTAAACTTTCACTCAATAAATCCATCACCCCGCAATCGGAAATTCAAACTCATCCGCATGCGCCATCACCTGCGCCTTCAACCGATCCATAATCGACTTATGCATCTGGCTCACACGCGATTCACTCAAATCCAGCGCCGCCCCAATCTCTCGCATCGTCAAATTCTCAAAATAATACAACATCACGATCAATCGCTCCGAGCGCGACATCCCGTGCAGCAAGACCGATCGCACATTCAACCGCTCCAGGGCCGACAGCGGATTCACCTGCGCCGGATCGCGAATCAAATCCACCTCCGCCGTATCACGCGATGAATCCGAGGCATTCCACTTACGCGACAAACTCACCATCGAAACCGTCGCAGCGTCTCGATGCATCCTCCGAAACTCCTCCGCATCCACATTCAACCGACCCGCAATCTCCTCCTCACTCGGCAATCGACCCAACTCCATATTCAAAGAATTACGAACCGCCGACACCTCGCTCGAACGCCGCCGAACCAGTCGCGGAACCCAGTCCAACGCACGCAACTCATCAATGATCGCACCCCGAATACGTTGCGCACAAAAAGTCTCAAACTTAATCCCCCTTTCCGGGTCAAACGACCCGATCGCGTCCATCAAACCAAACGTCCCCGCACTAACCAGATCCTCCACATCCACCTCATTCGGCAGCCGCGCCGCCATACGCGTCGCATGATACTTCACCAGACTGTGATAATGCTCCAGCAATCGGTTCCGAATCCCCTTGTCCTCCGTCTCCTTATATCGCTTCCATAATCCATCCAGCTCCCCTACCTCAATGGGCCGAGGCCGACTCGGCGCCAACCGACGCTTACGTTCCTTCCGAACACTCTGCATCACCGCCATGGCCTTTTCCTCCTTCTTCGTTTCCACCTGGACACGCTTGACAACCGCCCTAACACACCTCGCCGACCGCCCACCACCCTCACTGACAGCCCCCTTCTTCTCCACCGCCCCACTCATCGCATACTTCGACCCCAATCCTCGCCTTAATTTCGCTCGAGCATCATGCAACCGCTTCTTGACCGTCGACACCGGAACCTCCAGCTTCTCCGCAATCGCAGCCGTCGCCTCTCCCTGCAGATAAAAAAGCCTCACCACCACCCGATGCGCCTCCGGCAACACCGCCATCGCGCGCTGGAGTTGCACGGCAATCTCGTTCCGCTGCGCCATCTCCAATGGCCCCGGACGCTTGTCCGCCAACATCGCTGCAGCGTCCAATCCGCTCGTAATTGCCTTCTTCCGCCGCCCAATCCGTGCCGCCTGACGAAACACAATCACACGAAACCAACCCGCAAACGCCGCGGGGTCCTGCAACTTGTCAAGTCCCTTAAACGCCTCCAGAAAGGCCTCCTGCGCCGCATCCTGTGCAAGGTGAATATCACCCAGACGACCCATCGCCGCTCCAAATGCCATCTCCGCAAATCGATCCACCAGCGTCCTGCACGCATCCAGCGCTCCGCCGCGGGCAGCCAATACCAACGCCCTGATGTCTTCCATGACAACTCCGAACTCAATATGACAAAAATGTCCCACCAATTCAAAAGTGCAACCACGCATCGAAATGGATACGCAACTCACCAAAAAAATTACGCGTTTTCTCTCAAACCGGTTCGAAGAATTTCCTTGAATCCGGCTCTTTAAAATTATCGGGCCGCGCATCACCCATTCTAAAAAAATACACCCAACTCAACTTGACACAAATCCCCCTCAATCCTCAACCACAATCACATCACCCTCCACACGCGCCGCATAACATTTCACAGGCTCCGTCGCCGGACCACACGTCGGACGACCCGTCTCCAAATCAAACATCGCGCCGTGCCACGGACACACCACCTGACGCCCCTCCAGCGAACCATCCGATAATGGGATCTGAACATGTGAACATTGGTCCGCCACCGCATAAACCTTCCCGCCAGTACGTGCCACACAAACAGGCTCACCACCCACCGTCACCTGTGTCAACTCACCCTCCCCCAACTCACTCAATGACAACTCAACGCGATTGTCCGACATGCCGTTTCATCCTTTAATACAAGAACAATGAGTCATCTCATCCCGCACCACTCGTCGACCCCACCACCTCCTCCGCCGCATCATCCTGCTCCAGAAGCCGATGGTTATACAACATCACCATCGTCGCCAACGCCAGCAACAATGCCCCAACCGCATGATGCATACCCGTAATCAGCACATCCACCTTCGTCGGTTCATTCGGCGCCATCCCCGGATTCATACCCACCACAATAAGCGAACCTACACCTAGGAACACCTGCAAACCTACCGCTACAAGCAGCATCACACCCAACCGCTTCAACACCGGCTCCCGGTCTCCATAGATCCCCCACGCACGCATCCCAACGCCCAAAACCAGTAACACGATCACCGCAGCAAACACCATGTGCAACATCGGCTCATGCCGCAAATGCCTCACCAAAGCCCCCATCAACAACTGAAAAAACAGCGCCACCACCAACGCCACACTCAAACCCCGATCCGTCGACGCCGATTCATACCCCATCCGCTCTTTCGTCCTCCGCCACAACCTCGAACACGCCACCGCCACCACAATCAACATCCCCAGAAACACCTGCGCAAACACCCCATGCACCACCCGCAACACCGCACTCGTCGTCGTCTCATGCTCCGCCTGCGCCACACCCACCCCATCCCCCGTATGCGCCGTAAAAACGCGACTCCCGCCCATATAACCCTGCACCACCACCGCAATAAACACCAGAACCACATACCACTTCATCCACTTCCGATCATCCACCATCCAGATATGCACCGCCAGCGCCAGCGTCGCAAGCCCTACCAGTGCCCCCGTCAACCGATGGGCATGTTCGTAATAAACAGGCCCCGTCATCCGCTCCAGCGGATACCAGAACATGTTCGCTCCAAACGAATTGGGCCAATCCGGCACCGCCAACCCCGCCTCAAACCCCGTTACCAACCCACCCGCCACCAGCAGCAACCCCGTCGCCGCCACCACAATCCACGCCAGCCGACCCGTCCAGTCAATCTCAATCCGACCCTCTCGCCGCCCCACCTTCTTCCCGATCACGACCCCCAACACCGTCAATACGATCGTCACCAGATACGATCCGCCCACCCAATCCAGATCCGAAAACGTCGCATGTGGCGATTTCTCCTTCGCCGCAAGCATCCCTATAAAAATCAAATTAATCGATGCGATCATCACCCCCAGCGCCACACCACCAACGACACCACGTTCCGTCGACCGCCCAAGCCAAACCCCGCTTCCCAACATACACACGCCAAATCCCACCGCCAAAACCTCAATCGGCGCCCCCAGCAACGGCATCAAACCAACATAATAAACCGTCCAGATACCCACAACCGCCCCAAAAGCAATCGCCAACAGGTCCCCTCCCCCCGCCGCCTTACGCAATGGTTGTACCGTGAGTTCCATTTCGCCGTCCTGTTATTCTCCACACACACCGGAGCGTTTATTCTAGGCCGCACCGACATCACATTTCGCTCCCTTTTTTCTCCGCCTCCCCGACCATTTCTTGCCGCTTCAATCACCACACCCTACTATGGGACACTCATGAGTCGTCACGTCACCGCCTCTGATCTGACCGCTGCGGTCGCTCCCCACTCCTTCTCCCTGAAAGGCGTTCTCACTTCATACGCCCAGATGGCCAAGATCCGCCTTAGTGCAATGGTCGTCTTAACCACCGCCGTCGGCTTCATCATGGCGTCTAAATTCGGCATCGACTGGACAAAACTACTCTATACCGTCATCGGAACATCTCTCGCCGCATGTTGCGCCAACGTCTTCAATCAAATCATCGAAATCGACCGCGATGCACGAATGCCCCGCACCAAAAACCGCCCACTCCCCGCTGGGCGTATCAGCCAACCTCACGCCGCTGCATTCGCCGTACTCGTCGGCGGCTTCGGCATCACCCTCCTCGCCGCCACAACCAACCTTTTCACCGCCGCACTGGGCCTCCTCACCATCCTGCTCTACCTATGCCTCTACACCCCTCTCAAGACACGAAGCACACTCAACACCGTGGCCGGCGCAGTCGTCGGCGCCATCCCCCCCATGATGGGCTGGACCGCCGCCACAGGACAACTCGCCCCCGGAGCATGGGTACTCGGCATCATCCTCTTCGTCTGGCAAATCCCCCACTTCCTCGCACTCGCGTGGCTCTACAAAGAGGATTACAGGCTCGGCGGATACCGAATGCTTCCCATCGTCGATGAATCAGGTCACATCACAACCAAGGCCATGCTCTTCTGGACCTTCGCACTACTCCCCGTCGGCATCATCATGCAAATGGTCGGCGAATCAGGATGGGTCATGGTCGCAGGATCAGCCATCCTCGGCCTCTGGTTCGGTCGACACGTTGTCATCATGCGAAACAACCGCGATGAGGCACATGCTCGAAAAGTCTTCCTCACATCCCTGGTCTACCTGCCCGCCCTCCTGTTCATCCTGCTCGCAGACCGGGGCGCCGCCCGCATAGGCATCAATGATGCCCCCAACCTCCACCGCATCGAAACACGACCCGCCGTCGTCATTCAGCCCGGCCAAACTCCAACCCCACTCCATAACAAGTGAATACACCCGACCTACAACCCGAAGAAGTCCGGCAACGTCGCAGCAGCCTGATGTCCGTCATCATGTTCCTCTGTGTCGTCTTCCTCGGCGTCATCCTTTGGCAGAGCTTCCACGCATGGTCCGTCGCGCAAAACCAGATCGGCGACGGTCGAACCCTGGACTCATACCGTTTCGACCTCACCAACCTCTCCGTCGATAAGGAAGTACTCACCCCGGCACGCCTCCCACGCGATGGCATGCCCGCCATCCTCTCCGCCGAGGCCCCTCTCGATTCCAACCAAATCGAGAAACTAAACGCAAAAAAATTCTCAATCTACGCCACCTCATCCGACCAGATCGTCGGCGTCGTCATCAACGGCCAAGCTCGGGCCTACCCACTCCGATACCTCCGATGGCACGAAATCATAAACGATACCCTCGCCGACACACCGATCGTCGTCACATTCTCCAACCTCACCAACTCTGCCGCCGTCTTTGACCGTCGCGTTGGCGAAGAAACACTCTCTTTCGCATTCAGCGGCATCGTCTTAAACCACAACCTCGTCATGTACGACAAACGGGAGATTCCTGAGGAAATCCGTAAAGACAAGACAAAATCCACCGGAGAGAGTCTCTGGTCACAACTCAAACGCGAGTGCATCGCCGGACCATTGGCCGGAAAAAAACTGAAGGTACTCCCAGCATTCTTCGGCTCCTGGGGGGATTGGGTCAAAATGCACCCCGATACCTCCGCCATGACCCCCGACCCAAATCAGAAGAAGCGTTACAAGCGTTCTCCACTCACCCATCAGTTCTACGAAGAAGGCAAACCCATACCTCACTTCCCCTACACCAAACCTCCCTCGGAAGGCGACAACGTACTCGAACTCTTCCAGCCAATTATCGCGTGGGGAACCAAAGATGGCTGGAAATGGGCCACCTCACCTCTCAACGAAAAAACCAAAATACCATCCGACGCGCCACGCATCCGCTCATTCTGGTTCGCATGGTACGCCATCAACGGCGATGCCGGACGCGTCAAATGACCCCCACAACACTCCCTCCCCCCTCCCGGCCAATCCTTTATCATTTTTCATGACGTCCCCCAATTCACAAT
>JANQQT010000021.1 GCA_028284925.1 Phycisphaeraceae bacterium | reverse complement strand
GCTGACTTGGGAAAAAATAACGCACCTCTGGGGGCGCGTTGGGGGTGGATTTTGAATTAGGGTAGGTGGTGTTATTCGGATTTGGTGTCGGCGGTTTCTTCGGTAGATTCTTCGTTGGTCTCTTTGTTGGCTTCGGTCTTTTCCTTGAGTTGTTCGTGTCGCATGTTTTGGAGTTGTTGGGGTTTGAGTTCGGCCTGGATGAGTTCGAAGCGGGCGCCGTCTGTGCGGATGCCGACGAGGGCGATGGGTGTGGGGTTTTGGTAGTATTGGGTGCCGGACATGTCTTCGCTGGGGAAATTGGAGACGAGGAATGTGCCTTCCTTCTGGTATTTGAGCATGAAGTTTTCGGGGAGTTCGTAGGGGACCTGGTCGGCGGCCTTGGCTTGTTTGAGGTGTGATTTGAGGAAGAAGATGAGGAGGTTTTCCTCCATGGGTGTGGTGGGTATGACGACGTCGAGCTTGAGGCCATCGGGGTTTTCTTCGGTTTTGTTGACGGTGATGGTTTCGGTTTTCATTTTTTATCGCTCCAAGGTATAGCTTAGCAGAAAGATCGGCGAATTGGGGGGTTGGAATGAGTGGGCTGCGGAAATCGTTTTTCTGGGGGAAGTGGGCCTGTTCATCCGGGATAACCATGTCCTCGCTCTCTTGCGAGAGGACATGGTTATCCCGGATGAACAGGCCCCGCGAAGATTTGGTTTGGTTGGTTTTATAGGCGTGGGGCGGCAGGGCTATCAACCTAATTCGGAAAACTGACGGTTGGGTGAGGAGAGGGCGCGGAAGGAAAAGGGTGGTGTGATAGAAGGAGCGGAGCAGGAAGGGCGCTTCGTATCTGTGGGAGGCCTATTGATTGCGGACACGTTGTTAGGCGCGAATTCTCTGATTTCCGCAGCGGGCCCCACGTGGGGACACGTGAGGCTAACAAGGTTGTCGTATCGAGATTGAAAGTCAGATTTAAAAGGCCGGGAATGGGAGAACGATTTTTGGGGAGATTTGGAGGAGAGATTGATGAGTGTTGAATCGTCAGGTGAATTTGGAGTGTGGTTGGTTACGATGGAGGGGCGGGGTTTATGTTTAGATGTGAGAGTGTTCACTTTGTAAAGGGATTTGTTTGATATGGGTAGGATATTTGTGACGCGGCCGATTCCGGGGGTGGGGATCGGGTTGTTGGAGGAGTCGGTGCATGAGGTTGAGGTGAATGGGGAGGATCGGGTTTTGGAGCGAGGGGAGTTGCTGGAGAGGATTCGGGGGTTTGATGGTGTGTTGACGCAGATGGCGGATCGGGTGGATGCGGAGTTTTTGGACGCGGCGGGTGAGGGGTTGAAGTGTGTGAGTAATTATGCGGTGGGGTATAACAATTTTGATGTGGCGGAAGCGAAGAAGCGCGGGGTGGTGTGTTGCAATACGCCGGGCGTTTTGACGGAGGCGACGGCGGATATTGCGTGGACGTTGTTGATGGGTGTGGCGAGGCGGGTTTATGAGGGGGAACGGATGGTGAGGGAGGGTCGTTTTGGGGTGTGGTCGCCGACGATGTTGTTGGGGGGTGATCTTGTGGGGAAGACGCTGGCGGTGATTGGGGCGGGGAGGATTGGGTATGCGGTGGCGCGGCGGGCGATGGGTTGGAATATGAAGGTGATGTATGTATCGCGAAGTGTGAAGGAGGATTGGGAGCGGGATTTTGGGGCGGAGAAGGTGGGGTTGAGGGAGGCGCTGGAGGGAGGGGATTTTGTGTCTGTACACGTGCCTTTGAATGAGGAGACGACGCATTTGATCGGGCGGGAGGAGTTGGGGTGGATGAAGGAGAGTGCTTATCTGATTAATACGGCGCGGGGGCCTGTGATTGATGAGAAGGCGTTGGTGGAGGTGTTGCAGGCGGGTGGTATTGCAGGGGCGGGGTTGGATGTTTATGAGGAGGAGCCGAAGCTGGCGGAGGGATTGGTGGATTGTGAGAATGCGTTGCTGCTGCCGCATCTGGGGTCGGCGACGATTTTTACGAGGAGTGAGATGGGTCGGGTGGCGGCGGAGAATTTGATTAAGGTGTTGAATGGTGAGGATGGGGCGTGTGTGATTGAGGGGTGATGAAAGGTGGATGGGTGAGCGTTTGTGAGGGAAAAATGTTATTCGGAACGGGAATTGGAAGGCCCTATAACACACAAATTGTGTGGATTTTCGGTCAGGAAGTGGTGAAGGGGTGGACTGGTGTGAAAATTGGGGGAAAAAGGGGTAGTGACAAAGGTGAGGGGTGAGAATGGTCGAATAAAAAGCAGTATTATCGTTTGCAGGCTGCGGTACGGCGATTTGGTTCGTGCTTGGCCGAGACTGGATTGATTGACAATTAGACGCGTTAAGTCGCAGATTTTTTTGGGAGCAGCCTCATATGCTTTCTCCGAACCAGGCACGTATCCGATCGTTTAAAGTTGTACCATCCCTTCCCGAGCCGCTAGAGCCTTTGCTGGAGGTGGCGCGGAATTTATGGTGGTCATGGCATCCTGATGCTATTGACCTGTTCCGGCGCATCAGTCCGGAGTTGTGGGAAGAGTCGGGGCATAACCCGGTGAAGGTTTTGGGATCATGCCCGCAGGCGCGGCTGGAGGAGTTGGTGCACGATGAGAGCTTTTTGTCATCGATGCGTCGTATTTATGAGAATCTTCAAACGCATCTGAATGAGACCGGCTGGTTCCATAAGGCGAATCCGGAAGCAGAGGACGCTTGTATTGCGTACTTCTGTGCTGAGTTCGGGCTGGCGGAGTGTCTTCAGGTTTATTCCGGTGGTTTGGGTATTCTGGCGGGAGACCACTTGAAGAGTGCTTCTGAACTGGGTATTCCTCTGGTCGGCGTTGGACTGCTTTATCGCAATGGTTATTTCCAGCAGTATTTGAACGCGGATGGTTGGCAGCAGGAGTTTTATCCTGAGCTGGACTTTACGAATATTCCGATTCGCCCGTTGCATGATGAGTCGGACAATCAGTTGGTGGTGGATGTGGATCTACCGGGTCGGAAGTTGCACATTGGGGTATGGGAAGCGAAGGTCGGACGGGTAAGGCTGTTCCTTCTTGACACGAATTTGCCGGAGAACAATCCTGAAGATCGCGGAATTACATCGCAGTTGTACGGCGGTGATATGGAGATGCGTATCAAGCAGGAGATCGTGCTGGGTATTGGGGGTATGCGTGCATTGAAGGCGAAGGGTGTTGAGCCGACGGTACTGCATTTGAATGAAGGTCATGCGGCGTTTCTGGCGTTGGAGCATATTCGCAATCTGATTGCGGAACATGGGATCAGTTTTGAAGAAGCGAGGACGGCTGCGGCGGCGAGCCATGTGTTTACGACGCATACACCCGTGCCCGCGGGTATTGATCGCTTCCCGCCGGAGATGATTGAACGGTATTTCAAGGGTTATCATGAGAGCCTTGGGTTGGACATGGAAGGGTTGCTTGCGCTGGGTCGTGAGAATGTGTTTAACCGGAACGAGTTTTTCTCGATGGCGGTGCTGGCGTTGCGGGCATCGGACGGATGCAATGGCGTGTCGAAGTTGCACGGGTCGGTGAGTCGGGATATGTGGGGGGCTATCTGGCCGGGTGTGCCGACGGAAGAGATTCCGATCGGGCATGTGACGAACGGGATTCATGCGAGGAGCTGGCTGAGTCCGGATTTGATCTGGCTTTATGATCGGTATTTGTCATCGCGATGGCGCACGGACGCTTCGGACCAGACGGTCTGGGAGGGTATCGAGCATATTCCTGATGAGGAATTGTGGCGCATTCATGAACGGCGTCGTCAGACGCTTGTGCGCTGGATCAGGGATACGCAGAAGACACAGTTGAAGCGTCGGGGCTCGTCGAGCGCTGAGATCAACGCAGCGAACGAGTTGTTTGATCCAAATGCGTTGACGTTCGGTTTCGCGCGACGTTTTGCGACATATAAGCGGGCGAACCTGTTGTTCCGTGATCCGGAGCGACTGGTGAAGATCCTGGCGAATTCTCAGAGGCCCGTTCAGATTGTGATTGCGGGCAAGGCGCACCCGGCGGATACGCAGGGTAAGGAGTTAATTCGTCAGATCGTGCATTTCGCGCGTGATGCGGGCGCTTCGGACCGCATTGTGTTTATGGAGAATTACAATATCGCGGTGGCGCGGTATCTGGTGCAGGGTGTGGATGTGTGGTTGAACAATCCGCGTCGCGGCATGGAGGCGAGCGGTACGAGCGGTATGAAGGCTGCCTTGAACGGTGTGCTGAACTGTTCGATTATGGACGGTTGGTGGGACGAGGTGGCTGAGTCGGATGTGGGTTGGGCGATTGGTCGGGGTGAGACGTATGCGAACTATGACTATCAGGATCAGGTGGAGAGCCAGGCGTTGTACGACCTGCTTGAGAAGCATATTGTCCCGATGTTCTATGAGCGGAATGACCAGGATTTGCCATCGGAATGGATTCGATGGATGAAGAAGTGCATGCGGACGCTTTCACCAGTGTTTAACACGAACCGAATGGTTCAGGAATACACGCAGAAGTTTTATTTGCCGGCACATCATCGCGGGAAGGAGCTTGGCGGATCGGAGTTGAGCGTGGCCCGAGACGTGTCAGATTATGTGCATGTGCTGCGTCAGGGTTGGGATCAGGTTCGGATTGAGGAGGTGGATGCGAATACTACCAAGCCGCTTGGTGTGCGAAAGGGCCTACAGATCAAGGCGACGTTACACCTGGGCGACTTCAGCCCGGACCTGGTATCGACGCAGATTTACTATGGCGTGCTTGATACGCAAGGTCGGATTCTGGACGGTCAGATCATTGAAATGAAACATGCTGAAAGCGTGGGCCATGGAAGGCATGTGTATACGGGCGAAATCGTTTCGAGTAACTCGGGCAAGCATGGATTTGCGGTGCGCGTGATTCCGGGTCATGAGAAGCTGGCGACGCCGTTTATCCCCGGGCTGATTGCCTGGGACACGGAGCCGGTATCGACAAAGTCGACAACACCCCAGGCGGTCCCGGCGGGAGCGTGATGGGGTGAGGCTATTGGAATGAGTGATAGGCGGCGCTGACCTAGTCGGCGCCGCTTTTTTTGAGGGGGGGAGTGGAGTGACGGATAGGGTGTATCAATTCAGATTGATTTTCGTACTTGAAGAAATGCGAGTGATTCTGTGGGTAACTGGAATTCGCTACAAGCGCTTCTGAATTGAGAAGGAAGTGTTTTGGACGCCTGAGCAATCAATGAACCGGACTATGTTCACGATATCGGCACTTAACTCAATAGGCCCAGATTTTTCCTCCCTTACGGCTTCGATCCATCGCCTCGAAACTTTCATAAAGAGCGAATACTCCCGGCAGGATTCGAACCTGCGACCTACGCTTTAGGAAAGCGTTGCTCTATCCAACTGAGCTACGGGAGCGTAACAGGCGATTATAACCGTCATCATCACCATCACCACTCTTCTTGCCGGTCCGATTCGATCGGGTTGGCGTGTCAGGGCAATCCGACCGGCCTGTGCGAGGATTTTTCCGAAACCACGTTGTTTTACCTGCTACCATAACTCCCCCAACCGTGATGGAGGAACCGTATGTTGGTAAGGGCCTGTCCATCCCAACTTTTCCGATCATTGGAGAAAACCCCATGAAGTCCAGCTCGTTCCCGTATCGTTCGCTCTTATTCCTATTCGCTTCTGCCTCAATTTTCGTTCTGACCTCGCTCGCATCGGGCAAGACGTATCCCGCACTGCTTGCGGTAGGTGATCGCTCGAAGATTGCGGATGTCCCGCGTGACAAGGTCATTGCGTTTGCGCTCTATACCGTGCATAAGAATAAGCTCAAGCTTACGGCGCAGCTTTACCCACTGGCCAAGGATGAATCGCATAAGCTGTTCCTTGATGTGAAACGGGACGGCGCGTGGAAGCAGATTGCCGAGACGACGGTGCATCCGATCGGCTGGTCCGCTACGTTTACTGTTCCCCAATGGGATACACGTCAAGACCATTCGTATCGCGTGCGGCATGCACTTGGCTCGACGTTTACCGGGATGATTCGGAAGGATCCGAGGCATAAACGCACCATTGTTGTGGCGGCATTTACGGGTAACTCTCCCGGACCGGGCGGGGGGAAGATATCCAAAAAGGATGTCGTTATCAACGTCAACAAGATTAACCCGGATATCCTCTTTTTTACCGGCGACCAAGTCTATAACCACTTTCAACATACGGCCCACTGGATTAAGTTCGGCGAGACGTTCAAAGACATTATCCGAAACCGACCGACGGTTACCATTCCCGATGACCATGATGTGGGGCAGGGCAACCTGTGGGGCGGTGGAGGTGGGAAGGTGAAAATTGACACGCAGGGTGGTTACACGCGTCCGGCCGAGTATGTCAAAATGGTCGAACGGCAGCAGACATCACACCTGCCCGACCCGTGGAGCAAAAAACCGCTCAAACAGGGAATCACCTCTTATTACACATCACTTTTGTGGGGTGAAATCGACTTTGCCATTGTTGAGGATCGTAAGTTCAAGTCCGGCTGCTACGATTTCGATATCGTCAAGAAAAAACTTGGCCCGCGTCCCGATCACATCGCCAAACCCAACTATAACCCCCAGGATTTTGACGTTCCCGGCAAGAAGCTGCTGGGTGACGGTCAGATCAGATTCCTTAACACGTGGGCGACGCAATGGCAGGGTGTCAAAATGAAATCCCTTGTATCGCAGACGATTTTCTCGATGGCCTCGACTTACCACTCGAAGGGTAAGACATTTTATTATGCGGATTTTGACGCCGGCGGCTGGCCACAGAGAGGTCGCAACAAAGCGATTGATGCGATGCGGCGATGTTTCGCCTTTCATATCTGCGGCGACCAGCACCTTGCGACGATTGTTCAGTATGGGATTGACGACTGGCGGGATGCCAATTATGCGTTCTGCGTGCCTTCGATCGCCAATCTCTGGCCGCGATGGTGGATTCCGAAAGGGCAGAAGCCTCGCAGGACAATTCCGGGGGGGCAGGAACACACGGGTGATTATCTTGACGGCTTTGGGAACAAACTTACGGTTTTTGCTCATACCAATCCCATGAAGACGGGCCGCGAGCCTGCTGCGCTTCATGATCGCATGCCGGGATTTGGTGTTATTGAGTTCAATAAGAAGACGCGCAGGATTACGATGAACTGCTGGCCGCGCATGGTTGATCCGACTGATCCTCAATCCAAACAGTATCCGGGCTGGCCTCGGACTGTTCATCAGTATGACAACTTTGGCAAGGCGTCGGCTGCAGTTCTTCCGGTCATCCGAGCGAAGGCCAACGATCCTGTTGTGCAGATCATTAATGAGAAGACGGGAAAGATCGTTTACACGCTGCGGATTCTTGGCAAGGTCTATCAGCCGAAGGTCTTTGACAGGTCCGCCTCCTACACGGTCAAGGTTACGAGTGGTAAGGACACACGGATACAGAAAGGCGTCAAACCCCTTGCTCCCATGCCCGACAAAAAGCCGCAATGAACCGAGGAACATTTCCGCGAGAAAACCCAAACGCGCCGCATTGTCTGGGCGCGTTTTTTCTTTGCTCACCGTAACATCATTACTCCGCCTATCATCCCATCCCTATGCGTATTACCCAACTCAAGATCCAGTACGTGCTTATCTACGCGATTGTTGGATCATACCTTCCCTACATGCCCGTTTATCTGCACTCCCTCGATCTGAGCGATGCTGAAACGGGGTGGGTTCTGGGCGCTTACGGGATTGCGCTGCTTATCATGCCCACGCTTATCACGCACCTCGCGGACAAGCACTGGTCTAACCGTTCGCTCATGACCATTGGCTACGTTTGCTCCGTCATTGCTTTAGTATTTATGTCATCTCAAAACCCGTCCTTCATCGCGCTTCTATTTCTTTCGATCCTCTTTTCACTGGCGTATACGCCGATATTCAGTCTTCTTGACGGACTTACTTTTGCCCATCTTGGCCAACTTGGGCAATCGGGGCAGGCCCCACCCCCCTACCACCGCGTTCGATTCTGGGGAAGTATTGGTTTCATGCTTCCTGCGTTTGTACTTTACCTCGGCATGAACTTTTACGGGTGGCACACGCGTGCCGCGATTATCACCTCGGCGGTCTTTGCGGGAATCGCCGGCATATCCGCCATGACGCTGCCCACGGTCCAACGCAATAACCAGCGACCCGGCGTCAAGATTCCCTCGGCCAAGGCGTGGAGAGCGATCGCACGGAAACCCGTCTCGACGGTGATTGGGTCGCTTATTTTCGCCTTTATCGCCATCGCCATGTTTTATGCTTTCTATACGCGCCTTCTGGAGGAACAGGGTGTCGATAAAAAATGGCTGGGTCTGATCGTCAACATCGGTGTTGTGTGTGAACTTCCGCTTGTCTTTGCTTCCGGATGGTTCGTCAGGCGCTTTACCCTGCGGGGCGTGATGCTTATTGGCGGCGTGGCCCTCATTCTCCGCATGGGACTTCTTGGACTGGCCCCTACGCCGTTTGTTTTGATCGCCACGCAAGTTCTGCATGCACCGATCGTATTGTGGCTCTACCTTGTTCCGCCCATGTATCTTAACCTTAAGGCTGACGACTCGTTTCGCAACTCGATGCAGGGCCTTTACACTATGCTTGCGTTTGGAGCGGCCCGCGTTGTGGGGGCTGTGCTGGGCGGATACCTTGCGGTGCAGACACTTCAGCTTACGTTTACGATTGGGGCGGTCCTTGCCGTCATCGCTTTTCTCTGGATTCTTGTTTCCTTTCGTGATCCGACGGCTGAACGGCAACTGCAGGCTCAAACCCAAACGACGATCGAACAACCCCACCCAGATGAATGAACGTCACTACGCTACCCTACATCACTTTAGAATCGTCGCGGCGACACACGCCGTTCGCACCGCACTTCACTTCCACTTGATCGGCTTTCGCCCCTCTCCGCCCCAATCGATATCACGACGCGACCCATTGTCCCATTCGTTATCCCGCCCGGCCTTATCTTTCTTCTTGCCGCTCTTTCCCCAGTGTTCCTTGCGCTCGCCGGTCCAGGATACGAGAGCGGACCGCGCAAATAGAAATCCCACAATCAATACGAGAAAAATCACGCCAAACCTAACGGCCATTCTGGCCCCGATTCTGCGTATTGCATTACCACCTTCCCCGAAGGGGTTATGCACACCCAGTCCGGCTTCGTGTCGCCCACCCGTGTGCCCCATTTTGTGCCCGAGGTGTCCGATCCCGAGATAATCCCCCCGACCACCGGCCTCAACGGTTGGCGGGCCCGCACCCTCTCCGCCGAGCCCGACTCCCATATTCGTCGTCGGAGTTCCGCCAAGGTTCTCGCTATTCGATGAATCAAACACCTCCTCGGGAAACAACTCCTCCTTCAAACCACCATCCTGCGTCATGTCCGATCCAACCCCCGGAACTCGATCCCGCTCCCGCCCCTGATCCGATTGCTCATGCAAAGTCTCCTTATGGCCGAAGGCGTCGGCTTCGTCGCGACCCCTGTTCCGTCCATATCCCCTTTCGTCCGAGAAGTTAAATTTTGCCATGCTCAAACCCTTCAAATAGCGTGCCGAACACTATTCACCCGTCACCCGATCAATTCTTTCCACTTTTTACGCGTATCGTCCAGAGTTCATTTCCGATCTGACTCTGTTTGGGCATTTCTTTTCAAAAACTCCTCTATCTCCTTTCGCCACGCCTCGGTTTCCCGTCGTCCACGCAAGTCTCTACTGCGCTGCTCCAACTGTCGCCAATCCGCTTCCGATGGGAACGATCCTCCAAAGGACTTTTCCATCTCCTTCTTCATTGCCTCAAATTTGCGCCGATGCTCCCGCAACTCGGGGGTGCTCCACCGGTTGTGTTCTTTCTCAAGAAATTCCGGAAAATCGGAATGGCTATCGGACCGCGGGGGATCATCCCGCCCGAAATGCACGGAGTCTGCCGCGTTGTTCAGAAATCCATACCCTATCGCGCCAATGATGCACACGGCCAATATGCTGACGACCATCCTCCCGGGCGAGTGTGTTGTATTGCTCTTTCCCCTCCTCCATCCATCCCTCATCTCGCCGTCCGTTTCCGCGAACTGATTCTCCCAAAACTCTTGCGTCGTTTCGTTTTTCCACGTGTACTCCCCCTCGCCATCTTGACCGTGACCCGCCATGTCCGCGTTTTCATGACGAACCGATTTACTCACGTCTTCGGATATGTGAACATTCTTTGCCGCGTCCGTGCGTTCTGACCATTCTTCAGTATGTGCTTCTGCATCGTACTCCCCTTTGACGTTCCCCAAGCCTTTCGTCTCATCCCGGGAAACGCGGGACAGATCGCGATTTTGTTCGTCATCCCCATACCTGTGTCTATCGTCACCAAAGTTAAACTTTGCCATATCTCAAACCTCAAGATTGCCAGCCCTGTATCTCTTACTCCGTGGGGTATTGCTTGTCCAACTCCCTTAAGATCCGCTTAATCGCTTCATTCTGCTCGTCCGGTTCGGGAACATCCTCCAGATACCCATCCGAATCCGATTCTTCAGACGTCGATATCGAACTCCTGAATTCATCCTTGCGCATCGACTGTTGATACACCTCTTTTGGGAGGGCGTAATTGACTTCTTGCTCCCAACTATCCGAAGGCGCCAACATCCAGAAAAATACCACTACAATCACGGCGCAGAATGCAAACTTGACCAACGTCTTTTCCGTCGGTGTGTACTCGGCATTTCCTTCATTGCTGTCATTCTTTATTCCCTTAACGACCGCACTGCCCAACGATAACCCCGGAATGAATATCCCGAGTACGTTTAACAAACTCAACTTCTTCTTACACTTTTCGTGACGCTCATTTTCAAACTCATCATCCCAAAAGCCCTCCACCCCCTGGTCATCCCAGACGATCTCTTCCTCTTTCACAAAATTCAGGAAAACTTCATCCGAATGCTCTTTCTCCATAGGCGTTTCTAAGACCGACTCGTTCGTTGCCGCTTCTACCTGGAACGTATCATCAACCTCCTTCTCGGCGCGCTTTTCCTCCAACTTGCCTTTTACGTCTCCCAAGCCTCGGGTGTCATCCTTCGATACGTGCGAAAATCCGTGACGTCCGGCATCATCGCTTCGTTTTCGACTTCCCCTATCACCATCACCAAAGTTGTATTTGGCCATGCTAAGAAACCTCTCAGAGTCTCCCTTCGCTTCAAGCGCATTATATAACACTTCTCCCAGCGCTCCCAGTCCATCTAAATTCATTCCCAACGATTTACGCCGCCCGGCTCAATCATCCTCAACCACCAGAATAATCACGCGTCGCGGTCCGTGAACGCCCGTAATCATCACGCCTTCAATATCCGCGGTTTTGCTCGGTCCGGTGATAAACGCTTGACTGCTCGGCAATCCCTTACTATCGAGTCCTTCAATCTGGTCAAAATAATCCAGCATGTCCGCCGCGATGTCCTTCTTTCTCACGAGGGCCAGGTGAATTTCCGGCACCAAAGACCCGCCTCTTCCATGCTTTGCCCCTGAACAACAGATTAACGTCCCGGTCTCCGCCAGTGCGCAATGCACATCCGTGATTCCCACATCCGCGCCGTAATGCGCGCCCATCGTCCGGTCATCCGTCCACTTGGCTATCTTGACGCCACCCTCGCGAATTGCCTTACGCAACCCGACGGCATCGTCGAGGTTTTCGATTGAGGTCGTTACCTTCCTGGCTGAGACCTCATCCAGAATGCCGACCACCGTTTCTACAAACTCATCTTTTTTGCATCGTCTTACGTCCATCCCCGTGAAAGCGGCCCGGTCGCAGAACATGTCCACCACACTATCATCTTCACCCGCCAGACGTACCATCTCCACGTCCACATCAGGCTTGTTTTCCACCGTCTTTGCAATGCCGCGCCTCCCGAGCGCCCGGCTTACCCGCCCTAGGAATTCCTGTCGTGTTGTCCGACTTTCCGGCATATCAATCCATTCCTGAATCTGTGTCTACTGTTTCGCATCCGCCTACTTCAACACCCCACTAACATCACCACTTCAACGATATCTTTCCCGTTTGCGCCACCAGTCCCGAAAACTCTCTTTGGCCGGGGCGGGGAGATCCCGATCGCGCGTCCAATTTTTGAACGGGCCGGGCGCTTTCCTGATGAACCCCTGATTATCCGCCATCGCCCGTAACAATTTCTTCTGAACCCAGCTTGTCATCCGATACATTCCTTCACTTTTCAGTCCCATAGAAAACACTTTGTAGGCTAATCTTTCGCCACGTTTGGTGACCTTGCCCGCCAGCATGTCACGCCTCAGCTTGATCAACAATTCGGGCAGATTGATCTTTACGGGGCATGCCTCGTAACACGCGCCGCATAAACTACTTGCGCCTGGTAAATCCTTGTAATTTTCCAACCCTTTGAACAGTGGTGTAATCACCGCTCCGATGGGGCCACTGTATACGGCCCCATAACTGTGGCCGGACACCTTTCGATACACCGGGCAGGAATTGAGACACGCTCCGCACCGAATGCATCTTAATGCCTCGCGAAACTCTTCATCCGCCAATATTTTTGTCCTGCCATTGTCAATTAAAATAATGTGCATTTGTTCCGGACCATCATGTTCTTTCTCCCGTTTCGGCCCGGTCATCAGATGCGTATAACAGGTCAGGGGTTGTGCCGTGGATGTCCTTGCCAGCAACTTCAACATCACACTCAATTCATTCAACCCCGGCACGATTTTCTCTATCCCCACGAACGCTACATGCACACGCGGGGCGGTCGTGCAAAAACGGCCGTTTCCTTCATTAGTGCAGATCACGACGCTCCCCGTTTCGGCGACCATGAAGTTTCCGCCGCTGATTCCCAGATCCGCTTTCTGGTACTTTTCTCTGAGGTATTCCCGTGCAATCTGAGTGAGCGTTCCCGGGTCTTCGGTGTACGCTGCGCCCAATTCGCGTTCGAAGGCCTTGGCCACGGCTACGCGATCCTTGTGAATCATGGGCGTCACGATATGGCTGGGCGCATCGCCATCCAATTGCAGGATAAATTCACCCAAGTCGGTTTCCAGCGTCTCGACGCCTGCTTCTTCCAAAGCCGGCACGAGATGGGTCTCCTCGGTGACCATCGATTTTGCTTTCACGCATGTCTTCAGCTTCTCTTTCTCGACAATCTCCAGGCAGATTGAATTTGCCTCCTCTGCGTCCTTTGCGAAATGAACGACCGCGCCTGCCGCCTCGGCGTTATCGATGAACCGGTTCAGGTAATAATCCAGATTTTCCAGCGTGTGCTGTTTGATTCTTCCCGCCAAGGTCCGCCATTCCCCGTGTTCATCCCCGAATACCTCTTTTGCCAGCTTCTTCCGGGCGTTGTCCTTTAACAGTGTTGCATGATTCACAAATCGTAGGCGCTGTTCATCCAACACCGCTCGATCCGCGCGATCATGCATGTCATAAGGCAGTGCCGGAAAAAGCAGGCTCTCCCCGTCCCGCGTCAGCGGCACGCTCTGTCCATTTCCCTGATTCATGTCCGTTGCCAAACTACTCATTTCGTTTCGTATCCAAAAAAGATCCCCCGTCAATACAGGTTCTTATCTCCCGCCTCCGGTGGCGTGGGCGGAGTCCGCTTCCACATCCATCAAGCCCAGCCCCTCCGCGACCACCTCCGCCAGGTGCTTGGTTCGCATATCGCTCCCCTGCCGATTTAAGGCTCCCATGATGTTCAACGCGCAGCCGCCGTCGTTGCAGATCAGGATCTCCGCCTCGGTTCCGCGAATACAGTCCGTCTTATCCTGCACCATCGCACCTGATATCTGTGGATACTTCACGGCGAATGTCCCCCCAAATCCGCAGCACTGTTCCGTTTTCTCCAGTTCCTGGTAATCCACACCTTCGATCTGTTTCAGCAACTGCACGGCCTCATTGGTCATGCCCAAGCCGCGCAGGTGACAGGAGTAGTGATAGGTCACCTTTTTCCGTTCCCCCCCGCCCGGCCATGCACAGCCCAATTCCTTCAGATCCACTTTCAGGACCTGCATCAAAAACTCGGTGAACTCGTAAGTCTTCGCCACCATTTTCCGGGCCTTGCTTACGTATGCCTTGTCATGCTCCAGCAATTCAAAGTAGTAATCCCGAATCATGGCGCAGCAGCTTCCGGACGGCGTGACCACATAATGTGATTCTTCGAACACGTCGATCATTCGCCTTGCCAGGTCCGCAGCATCATCATGACACCCAGTGTTGAACATCGGCTGCCCGCAACACGTTTGTTCCGTCGGAAAATCCACGTCACATCCCAGATGCTCCAAAACCCCAACCACCGCTTGCCCCACACGCGGATAAAACTGATCCGTCAAACACGTTACGAATAAGCTAACCTTCATAATTTCGCTCTACACCTATTCCTTTTCGGCCGACTGTTTTCCCGGCTTTGGCGCGGCCGACTGATGACGCAGCTCCGGAATGCGTTTAAACTGTCTCGCCCGAAACCCGTCCGCGTTGGACGGATCGGAATACGCACCGTCAAAAGCGTTAATGTCATATCCCTTATTCCACCCCTGACAGCCCGCCGTCATTCCCGCCACGAAGATCATCGAGCCAATCAAAACGCCTCTCCCAGCCGAGCATCCTGGTTCACATTTGGTCATTACGCAAGACTCCTTTCAGCATATCGCCCCGATTATTCGGTCCCTCCACCAAATTTTCGTCGGCCCGGTGCCACCGACTCCCGCGAGGCTATTATACCGACCTCAAGCGGCACGGTTACACTCTCAGCCGGCCTGGCACAACATAATCACCCAACCCGTAAATAAAGGCCCCTATCATGTCCGCCCTTTCGTTTTCTCTCGATGGAAAAGTCGCCCTCGTCACCGGCGGGACCAGCGGCATCGGTAAAGCAATCGCCGAGGCGCTTCTTCAAGCCGGCGCCAAGACGCTGGTCGGCTCGCGTTCCAAGGAAAAAATCAACTCCGCCGGCCATCAACTCGCCGAACACGCCCCAACGAATTCCGTGATCGCCACGCATATCGATGTCACGGACCACGCTACGATTGACGCGGCGATTGACCAATGTGTCGCGGAATTTGGTCGGGTCGATATTCTGGTCAACTGTGCGGGGGCGAATCTCAAGAAACCCACACTTGATATTGAGCCAGCGGAACACCGCTGGATCTTCGATGTGAATTACTTCGGCCCTTTCTACGCCGCGCAGGCGTTTGCCCGACAAACCACGAAACAGGATTCGCCATCCCCTGACTCCGGTGGATACTCCATCATCAACATCTGCTCAGTCACTTCGTTCATGGCCCTCTCCGAAGTCACGACGTACGCAGACACCAAGGGTGCCCTTTTGTCTCTCACGCGACAGCTTGCGGTCGAATGGCCTCGCTTATACGGCATTCGCGTCAACGGTATTGCCCCGGGGTTTGTCCCGGCCGATCAAAATCGAAAAATCCTCGAATCGGGTGACCGTGGAGCGCGTATTCTTCGAGACACGCCTATGGAACGCTTCGGCACGCCGGAAGAAATTGCCGGCGCCGCGGTCTATATCGCCTCTCCCGCGGGGCGGTTCGTCAACGGCGAGTGCATCAACATTGATGGCGGCTTCATGATTAACGGTGTGTCGGATGCGATGAAAGACAAGTAATCCGTTTTCCAATTTCTCATCGTGTCCGATCAGATTCAGCAAGGTCACCCCGCGCGCCTACCTCCCCATCACCCCTTCTTCCCAAATCGCTTCTCCCACATACTCACCAGCTTTTTTACCACCTCCGGTTTATCCTTTGCGAGATTGATCGTTTCGGTTTTGTTTTTCGTCAGGTTGTATAGCCGCCACGCTCGTTTCCTTCCCTCGCGCACCACCTTGTAGTCACCCTGAATCACTGCGTGCGTCCCCGCGTGATTAAAATAGTAGGCATGCTCTTTCGGCTGCTTGCTCCCTTTAATCACGGGAACAAGACTCAGACTCTCATGGGGCGCAATCTTCTTCCCCCTGAACTCTTTTGGATATTTTGCTCCCGCCAGTTCCATACACGTCGCGATCATGTCGACCACGTGACCGCGCTGTCGCGTGATTTTTCCTTTTACAACCAGACCTTTGGGCCAGTGCATAATCGCGGGCGAGCATGCTCCGCCCTCGTGCACATTCGCCTTATACCTTCGCAACGGTGTATTCTGCGCGTTCGCCCAATTATGGCCAACACTTCCATAGGTGTAAGGCCCGCCCATCATCACATCATACCTGTCCCCCACTGCGATCGTCTTGCCCTGAGACTTCGCCCACCTGATCACATTGTTGGCTGTGTTCCAGGCATTTCCGCCCAGATGTTCCGAACATGCTCCGTTGTCGTGCATGTACATAATCAGGGTGTTCTCGTAACGCTTCGTTCGCTTTAACGCGTCGACGATCCGCCCCACTGCCCGATCCATATGATCCACCATGGCCGCGTAAATCGCCATATTTCGTATCCGCCAGGCCTTGTGATCAATTGTCTCCCAGTCCTTCACCCAACTCTCTCTCTTGGGCAAGGGCCAGCGTTTTTTGTCGATGATCCCCATCTTCAACATTCGGGCGTATCGATCGGCCCGTATCTTTTCCCAGCCGCCTTCGTAGCGCTTGAGGTACTTGGCGATACTCTTCTCGGGGGCGTGCATGGGCCAGTGTGCGGCGGTGAATGCCACATACTGAAAAAACGGAACGTTCCTTTTCGCAAATCCTTCAATCTGGGCCACGGCCTCATCGCCAATCTTGTCCGTGTAATAAAAATCCCTCCCCTCCGGCTTCACAGGCTCTGTTCCCCGTGTCAACGTCATCGGATTCCAAAAAGACCCCGCCCCCGTCATCGTCCCGTAGAACACATCGAACCCTCGCTGAATCGGCCCATTCTTCTTCGGGTTCATTCCCAGGTGCCATTTGCCCACCATCCCTGTCTGGTATCCCGCCCCTTTCAGCACCTCAGCAATCGTCACCTGTGATCCCGACAGGCCATTGCTGTATCGTCCGCTCATCATCGTCGCCCGCGTCGGCCAGCATCGTGAAGTGTTGTAGAACTCCGTAAACCGCAATCCTCCGTACGCCAACCCGTCCAGATTCGGCGTCTCAATCTCACCGCCAAAACATCCCAAATCTGAAAACCCCATGTCGTCCGTCAAGATAATAACAATATTTGGCCGATTCGCTCCGATTACAACCCCATCGGAAAAAGCAAACGTCATCATGGCCAGAATCAGGCCTGTTAATCTTGACAATCTACACATATCGCACGTCTCCGAACGGGATCGATGGGTCACAAGTGTACCATCCCCTTACGTCGCGTGCAGGTCAATTTCGCCCTGATGTCGGTCTCTTCGCGTCCCGGTATCTGCAGGAATTCGACCCCCTCAATGTTGAAAAAAAAGAAGGCTCAACCATTGCCGGTTGAGCCTTCATCAAACCCGCCGGAAGGCTTATCGGCCCAGAACATCTTCGCGTGTACCACCGACAATCTGCATGATCTCACGAACATTCTCCACAGAAACTTCCAACTCCTCCAGCGTTCCCTGCAAATTCTCCGCGACAGCATCGAAATGCGAGTCATTCAAACCACGCTCCACCAAATGAGCGTGAGCTTCCCGCATATCCTTACCCGTGTAATTCACCGGCCCGCCCAGCGCATAGGCGATAAAGATTTTCTGTTTTCCACGCTGCTTATCCATGTCCACATCATCGAAAAAGTGCTTGATTCGATCATCCGTCAGGACTTTTTCATAGAACACATTGACCACCGCTTCCACGGCATCTTTTCCCCCCACACGTTCGTACAGACTTGTCTGGATCATGAGATATCTCCTAATTGAAATGTGTCCACGGAACAGAACATTGTTTTTCAACGCAAATTTGGACCGCCCGGGTTCAACCTCCCCTTATCTTTTCCCATACAACATTTATCGGCTCTCTGATATCATGCCTGTCGGAGATTTCGGCATGAAATACAAAGTTTTACCTATTTGCATCGTCTTTTCATTCATCCTTTTGGCGCCATTTGGTCGTATCGCGCTCGCCGATAAAAAACCGGTTTCGACGCCGCCAAATATCATCCTCATCTTCTGCGATGACCTTGGCTACGCCGACATCACCCCCTTCGGCTCCAAAAAGCACCGCACGCCCAACCTCGATGACCTTGCCCAACAAGGTCGCAAATTCACCTCTTTCTACGTTACCTCGGGTGTCTGCACGCCGTCACGCGCCTCCCTGATGACCGGCTGTTACCCCAAACGTATCTCACTGCACCAGAATGAATCCAACGGATGGGTACTTTTCCCGGGTAACAAGACGGGACTCAACCCTTCGGAAATCACCATCGCCGAAGTCCTCAAACGGAAAGGCTATGCAACCGCGTGTATCGGCAAATGGCACCTCGGCGACCAACCCCCGTTCCTCCCCACCAGACAGGGTTTCGATTACTACTTCGGCATCCCGTTCTCCAACGACATGGGCTACTGGATTCCACGTCGCAATTATCCCCCGCTTCCCCTCATGCGAAACGAAAAGGTCATCGAGGAGGAACCGGATCAGGACTACCTCACCCAACGCTACACCACCGAAGCGCTCCAATTCATTGAAGCCAACAAGTCCAAACCCTTCTTCCTCTACCTCCCCCATTCCATGCCCCACGCCCCTCAGGCCGCCTCGCCCAAATTCAAAGGCAAGTCCACGAACGGTTTGTGGGGTGACTCTGTGGAAGAGATCGACTGGTCAACCGGCCAGATCATGAAAAAGCTTAAACAGCTCAACATCCACAAAAACACCATCACCATATTCCTCTCCGACAACGGCGGCGCAACGCGGTGGGGCGCCTCCAACGCTCCTCTTAGAGGCGCTAAAGGTTCTACCTGGGAAGGCGGACACCGAGTTCCATTTCTCATAAGCTGGCCTGACAAGATTCCACGGGGAACCTCCACCGACCAGCTCGCCACCTCGATGGATCTCCTTCCGACCCTAGCAACATTCGCCCGCGCCTCACCTCCCAAAGATCGCATCATCGACGGTAAGAACATCAGCGACCTCATCCTCGGCAAGCCCGATGCACAAACCCCGCACGCGGCCTATTTCTATTACTTCCGTGGAACACTCCACGCCGTCCGCTCCGGCAAATGGAAACTCATGGTCGCATGGCGCGGCAAGGTCAAAGACTCAACGGTTATGTTCAAATCCCCCGTCCTCCTTTACAACCTCGACAAGGACATCTCCGAAACCACCAACGTGGCCAAACAGAATCCCGGCGTGGTCAAAAGACTTCTCGCCCTTCTCCAACGAGCCCGCCATGATCTCGGGGATGACAGCCGCCGCACCAAAACCGTCGGTGAGAACACTCGAAAACCGGGCTTCTACCAAAATGCCAAAACCCTCACCCGTAAAAAACCCAAAACCAAACCATCAAACGGTGACGCATCTATGCCCAACATTATCATCGTATTCACCGATGATCAGGGCTACGCCGACCTCTCATGCTTCGGCGCCAAAGACTTCAAGACGCCTCATATTGACTCACTCGCCAAAGAAGGCATGAAATTTACCTCCTTTTACGTTGCCCAGGCGGTGTGCGGGGCATCCCGGGCCGCGCTCCTCACCGGCTGCTACCCCAACCGCATCGGCCTCCTGGGCGCCCCCGGTCCAAACGCTAAACACGGTATCCATAAGAATGAACTTACCATCGCTGAACTCCTTAAGCAGAAAAACTACGCCACCGCCATCTACGGCAAGTGGCACCTTGGCCACCGCAAACCCTTCCTCCCCACACAGCACGGCTTCGATGAATACTTCGGCCTCCCTTACTCTAACGACATGTGGCCCTTCCACCCGTGGCAGGGGAAACGATTCCGGTTTCCCGACCTCCCACTCTATAAAAACAACAAGGTTGTCAACCCTAAAGTGACCCCAAAGGACCAAACCCAACTTACCACTCAATACACTCGGCACGCCGTCGAGTTCATCAACCGCAATCACAAAAAACCCTTCTTCCTCTACGTTGCCCATTCCATGCCCCACGTCCCCCTCTACGTCTCTTCCAAATACAAAGGCAAAACCGAAAACGGAATCTACGGCGACGTTATTGCCGAAATCGATTGGTCCGTCGGCCAAATCCTCGCAACTCTCAAAAAACACAACATCGACAAAAACACACTCATCATCTACACCTCCGACAACGGCCCGTGGCTCTCCTACGGCACGCACGGCGGTTCCGCACGTCCACTCCGCGAAGGAAAAGGCACCACATGGGAAGGCGGTGTCCGCGTTCCGTGCGTCATGCGCTGGCCCGCCAGAATCCCTGCCGGCAAGACCTGCGACAAGATTGCCGCCACAATCGACATCCTCCCCACCATCGCCAAAATCACCAAAACCCAACTCCCCCAACACACCATTGATGGTGAAGACATCCTCCCACTCCTCACCGCCCAACCGAACGCAAACCCTCGCGATACGTATCTATACTACTGGGGACGACACCTCCAGGCCGTCCGCGCACACCATTACAAACTCCACTTCCCCCACCCCTATCGCTCTATGAACGGCAAGCCCGGCGGAACCGACGGCACACCCAATCCCTATACCACGCTCCGTACTCCACTGGCTCTCTACGACCTCAAAAAAGACCCCTCCGAAAGACACAATATCATCGATAAACATCCCGATGTGGTCAAAGCCCTCCAACGCCTTGCCAATGCCGCCCGTAAAGAACTTGGCGACTCGGCTACCAGACAGAAAGGCACTAACATTCGCCCCGCAGGGCGACTCTGAATCTAAATCAAAACCTCACCCCATTACCATAAACTCAATCTACTCTCCATCCACGTTTAGCATTATCCTGTCTATTCTTCAAAACCCGTCAATTGCTCTTTCACCACACCTCGCGTATCCAAACCCCTATCCCACAGGGGCAACCAATATCACAAATTGCCAAACCACGATCACTGTTGAATATAAAACATAGAGATACAGGAGAAAGTTTCAGCGAACATCATTGGGCGCGATTCATCGTCAAACCGGCGCCCCCACCCCCTCCATAATCCCCTCCAACACCTTCTTTGCACTATGCTCCCCATGCCCATTATGCATCCAGTTCTTCGTCACCACCCGATGCGTACAAACCGGCAGCACATTCTCCACAATATCATCCGGCACGACATAATCCCTTCCCCTCAAAACCGCCGTCGCCTTCGCCACCTGCGTCAAC
>JANQQT010000011.1 GCA_028284925.1 Phycisphaeraceae bacterium | reverse complement strand
CCCGATCCACCGCCTCCGCAACCCGCGCCAACTGCACCATCAACTGACCAAACTCCTCACCATTCAACGTCTGCGCCCCATCACTCCACGCCTTACTAGGATCTGGATGCACCTCCAACACCACCCCATCCGCCCCCGCCGCCACCGTCGCCTTACTCATCCCTGCTACCAAATGCCGATGCCCCGTCCCGTGCGACGGATCACCCACCACCGGCAAATGCGACCGATGCTGCAACTCCACCACCGCAGACAGCGAATACGTATTCCTCGAAAACTTCTCAAACGTCCGTATCCCCCGCTCGCACAAAATCACCTTCTCATTACCCGCCGCAAGAATATAATCCGTCGCCTGCAAAAACTCATCCAGCGTCATGCTCATCCCACGTTTATACAACACCGGCTTATCCTGCTTACCACACGCTTCCAACAGCCGGTAATTCTGCGCATTCCGCGTCCCGATCTGCAGACAATCCGCATAACTCGAAACCAACTCCACCTCACTCGGCGTCATCACCTCCGTCACGATCGGTAATCCCGTCTCCGCACGCGCCGCCGCCAGCATCTTCAACCCATCCACACCATGCCCCTGAAAACTGAATGGATTCGTCCGAGGCTTATACGCCCCACCCCTCAACGCGGATGCCCCACAAGCCTTCACCATCCGCGCACTCTCAATAATTTGCTCCTCACTCTCCACACTGCAAGGCCCCGCAATCACCGGAATCGCCGTCCCGCCTATCACACACCCATCCCCTTCCCCAATCGCAAAACACGACCGCTCCTTCGCCGCCTCCCGCGCAGACATCTTATAAGGCGCCAACACCTTCATCGCCTTCTCAACCCCGTCCACCGCCTCAAACATCGTCGGATCCTTCTTCCGATCCTCCCCAACCACCGCCACGACCGTCAATTCCGTCCCCTTAATCACGTGCTCCGACAAACCCATCTCACGAATCATATCAATCACCTGTGCAATCTGTTGCTGTGTGGCTTCGGGTTTCATCACGACAATCATCGCGATACTCCTTTCAACAGTGGATCAACTCCGATTCGTGGCGCACAGGCCTGCAACACGCAGCCTGCTTCCTCTTTCAACGGCTCTCTAACACGCCAAAGTAAAAAAATAACCCCGACGCGTCATATTCCGCATCGGGGTCGATTATTCTGTCTTCAATGTCACGATTCCAGCAAACCAACACCTACGCGGCTATGTAGCCCGTAAACTGCCAGTAAAATTCGCTGTAAAATCGCATATCCATTACGCTCCTATTATCACTCACACCCCTCTCAATGTCAAACACTTTCTCACTTATTCATACGACAACTACCCCAACAGGTTCACGCTCTCCTCAATAATCAATCCCAACTAATTCCTCACCCCCTTCGCCTCACCATCCCCAACCCTATCGCCAAACACCCAAACACCACCCCACTCACCGGCTCAGGCACTACCACAATCGTCGCATCGGCTACCGTCCCTGTATTCCCCACCACGGATGCCGTCACACCCGTATCACCCGCCCCAAACAGGATCGTATCCGCAGGCGACAACGTCCCCGAGATCGTCGCGCTCCCTACCGCCAAATCCACCAACGTCGTTCCCGCCGCAAGACCCGTCACATCGATCCGACCCAATAGATAACTTCCCGTCGTCGCATCATACGTCGGATCAGCCCCCAACGCGGGCACCAATCCCCATGCCGGCGAAGCCCCCGCCCCAATTCCCACCGAGTTCATCCCCGTGATCAACTGACCCGCCGAAAATGACACCGCCTGCCCGGATACCGGAACAGACGCCGAGGATGTATTCCAACGCGGACGCGTCGAAAAACCACTCGTAATCATCGGGTTCTCCCATTCCGTCGCCGGCGTGATCGTCCCCGATGCTACCCCCAACGTCCGATTCGTAATCGCAAGCCCCAATCCCGATATCGTCTCCCCTGCCCCTACCTTTCCCCAAAGATAAAAGAAATCCGTCTCGCCAATATCCAGCGTCAACGTCGGATTCGTAATCGCTGTAGGCGTCTTCGTCGTACTAAGCCAGATCTGCGCGCCTTCCGCCACACTCACACCAAACAACAACACCATCGACGCAACAATTGCTCGCATGTCCGTATGAATCTTCATGATCGATCTCTCTTTCAATCTGTCTTCCTTTTGATCAGTCTTTCTAACTTGCACTTCTTCCCTGTAATACACCCAACCTCACGCTGCCTTTCGCCGCCCCCGATACCCCAATCCAATCAATCCACCCAAGACCAGCACGCACGCCGTCCCGGGTTCAGGAACAGCCGCCGCCAACTCCTGCAACCGGGCGAACTCGGGCGTTCCACCTCCACCTGCCGCCAACAACGCATCCACAAACCCGCTGATATCCTGATTATTCAACACACCGTCCATATTCTTATCCGCCCTCAACAACTGCACAAACGTCGGGTTATCTGGCGAAGCCACCAGCAAGTCAATAAACGGCTGAATATCCTGATTATTCAATACCCCATCCCCATTAACATCGCCGCAAATAATCCCGTTGTGATTAAACTCACTCGTCGGCCGCTGACGAATCGTAAAACTCGCCATCCCGTCCGCCTTGCCGTCAATCATGTCCGGCACCTCAATCGCCGTCCAGAACTTCGCCATCTCACCCTGATCCAATTCGCCAAAGAAATTCAAATTATCCGGAGCAAACTCCTCACCCGGCTCGACCTGAAGATCAGGAAACTTACCCATCGTATCACGCGGCGCAAACTCCGTCTCAGGGCCGAAAAACGACAGAAAATCTGACTCACCAGACTCCGTAAACCCAGCCCCAACGCCCGTCCCCACCGTCATATGAAAGTCACTCATCTTGAATCCAAGGTTATTCGTAATCTTCTTGTCAACGGAAATAACCTTGCTCTCGCCCTCAGGAATATTCATGATCGATATCTCAATATCGAACGGGCTCATGCTGTTCACGGATTCCTCAATATTCACCGTATCCATTCCAAAGTGAGCATTCGCATCCGTCGACGGAATAAACGTCTCCTTCTCAATACGCCACGATCCCGAAAAATTGCTGATCTGAGGCTCATTGATCACCTGATTAATCCAAGCCTTATACTGACTCACGCGCTGCGCCACCAAACCATCCCCATGCGCCGCAACACTCCTACCTCCCGCGCCAGGTCCCGTAATGCCCGTATGCACACCCGCCAATTGGCCGTTCTTAATCCACGCCCCACCACTATCCCCGGCCCCCGTACCCACATCGGTCCCATCCGCATCAAAATCACCATCCAGCCGCTTACCCCCATTTCCGTTACTCGTATCAATCTCATTGCTTCCGTGACGTTTCGTGCCACTCGTCCCATCCGTCGTCGCACCCCAACCCACGATCGTCACCGGCATATTCGCTTCATTACTCCCCATAAAAAGCGCCATCGGATCAATCCCTCCATTCGCCGACGTCGGCACGTTCTGCTTCAATTTCACCAACGCCAGATCGTTATTCGCAAACGCCCCATCCCATCCCGGGTTGATCGACACACGCATGAAATCAAAGTTCAACATCATCGTCCCGCCACCCATCTTCGGCACCTGAAACATCGCAGTACCCACAACACTCTGCCTCCCCGTCTTCGGATTCGGACCAACACTAAAGTTATGCGCAGCCGTCAACATATGCATCGGCCCCACCAACGTTCCACTCCCCAGAAACGGCCCTTTTCCATCCGCATCCTTGGTAATCGATAACTTACCCACCGCAGGGAACATCCCCCCACTCGCTGTACCATTCGCACCGGCCGGCGGATTACCCGTCCCTGTCACACCCCTGGCAACCTCGACATCCATAACTCCAACCCCCAACAATACAGCCAACGACAAAATCATTCCGCCCAGATGATTCCAGTTACCATTTCCGCTATCTCGCATCGTGATCATGATGACTCCCATCGGGCCGCTCGTCGGCGTCGCCCATTGTCAACTCACTTCCAATCTGTCAGCCTCACCCGGAAAGCCGATCAATGCAATCGGAAACCTCAAAAGTTCGTACAAGAAACCGTATTCAAGTACACGCACGTGCACACAAAACAACATCAACACGAATTTCACACCGAACAACACTAAGACCGCGAAAACGCAGCACTTACATCGTCATCAATCGGGATGACCATCCTTATTCCCAAATGTCCAGTACAAAACACCGATCCACCGCCAACCTACCCGCTGAACAATCACAAGAACGAAAGGACTGTCCAGCCACATGCCAAGCGAAAATAACAACTCATACAATACCTGTCAAGTACAATCACCTACATTGACCTATCCATTTGTAACAATCACCTTCTCCGCCTCACAACCACCCTTAACGAATTGTCGTTCACATTCTGTCCTCAAGAAAAGACCCTCTGCACCGCCTACGCAAACACCATAAACACCACACAAACCACCAAAAATTCCTCCCGCAGCCTCGACGCCCCATTTGCCCACTCCATCGATCTCTCGCAATCAGCCAATCCCCTAACCATAAGACGCCGCGTGTTCCCCTTGGGACTCGTCCTGACAACACAACATATCCTCCACCAGCACAGCACATAAACCATTGAACCTCGCTACATTCGTCAACGCTTAACACACGCCTTCAGATTCGCCACAATCAAACGACGATACCTAACCTTGCCAGATCCTACGCCCACAAAACACGCCAGCCTTTCCGCAAGTATCGCCCATAAACTCACATCACCCATCGATCAGAAATGGGGTCAAGGCAAAGGCGCGTACAGGCGTGCCAATAAACTCACATATGCAACAATTTGTCCGCTTTGTGGAATTCTTGGCCAACACCCAATGTATCAAAATCCCCTATACGTGTAGGAAGTTTAAGCAATACCCTCGCCTAGATTCGAACTAGGGACCGATCGATTATGAGTCGACTGCTCTAACCGCTGAGCTACGAGGGCCGGCGAACCCATTCTAACAAACCACTCCCCAATTTCCCCCCCAAAGAGACATCTACCCAACTCACCTCATTCTTCCAACCAATTTCCACAAACCAACATTACCCAGATTCCATAGGTGACTGCCTTGCTTCGCCAATCCATCTTCAGCCGTCTAATCGTGTACGAATAGTCGACGACATCGAGCGATGGAGCGTTACCCCGATAAGAATATATATCGCCGAATGATGCTCCATACAGAAAAGCCCGACGTCCATCAAACTGATTGGCCGATTAGAGACCGATGTACTGGCACACCCGAAACTGCTAAAAAATGGATCTAAATCTCGGGCAAGTCGATCGATCCAAACCAGCCGGACGGCCTCAACATGACATGTAAAAAGTAATGCGAATCAGATGAACACAGACCGGCAAATGACCTCAGTGCAGGCCGGGGTGTCGACAAATGCGCCAAGCTCCATCCATGGCGTAACGGCGGGCCAAGCCGATCAGGATCCGAACCAATCCAAAAAGAAAGCTAAAAGAACGGATCAAAAGATGAAATATGATGGTAGAATCGTCAAACAAGTACCCGGCGACGTCGCCGGAGCAAAAACAAATGGGAATTGTCGAGTCATATAACAAAGCGTTCCCAAACCCAAGCCCACCCATCATTTTTTTGAAAGGAACTCGAAGATGAAGAACAACCGAAACCGTCACATGCATACCCTGCTGCCTTTCGTACTTGCCGGCGTGACGCTTTCAACTTTCGTGGGCCGCGCCATCGCACACTGCGAAGTACCATGTGGCATTTACGCCGATCAATTGCGATTTGAGCAGATGCTTGAAGACCAGAAGACCATTGCTAAGGCGATCACGAAGATTAACGAACTCGCAGGCAAAAAAGATGCGAAATCCGCCAACCAACTCGCTCGTTGGGTTGCAACAAAAGAACAACACGCAACCCACACGCAGCACATTATCGCGCAATATTTCATGACGCAGCGGATCAAGTCATCTGACAAAGCCGGTTACACAAAGAAACTAAAGGCTGCACACGCCGTGATGGTTGCCGCAATGAAAACCAAACAGGATGCCAACGCGGACACGGCCGTTGCATTGCGTAAAGCCATTCTGGACTTCTACCGCGCATACGAAGGCAAAGAGCCAAAAAAGCATTAATTTCACACGCAACCGCTAATGAGAATCTTCAGAGACCCGCCCAATTGGCGGGTTTTTTCTATCAAGCGCCTCGAGCCGGATCGCTCCGAAGATATCTCGAACCCAACAAGCCACCCTCACTTCGCCTCAAACCAAACCACCCGACGCCCCGCCGCTGGATAATACTCAATCTCCCGCCCCTCCTTCATAGAATCCCACACATCCACCAACTTACCATCCAGCCATACCTTCATCTCCTTCTCCACCTTCACCACCTCAATCCCACCTTTCACATCATATCGATCAATCAGAAATTCCCCCGACACCCTATTAGCCGCCCTCACCGTCCCCACAATCGGACGACCATTCCCTCCAACGCCGCTCACCGAACGCACAAACACCTTATGAGGCGACTTCCCCTTACGATAATAACACAACACTGCCTCCCGCCCACCACCTGCAGCAACCCCCACTGGCGCCAACTTACCATCCAATACAAAACTCACCTTCCGACAATCAATCACTCCCTCCTTCCACTTACCTTCCCATTCCCGATTAACCTTCAGCTTCACCCTGACATCCAAGACTCGATCCGAATCCTTCGTCGTATACCCATACAAATACGCCGGCCCCGATAAGTCATTTGCATACCCCCTTCTACCCTCTGCCTGCTTCAACAACTCCCCCCGATCAAATTG
>JANQQT010000306.1 GCA_028284925.1 Phycisphaeraceae bacterium | reverse complement strand
GGGAGTTAGGATATGGGGTAATGAGAGAAGGGGCGAGTTTGGGGTTTTATGTAGGTATGAGGGGCCGGATGGTGTTTTTCGGTGTTTGTGTCGATGTGTTGGGCAAGGAGGCGTTAAGATACGTACTCCGAAAAACCCCGTAAGGAATTTTATGATGAAACGAACCGTTGTTGCTGTATTTCTGTTGGTTGCCGTCGCGTGTGGTGTGATTGCACAGGGAAAGACCAAGAAGGTCGAGAAGATACGCATTCCTCACAAGGTGATGCAAATTGAAGGCTGGACGGTGCATGTAGATAAGAGCCTGTTGGCAGGGAAGTACAAAAAGATGGGGGATCTGGCGTTGAAGATTGTGGGTCAGAGGTTGCATCAGATTACGCTGAAGATTCCGGCCGGGCCGCTGAAGAAGATGCAGGAGGTGCCGATTTATCTGGACCGGAAGCACCCGATTGGGGGTGCGCATTTTCATCCGGGTGGGAAGTGGCTTGCGGATCGTGGTTATGACCCGGCGATGGCGAAGGCGGTGCAGATTGCGGATGTGGGGCGTCTGATTGCATCAGCGCGGAGGCCATCGGGGGGGGAGGTGATGCTGCATGAGTTGGCGCATGCTTATCACAACCGGGTGCTGGGTTTCAACCATCAAGGAATTATTGAGGGTTATAAGCAGTTTCGGGCGAGCGGGAAATTTGAGATGGTTCCGGTTACGGGAGGGGTGAAGCGACCGCATTATGGGTTGATGAACCCGATGGAGTATTTTGCGGAAATGACGGAAGCGTTTTTTGTGGTGAATGATTTTTATCCGTTTGTGCGAACGGAACTGGCGAAGGAAGACCCGCATACTTATCACCTTATGGGGAAGATCTGGGGTGTCAGGACGGGCCCAGCGCGGAAACGGAGGCTGGATCGGCAAGATTTGATGATTCTGGCGACGGTTAAGTCGGAACGCGGGCTGCATGATGAAGCGCTGAAGCATTTGGATGAGGCGGAGAAACGCGCGCCGGGGAATGAGCGGGTTGCGAGTTTGCGGAAGCGAATCGAAGCGGCGAAAGCTAAGGCGAAAGCGGGGGGCAAGAAGTAATTTATCTTATTGGGATGAATAGAGACAGGTAGGAGAAATGGAAAGCGGGGGAAGGAGATCAGTTGGATGGTACGCCGAGGATGATGACGTTGGAGTTTTGGTTGTTTCGGAGTGCGCCGCGGTTGACGCGGTATGAACCGGGTGAGTCTTGTATGGGGTTTCGGACGGTGTAGTTTGAGGAGCCAAGGCCGATGTTTCCATTTGCGACGACGGGTCCGGTTCCGCTGGATTCGACGACGAGGAGGTTTGTTCCTCCGTTACTGACGGTGTCGATGATTGCGATGTGGCTGGAGGCTTCGCCATCGTCGCCGTTCCAGATGAGGAGGTCGTTGGGTTGAATGTCCGCCTGTGATTCGCGGATGGTGCGTCGTCTTCTACCGTGCTGGAGGTGGGAGGGGATGGTGCGTTCTCTTTCGATGGCGTTGATCTGGAGGAGGAAATTGTTGACGAAGCCTATGCAGTCCATGCCGAGTATGGCGTTGGTGTAGACGTAGTCCTGGATGGCGGCGACGGTGGTATGGCCAAATGCGATGGCGTACATGAGGGCGAGGCGGTAGTCGTTGGGAAGTCCTTTTCCGTAAAATGCTTTTGAGATGCGTCCGCGATGAGCGTTGTCGGGGGTGATGGGCGTCTGGGGTTGACCGTCTCTGACGGCGCGTCGTACACCGCGATTGATATTATCTTTTTCGGTGAGGTTTGAGTGTCTGGTGGGGTGGTTTGGGCCCTGGTTTGTGTAGAGGTGTATGTCGGCGTGGGCGTATCTTCGTTCGCTTGTTTCGGGGTCGAAGTAGGGAACATCGAGGGCGAGGAACTGGTTCATGAAATCGACGGGTGTGAGGACGTTGTTGGAGGGAGTTGTGTCGAGGGCATCGGGCGGTGTGGGGAGGTTTGGGGTGGCGTCTGCGCGATCATCGGTGCCGATGGGGCCCGGGGTGTCGGAGTTATCGACGCAGACCTGATCGCGCCAGTCGTCGTAGCGGCACATGGGGCCGGGGGTAGAGTCGATGGCACCCTGGTCGCCTTCATCGGCGCCGCAAACACCTGGGTATGTGCTGTAGCCCATGGGGTAGCTCCGTGGTGGTGTATTTCGGTGCGAAGGGGCAAGGAATGTTATGTCATTATTATATCATCGAACTCCGGGTAACAGCATGGGCTAAGGAAAGGGGAGAGGGAAATTAGTCGGATGGTACGCCGAGGATGAAGACGTCTGAGTGGCCGTTGTTTCGGTAGGCGCCTCGGTTGACGCGGTATGCGCCCGGGGTGTTTTTAATGGGTTTTACAATGGTGTATTCGGAGGAACCGAGACCGATGTTTCCGTTGGCGACTTTGGGGCCGGTGCCGCTTGATTCGACGACGAGGAGTTTGTTTCCGCCGTTGGAAACGGTGTCGATGATGGCGATGTGTTGGGAGGCTTTGCCGTCGGATTTATTCCAGATCAGAATGTCTCTGGGTTTTATTTTGGAAGGCTCTTCGCGGAGCAAATTGTTCTTTTTTCCTTTTTGGAGATGGGTGGGTATGGTGCGATCCTTTTCGATGACGTTGATTTGGCGAAGGTAGTTATTGACGAAGCCGGTGCAGTCCATACCGAGGATTGCGTTGTTGTAGACGTAGTCCTGAAGCGAGGCGACGGTTGTTCTCTGGAATGCGATGGCGTACATGAGTGCGAGTGTGTAGTCGTTTGGGAGGCCTTTCCCGTAAAAAGCTTTTGAGATACGACCGCGATGGGCGCCATCGGGGGCGACGGGAGTTTTGGGTTGGCCTCTTTTGACGGCAGAGCGGACAAGGCCGTTGAGATCGTCCTTTTCTTTGAGGTTTGAATGTCTGTTGGCGTGGCCTGCTCCGAGGTTGGTGTAAAGGTGGATCTTGGCGTAGGCGGTTCGTCTTTCACCTGTGTTGGGATCGAAGTATGGGACACTGAGGTAGAGGTACTGGCGCATGAATTCGGCGGGTGTGAGGGTATAGGGTGTATAGCCGGGTTCGGCTTCGACGGTGTCGGGCGGCGCGCAGAGGTAGGGTTCCGCTTCGGCGCGGTCATCGGTGCCGATTGGGCCTGGGGTATCGGAGTTATCGATCCAGTACTGATCGAACCAGTTATCGGTGCGACATATGGGTCCAGGGGTTGTGTCTACCGAGCCGGCATCGCCATCTTCTGCGCCGCATGGTCCGGGATACGTGCTTTTGCCCATTGTGCTGCTCCGCGTGTTGGGTTGGTTGAGGAATCTGCTGTGCGCAGGGGTTTTGGGTGTTATGTAATAATTATATCATCGACCCTGGGGGAGCGGTGTTGCATGGTGTGTGTGGGGTATAATGGCGTCTTATGATTAATCTGACCTGCCCAAACTGCGAAACTGAACTTGAATTGGACGAAGGGTTTCGGGGAAGCGTGTGTCGGTGCTTTAATTGCAAGACACTGATCACGGTTCCGCATGATCCTGACGGTGAGGTGGTGAGTGGCGTGGCAGGCGAAGGTCGGCCGTCGCGGCCGGGTGATTCGGGGTTGTTGGATCCGGATGATCCTGTGTTGGAGCGGATCGACGGGGATTCGGAACGAGAGCGTCCGGCCGTGCGTCGTCGAACGAAGAAAGAAGCCAATATGGCGGCGATGTGGATCATGGTGGTAAGTACGCTTGTGGCGATCGGGGGTGTGGGTGGATTGGCGTATTACTGGTTTGGGCCGAACTCCTCGGAGAAGAAAGAGCCGGAGGTGAATAAACCCGAAGTTGAGACGGCTGGAGAGTTGGCGAATCCGTTCACGTTGGGTAAGGCGAATGTGTTTGGGATCGAGATTGGTGATGGTGAAAAGGTGGTGGTGACGTTTGACGGCACGCGATCGGAAGGGCGTCATCGGTATCTTTATATGGCTTTGGCAGCGTATGGGTTGGGGACTTTGGAGTCCGGGCAGAGCGGGCAGGTGATCGCGTGGAATGAGAATGAGGCGGTTCTGGTACCGAAAGCGATGACGGCAGGCGGCGGGATGAAAGCGAGTGAGATTGAGAAGACTCTGGTAGATGTTGACTGGGAAGGCAAGGGGGATGTGAGTAAGGCGATGGCGGCGATTGAGAAATCGGGGGCGAATGTGGTGGTGTATGTGGGGACGGATATGCCTTTTGGAACGGAATTGACGAAGACAGTTGAGGTATTGAAGAAAACGAAGGCGAAGGTGGTGGTGATTCATGTGAACGGACAGGTGGAGCATAAGGAGATGCAGAAGCTGGTTGATGAATCGGGCGGGGAGTACCACATGATTCAAGCGGAGCACTGGGCGAGGTGGAAGGAGAAGGCCGGGGTGTGAGGTAGAGGGGGTATTGGGTGTGGGGGGGATTCAGTTCTTGCGCCAAGGGCCTTGTGTTTTAGCGATGCGGAAGCCGTAAAGGGGAGTAAGTTTTATCATGGGCCAAGCGAAGAATAGGGCGATGGCGGCGGTGTATAGGAGTGAGAGGGTTCTGGTGATGAGGTCGTTGACGGGTGCGTAATCGGGGGGACCGTCGTACCAGTAGCGAATGGTGAAGACGGCGGTGACGATGAGGTGGGCGAGGAGGCCACAAAGGAAGGTCATGGGGGCGAAGGTGAGCGGATGTTGGCGGAAGAGCATGGGACGGAGTTGGATGAGGAGGTAGGTGGCGGCGATGTAGCCGAGGGTATAGGGGCCGATGACGGTTCCGTTTGCCCGTGTAGCGATGAGGTCGACGGTGAAGCCGAGGATGGCGCATGAGACGATGGCGGTGGTGGCTGAGGCGGAGAGTCCGATGAAGATGGCGAAGATGAGGATGAAGCGGGGTTGAATTCCGCCGGATGCGTATTCGGAGGGGAATGCGAGGGTGTCTGCGAGTCCAGTTTGGAATGCCAGGAGGACGTAGGCGGTGAGGGCGTAGACGGGCCAGTTCATTGTTGGTCTCCGTCCTTGGCATCGGCGGGTGGTCGGGTGAGTACGGTGACGTTGCCGAGGGTGCGAATGGAGACCATGGGCTGCATGATGATTTTTTGCTTGAGGGGGGCGTCTTCGAGTTGGATGACGTTGGTGACCTGTCCGACGATGAGTCCCTGGACGACGGAGGGGAAATTGGCGGGGTCGTCGAGCCTGACGAGGTAACCCTGTTTGACGGTGTATTTGCGGTCGATATCGGCGTAGAGGATGCCGGAGCCATCTGAGGTGAACTGGCAGCGGAAGCCGTCTTTGAATTCGAGCTGGTTGGGTGTGACGACGGCGGTGATGAGGTTTTTTCTGGCGGTGAAGGGTTGGAAGGTTGAGTTATTGGGACCGACTTTTTTGATGCGGCCGACGAGGTATGGGGAGGCGATGACGACATCATCGGGTTTGACGAATTGTTTGGCGCCGACGTTGAGGTGGAGGACCGGTGAGGTAGGGTCTGCGCTGCGACCGGTAATGGAAGCGGCGGTGTAGGTGAATTCCTTGTTGGGGTCTCTGGAGCTGATGAAGTTTGCGGCTTCGAGAGAACTCTTGAGTTGCCTGATGTAGCGGTTGAGGTTTTGGATTTCACGTTCTTTATTATGGAGTTCTCTATTCAGTTGGTCGACGTCTTCGGAAATGATGGGGGTTTGGGCGTGGTGTCGGAGGGAGGAGCCGGCGGCGTTGATTGGGGAGCTGAGGGGTTTGAGGATGGTGATGGTGAAATCGGAGAGGTAAGCGGCCCAAGGCGCGAAGCGGGCGGGGAGGAAGGATGAGATGAGCATGATTGAGATGAATGCGATGATGTAGCGTGGTGATGTGTGCGTTGGGTTATGCATTGGAGGGCGACGGGGTGTCGTTGGTTATGCGCGGTATGAGGTTGGTGCGGGTGGGGTGGAGATTGGGGTGACGCGAAGGTTGGGGGTTAGGCGTGTGTGACGGCCTAGAGTTCATGATGGTCTGATTCGAGCATGTCCTTGAGTTTTTCGATGTTTTCGAGGTAGATGCTTGTGCCACGTGCGACGCAGGTGAGGGGGTCTTCGGCGATGGTGGTGTCGAGGCCTGTGATGTTGGTCATGACGGTGGGGAAGCCCCTGAGTTGTGAGCCGCCGCCTGCGAGGGTGATGCCGTTGTCGACGAGGTCAGCGGCGAGTTCGGGTGCGGCGCGTTCGAGTGTGCGGGTGACGGTGTTGATGATATCCATGACGGGTTTCTGAAGGGCTTCACGGATTTCTTCTGAGGTGACGACGGTCTTTCGTGGGAGGCCTGAGATCATGTCTCGGCCGCGCACTTCCATGGTGGTTTCCTCGGTCATGGGTGCGGCGGAGCCGATTTCGATCTTGATTCGTTCGGCGGTCTGTTCGCCGATCATGAGGTTGTAGGTTTTTTTCATGTGGTTGATGATGGCTTCGTCCATTTCATCGCCGGCGACGCGCACGGAGGTGCATTCGGCGATGTCAGCGAGGGACATGATGGCGACTTCGGTCGTGCCGCCGCCGATGTCGACGATCATGGAGGCGGTTGCCTCGGCGATGGGGAGGTGTGCGCCGAGTCCGGCGGCCATGGGTTCTTCGACGAGGTAGACTTTTCGTGCGCCGGCGCGTTCGGCGGAGTCGAAGACGGCGCGTTTTTCGACGGCGGTGATGCCTGAGGGGATGGAGATGACGACGCGCGGGCCTATGAACCTGCTTCTTCCGGTGACTTTTCTGATGAAGTAGGAGAGCATGGCTTCGGTGATCTCGAAGTCGGAGATGACGCCGTCTTTGAGGGGTCGGATGGCGGTGATGGAGCCTGGTGTTTTGCCGAGCATTTCCTTGGCGACGGCGCCGACGGCCTGACCGTTGTGAACGACCTTGTTGGTGTTTTTCCAGACGGCGACGACGGAGGGTTCGTTGAGGATGATTCCTTCGCCGCGCACGCAGACAAGCGTATTACAAGTGCCGAGGTCGATGCCCATATCGACGCTGAACCATCCTAAGAGTCGATCTAGAAACAAGGCGTTATGCCCTTCGGCCCGCTTTGACGCATAGCGGACGGTAAATGCGAGTGAGTCAGTCTCCGAGGTGCGCGTAATATGAGCACAGGGAGGTACAACTTTTGAATGATACCTTTAATGTGGCGAACTGCAAACCCTTGTGAGGTGAATCGTAGCCAAGAGGGTGGAATTGACAGGTTATGCCGAAGGGGATTTGGGAAATGGTCTTTAAAGAAAAACGGGCGTCCGCGTTGTCGGCCCGGGTTGCGGGCGGCGGCGCGGACGGCCGAGGGCAGATAGTTGGTTCAAGTCAACCTGTTAATCGTTGGCGGGAAGGACGAAGAAGGGGTTCTTGTTTCCTTCGGCGGGTTGCTCGTCGCCGGTGAGTTCGACGTTGGTCATCCAGAGCCATCCGACGGTGACGGCGAGGGCGACGAAAGCGACCATGACCATAACGGTGTAGACGTTGTTGGTTGGTCGTCTTTTGATGGTTTCGGGGCCTGAGGGTGCGCGACTCATGGTGTTACTCCGAGGACAATCCGTTTGGGTCTATGTTGAGAAAGACGTTGTGGTAAATAAGCGAAGCGGATCAGGGAAGGCCGCCTGAGAGGACGGAGGCGCCCTGGGCGATCTGGCCTTGTTCGATGATGACGCGACCGGCGGAGGTGTTGTCGTCGACTTCCATAATTTCGGCGGTCCCGAGGTAGACATCGCCCTTGTGGATGACGAACCTTGTTCCCTTGGTGACCTTATCATTTCGGCCAACGTTGATGGCGATGAAGACTTCCTTATTGATCTTGGTGACGCTGGTGACCTGACCCTGAATGAGTACCTTAGGCTGGACGGCTACCTGGGTGGAGCTATCGGAAGGTTTAGGGGCTTTGGCGAGTTTCTCGGTGAGTTCTTCGATGCGGGCTTCCTGATCCTTGACCTGATCCTGAAGGAGGCGGACCTGAGCATCGTAGGTGTCGACCTGGGTATCGCGATCGCGAAGTGTGGTTACGAGTTCGGCGTTTTTCTTTTCGAGCCTCAACTCGTTTGCACGGCGTTGTTTGATTTCGTTTGAAAGGGCGGTGTTGGTACCGGAGAGACGCTGATTGGTGGTGGTAAGCTGGGTGAAGCGGGCTTCGCTTGCGTCGTTCTTGGCCTTTTCCTCGGCGATGGTGATGTTGAGAGCGTTGATCGAGGAGAGGAGGGTATCCTTGTCGGAATTGAGGGTGCGGATGATGGCGTCGCGTGATTCGATCTGGCCTACCTGCTCCTGGATCCTGGTCTGGAGGTCGAGCTCGCGGCCGCCTTCGTTGAGTTCGGCGACAGCGCGTCTTGCGAGTTCCTGGCGGTATTTTTGCTTGTAGTTATCCTGATTCTTGGTGTAGACCATGGTAAGGATTGCCGCGATAACGGCGAGGATCATGACCAAGAACACAAAAATTCGTGTAAAGATGCTCAACGGGTCGCCTCCGAGGGTTCATTCTGCTCTGAAAAAGGGGATTGTGGAACTGGACACTTGTGCGTCCGGGGTTGGCGCTCCACAGTATAGCGGGCGTTGGTTATTTAACCAGTACCTTCCTAGAGAGAGTTTTACCGTCGATTGGGCCTCGTGTCAATACCTGTTACGGGTATTTTCGCCCCTCCTTTCCTGATAGCGGCGTCGATGCGGTGGCATCTGCGGAGTATGGAGGCGGCTGCGGCGACGCGTACCTCCTGATTTTTGTCTTTGAGGAGGCGGTTGAGGTTGTTGAGGCCGACGGGATCGTTGAACCAGCCGAGGGCGAAGGCGACCTGTTTCCTGACGGTGACGCGTGTGTGATTGGCCTCCCTGAGTATGACGGGTAGGGCGCGTTGTTCGAGGCGACCGAGCCATGATTTGATCTTCTGGCTTGTGGGAGCGTCCTTTCGGGCGACCTGTCCCATGGTGGTCGCGGCGGCGAGGCGGACTTCGATCATGCGGACTTCGAGCCAGGGTTGGAGTGCGCCGACGGCGACTTCATCGCCGAGGAGGCCAATGGCGTTGAGTGAGACCATCTGGACTTCGGGGAGTTTGTTTCGCATGGTTCCGGCGCGGAGCATGACGAGGGCTTTCTGGTCGCCGAGCCTTGCCATGGCTTCTGCGATCTGGATTCTGACGAGTTCGACTCTTTCCTTGGCGGTGCGCGGCATGGGGATGCGTGCGGAGCGTGCGAGCATGGGGATTGCGGAGGGCTCGCCGATGAGGCCGAGGAGCATGGCGACGTTGGCGCGGACGCGGGGGGAGTCGGAGGAGAGGTATTTCGCGAGGGGGTTGAGAGAGATTTTTTCGCCAAGTGTGTGAAGGGTGTAGATGGCGGCGGCGCGTACGGAGGGGTCGGTGTCGTTGAGAAGCGGCTTGATGGCGGGGATGAGCGGTTTGAGTTTGAGCATGCCCGCGGTGACGGTGGCGATGAACCTGATGCCGGGGTTTTTGTCGGTGAGGCCGCGATGCGTAAGGGGGAGTGCGCGTGAGGGAATGAGTTGCATGGCTTCGATGGCGTTGGCGCGAAGGATGGGGTATTTGCTGACGGAGGCGCGGATGAGTTCATCGATGGCGTTTTGTCGGGCGGTTTCAAAGGGTTCGGGGAGGGCGACCTTTGTTTTATTGGGGGTGGTCTTTGTCGGTGGAGGTGTGGTGGTCTTTTTGGGCGCGGGTTTCGTCGAATTCTTTTGGGCGGGCTTGGTTGTTTTTTTGGGTTGAGTTCCCTTTGGGGCCGGGGCTGTGGGATTTTCGAGCGCGTTGTCGAGATCGGAGAGGTTGTTGGGTTTGGTGTTTTTGGTTTTGGCGTCTTCGGCAGCAAGTTGCGGAGTAATGAGGAAGAGGGAGACGAGGAAGAGTGTAGCGATGGGTGACCTGGTGAGTGGATTCATTTTGTTTCCTTCCGTGGAGACGAAAATCGTTCAGCGCGCGGGATAGACGGATGCCCTGGAGCGCGCGTTTGTCTATTCATCGGTTGGAAGGGGCCCGGAACATCGAAACCTTCGGATGAAAAGGGTGAGGAGGAGGGCAGATGTTACGATGAGGGTGATCAGGGCGAAGAGATCGCCGATGGAAGCGAAGAGGGTTTTTCGGGGGTCTTTGTGGAGATTCCGGACAGCGAAGCCGTCGATTGACTGGGTTTTTCCGTCTTTTTGGACACGTTGGAGGACACGGCCGGCGGAATCGATGAAGCTGCTTACGCCTGTGTTGACGGACCGGGCCATGGGGGTTCGATTTTCGACGCAGCGAAAACGGGCGAGTTGTTCGTGCTGGGGGCCTTCGGCGGAACCTGCGAACCAACCATCGTTTGAGAGGTTGAGGAGGATGTCTGCAGCGCGTTTGCCATCCCGCCAGATCATTTTTCGGGGGATGTAGCTGACGACGTCTTCGAAGCAGATTGGCGCGGCGAGGCGGAAGGTTTGGTTATTGGCGGTGGTCTGGAAGTGGACGACCTGTTTGCCGGGGGTGAGGGTGTAGTCGGACCCGTAGGGTGTGAGTTTGAGGAATTGTTTTTTGAGCCAGGGTATGGATTCGACGCCGGGGATGTACTCGCCGAAGGGGACGCGGTGGATTTTGTCGTAGCGGGCGCGGATTTTTCCGGAGGGATCGATCTGGTAAGCGGCGTTGGTCTTGGATTTGAAGGAGGCGTTGAAGTAGATGTATTTGTCAGAGGTTTTGAAGTAGTGATCGAATTTGGCGTGGGCGCCGACGATGAGGGTGACTTTGTGTTTTCGTGCGAAGTCGGCGAGTTGTGTGCGGTAGCGATCGTGGGGGAAGTCGTATTTGAAGTTAAATTCGGCGCGCTCTTCGGGGGTAAGTTTGCGTTGGGTGAAGAAGGATTGGACGCGGGCGTTTTCCGCGTGGAATGCGGTGAGCGCTTCATCGTTGATCGCGTAGGGGAGTGAGGTTTCGGGCCAGACGATGACGTGCGGGGGTGGGTCGGATTGCATGGCCTGGGTTGAAAGTTCGATCATGCGTTTGAAGGCAGCGGCTTCTTCGCCAGGTTCGGGGAAGTCCTTGTTGGATTGGGGGATGTTGGTTTGAATGACGGCGATGCGGAGGGAATCGGTGGAAGTATCGGTTTGCTGGATGCGGAAGTAGCCATAGGCGAGGGAGAAGATGAGGAGGGTAAGGGGGATGGCGATGAGTGTTGCGAAGCGTTTTTTGCTTGACGGCGCAGAAGGGTTTTTGCGTTTGGCGAGGTGGAGGAGGATGAGGTCGCAGAGTGCGCCGTTGGTGAGGGCGATGGTAAAGGAAATGAAGTATGTACCGAAGAGGTCGGCGGTCTGAATGAGGATGGTGGGTTGGGAGTGGGCGAGAAGGAACCAAGGGAAACCGTTGATGGCGAGGCCGCGGAGGTATTCGGTGGTGACCCATGCGAGGGGGACGGTGAGCATGAAGGGGAGATTGAAGCGTCGGGCAAAGAGTCTGATGAGAATGACAAAGAGGATGGGGTAGAGGGCGAGGTAGGCGGCGAAGGCGAAGTAGCCGGGGAGTGTGACGGGGATGATCCATTGGATTGCGGCGAGGCCCCAGAGCCAGGCGAAGAGTGAGGCGAGGAGGAGGATGCGTCGTCGCTGGGGGGCGAGTGCGGCGGTGAGGGTGAGGGGGATGAGGGTGAAGTAGGCGAGGGGCCAGAGGTTTGGGGTAGGGAGAATGAGGATGAAGAGGGCGGCCCACGCAAGGAGGAGGAGGGATTGGGCGCGGTATGTTGTTATTGGGAAATGGGTGGGATGGCGTGGTGGATGTGGCATTGGGGGTATGTTAGGCGGGTCGGGTGGGGTATGATTCAGGTGTTGGAGAGAGGCGGGGAATTGGAAGTTCGGAGGCTTTTATGGCGAAGTTCAAGGCAGATGAAGTGGGTGGGGTTAGGATGATGAAGCAGGCGGAATGGTATTGTGAAGCTTGTGGAGCTGAGATACGGGATGAGGATGTGAATGTGCGCATGGTGGGCGGCATTGAGGAATTGGCGACGTGCAAGAAGTGCAAGGAGCCGTGTGTTCGATTGAGTGAGAATGTGAATGCAGGCGAGGTTGTGGATGATCGAGCGTTATTTGCGCGACTGGGTAGTGCGGCTGGTTATCCGTTTCGTGGGACGGGGTGGGCGATGTTTTTGTTCGGAACGGTGTTTCTGGGTGTGATTGAAGAGTTGTTTGGGGCGGTGGAACTGTTCAGCAGGTTTGGTGTGGTGGCGGCTTTGCCGGCGGTGTTGGTGGCGCCATTTCTTTTTTATCTGTTTGCGTTTTTGATGCGTGTTGTTGAGGAGACGGCTCGAGGGAATGAGGAGATACCGTATTGGCCAGAGATTACGGATTGGTGGGATGATGTGATTTTGCCGACGCTTCGGTTTTTCTATGCGTTATGTGTGACGCTGGTTCCAGCGTTTTGGTATTGGTCGAGCGATGGATCGAGCGTGATCGCTTTCAATGTCATTTTGGGTCTGGGGTTGTTTTACTTTCCGATGGCGGTGATTTCGATGTGCATGCATGAGAGTGTCTGGGGGATGTTGCCGCATAAGGTGATTCCGGCGATCCTGAAGACGTTTTTGGACTATGTGTTGATCTGGGGGTTGGAGATTGGGGCGGTGGTTGCGGCCTATTTGTTGGTGAATTGGGTTGCGGACGTTCCTTACGTGGGGTCGATATTGATTACGGCAGTGGAACTGTATCTGCTGATCATGGTGATGCATTTGCTGGGTATTTTGTATGCGGCGAATGAGAATCGGATTGGCTGGTTTGTGAGGCGGGGGGATGATCGGTTTGATAAGAGGGAGATCAAGTTGGGGACGCTTGATGGTTAGGGGCTGAGCCGGGGAAGATGGGCGGTCCCCCCCTACTGCTGATTGGGTGTGGTATTTTTTTGGTGTAACTACATGGCTCCACCGGGGATGTTTGGGGCGGTGGGTTTGAGGAGATCAACGTTGAGTTTTGGCGAGGGGATGAGTTTGCCGGCGTTGATGGTCTCGGTGGCATCGAAAGCTTTTTTGATGGTGTCGAAGACGGTAAGTGTCTGGGGGTCGAACATTTTTTGCATGAGGGGTAGTTTTTCGACACCGACGCCGTGTTCGCCGGTGATGACGCCGCCGACTGAGAGGCAGTATTCGATGATTTCATGGGAGGCAAGCATGATGCGGTGGACCTGTTCGGGATCGTCTTCATCGAAGAGGAGAATGGGGTGTACGTTGCCATCGCCTGCGTGGAAGACGTTGGTGATTTTGAGTTTGTGTTTCTCGCCAATCTGCATGACGTGTTCGAGGACATCGGGGAGAGTGGAGCGTGGGACGCATGCATCCTGTGTGCAGTAGGATGGACTGATGCGCCCAATTGCGCCGAAGGCCTGTTTTCGAGCGGACCAGAGTTCGGCGCGTTTTTTGGGGTCGGAGGAGCACTGGACATCGGAGGCGTGGTTTTGGTTGCAGAGGTCGACGACGCGGTGCATTTGTTGATCGAGGGTGGCATCGACGCCGTCGAGTTCGATAAGAAGGAGTGCGGCGGCGTCCTGGGGGAAGCCCATGTGGAAGGCGTCTTCGATGACCCGGACCATTGAGCCGTCCATCATTTCGAGGGCGGCGGGGAGGACGCCTGCGGCGATGACATCGGCGACGGCCTGGGTTGCGTTACGGGTGGAGTCGAAGATGGCGACAATGGTGCGGAAGGCTACGGGTCGTGGGGTAAGTCGGACGATGACTTTGGTGATGATGCCGAGTGTGCCTTCGGAGCCGCAGATGAGGGCGGTGAGGTCGGGGCCGTGGGTGTCGTAGAGGGAATTGGTTCGTGTGTTGATGATGGAGCCATCGGGGAGGACGATTTCAACGCCAAGGACGTGGTTGGTGGTGACGCCGTATTTGAGGGTGTGGAGGCCTCCGGCGTTGGTGGCGGCGTTTCCGCCGATGGTGGAGGCACGTTGAGAGGATGGGTCGGGTGCAAAGTGGAGGTGTTCGCCGCCGGGGAGGTTGTTGACGTGTTCGGTGAGTTGGAGGTTTCGTACACCGGGTTCGACGGTGGCGGTGCGGTTGGAGATATCGACTTCGAGGATGGTTGTCATTTTGGAGACGCAGACGATGACGCCACCGTCGAATGCGACGCTTGCACCAGTAAGGCCTGTGCCGGAGCCGCGTGGGACGATCTGGATGTTGTTTTTGGCGAGGAAGGTTGCGGTCCGGGCGACTTGTTGGGTGGTGGTGGGGAATGCGACGGCGAGTGGGATTGATTTTGCGATGGGGAAGCCATCGCATTCGTAGGCCATGAGTTGGGAGGGATCGGCGAGGACGTTATCGTGGCCGAGTACGTGGCGGAGTTCAGCAATGATGGCCTGGGGGTTCATGGAGTTATTGTAGCGTATGAAAAAAGGCATCCCCTCGGTGCGAGGGATGCCTTTTGGGTTTATAGGGGGATTCGGATGGGTTCAGGCATTGATGGCCTTGGCGATGCCGAGTGTGTTGATTGTTGGTGTTGTGGAAGAGGAAGTTGAGGCAGAAGCACTATCGTCATCGGCATCGGATTGGGCTTCAGAGAGAAGGTCGACAAAGAACCCATCAACACCCCCGGAAGCACCGGAAGCACCAGCTCCACCGAAGGAGGATTGTTCGGACAAGCCGCTGGGGCTGTAATTGATGGACGGGTCGCTGAAGGATTTGCCGAAGGCAGAGAGGAGGAGGTTGAGGTCGACGGCGTCCACTTCGTTGTCACCGTTGAAGTCGGCCCATGTTGTGTAGGGCGGTACTGAGCCACCGACGATCTCGCCGCGAGCAGGGAGGAATAGGCCGAGGTCTGAGAAGTTTACGATGTTGTTGTTGTCGAAGTCGTAAATGACGGGGCGGATGTCGATCTGAAGGGGCGCCTGCGTGTCGGCATCGGCGGGGCTGGAATCGATAAGTGTGAATGCGTTTCCAGTATCCGCGAATTGGATTTGGGCGTTGAATGGGCGGAGCTGTGCGGCACCGAGGGTGGTTGGATCGATGGGCGCATCGGATTGGAAGAGGACGCGACCCAGCATGACGAACTCGTTATCGCCAAGGTCGTTTTGGGAGGTTGAGCCGCCGAAGAAGAGAGTTCCATTGACGGCGTCGATGAACTGAGAGGTTGCGTTGTTGAAGATGTCCCCGTGTTGGATGGCGATGGGTGTGACGTAGAGGGAGTTGAATTGGAGGGAGACCTGGCCGGACTCAATGGCGACGGGGAACTGGTCGGACTTGATCCAGATTTCGGTGAGGAAGTTGTTCTGTTCGCGCTGGTAGAACTGGTTGGGGCCGAAGTTGCCGGCGCCGGTGGCAGGGTCGTTGTCGGATGTTGGGAGCGTGATGCTGGTGTGGTTGGATGAAGGAGCGATGCGTGGGACGAGGTAGACATCGACTTCGGGTGAGCCTGTGGTGAGAGTCCAGGATTCTGAGGCGTCCTGGACGAGGGTATTGGATGCATTGTCAGTGATGTTGGAGGCAGAGGCGTCAAGGGAGAGTGTGTAGGCTCCGTCTGTTGAGGTGATGGAGGATAGGCCTGAGAGGGTGAAGGTAATATTGTCGGTTGTCGTGAGGGATTGCGCACCAGTGAGAAGGTTTGAACCGTCGTTGAGTGTGAGTGTGAGGTCGTCGATAGTAAAACCGTTGACGGGTTCCGTGAAGAAGATGTTGATGGAGTCTACGAGTGTGTTGCGGGGATCGGGTGAGACATTGGTGATCTGGACGACAGGGGCGACGGTGTCGATTGTGGGGTCGTCTTCGCCGGGCGTACCGCCGGGAATGCCAGAGGTCCAGTTGATGACATCGTTGGCGTAGGCGTGTGGGTTGATGCGGTTGAGGGAATGGCCTTGACCATCGGCGAGTTCCGCCCAGGGCGCTGTGTCGTTGTAGCGGACCTGGTCGACGAGGATCATGGGGATGAAGGAATCCGGTTCCGGCTTGGTGGGTCGGGAAAGCTCGAGGTCTTCACCGTTGTTGGACAGGGCGCCGGTGTAGGGGCCATAGATTTTGACGGCGGGGTCGATGTTGTACTGAGCGCGGAAGACTGAGGGTTCAATGGGTACGACGAGGAAACGTTCGGCGGGCTGTATGGTCTGGTTGGCGGGGAAGGTGAAATCGATGCCATCGGTGAATCGCCATGTGTTGGCGGGATTGGCGGGATCGAAGAGTGGGACGGAGGTTGAAGAGGTGTTGAGGAGTTCGATGAATTCAACATCGGCGGGGTCGGCGGGGTTGTACATGATTTCGGTGATGGCGATTGGGCCGACGCGTGGGTTGGCGTTTTGTGAGCCGAAAGTCGGGACTGAGGCGATGGGGAAGCGGACGTCGCCTTCGCTGGTGATGTAGCGTGTGAAAGAATCGCCGACTTCGGAGGCGCGGAAGGATTGTGATTCGCGGAGGCCACCGAGACCTCCGGATTGATCGGAGGAGCTGAAGTGGAGCGTTTCGCCGAGTTCTGAGAGGGCGAAAGCTGAACCGAAGTGATCCACCTGGGTGAGGACGAGGAAGCCGCCTGCGGGGATAGGGGGTGTTGTGGGGATTTGGTATTTGGTGAGGTCGTCTTTATCGTCGCTGAGGAACCATCCTGTGACGTCGATGGGTTGGTCGGTTGTGTTGTGGAGTTCTATTTTGTCTCCGGCGAGGTCATCGGTGTGGGCGGAGATTTCGTTGATAACGATGGATTCGGGGTTGAGGCCGGTGTCGGCGGCGCCGGGGGAGCCGTTGGGAAGTCCGCTGGGCTTCCAGCCGATCTTTTTGGTCCAGAGTTCGAGGGGTTGGTTGGGGTCTCTGACCGCGAGGGAGTAGCCTTGGCCAGCGGTTGAATCGTACCAGTCGCCTTCATAGTCGAAGTCGTGGATGACCTGGCCGAAGGGATCGATGAGTTCGATTCTTTCACCGGAGTTTTTGAGTGCGCCAGTGAATTCACCGAGTATGCGCATGTTGGATGTGTCATACCGGGTCTGGAAGGCGGCGGCGTTGCGTACGAGGAGGCCAAACTCACCGGGCTGGAGCGAGGTTTCCTGGGGCACGGTGACGGCTTCGACGTTATCGATGAAGAGGTCGACGGATTCATCTGCGGCGTCAAGTTTGTTGCTGTAGACACCGAAGGCGAGGGTGTGTTCGCCGGGGTCGATGGAGAGCTGGAGATTGAATGTTTGCCAGCCGGAGTCGGTGGGGTCGTTGCCGGTGAGGTGGAGGACAGCGTTGTTGATATCGGAGCCGAGTGGTTGGCCATCGAGTAAGACGTGGACTTCGGCGAAGTCATCGGCGTCAAGGGAATCGGCGAGAAGGAGGCGGTAGTCGAAGGAGATGTGTACTTCGGCAGTTGCGTTGAGGTTGAATGATTTCGTCCAGGCGCCGGAGGAGGGGCTGTTGGTGGCGCCGGGGCCCAGTTGGACATGGAGACCGCCATCGGAATTGGGGCCACTCTTGTTGAAGTCGGTTGGGTCGAAATTGATGTATGTGCCGGGGTTGTTTCCTGTTTCATCGACGGCGGTTGGGCCTGAGGGGTCTGAGAGTTGCCAATATGCTACGGGGTTGAGAGCGTTTACGGCGTTGGCATAGTTTGAGGCGCCGAAGAGGTCTGCGGCATCTGATGATGTGAGGGCGGCATTGAAGACGGCGGGGTCATCGATGGAGCCATCGAAGTAACCGAGGGTGGAACCCCGGCTGCCGATGGTAAAGGGTTCGGTGGTTTGGATGGAATTGGTGATGCCGCCAGCCGAGCCAGATACCGTTGTGCCGGCGTCGACGCCGTCGATGAACATGTTGATGCTCGAGAGTGAACCCGTACCATCGTAGGTGACCATGACATGGTGCCACTGGTTATCATTGATGCCACCGGTAACGCTTTTGACGAACATTCTTTCGGAGATGAGGTTGTGGTTGAGCCAGAAGTCGAGTTGGCCGAGGGCGTTGATTCCGAGGCGGTAACCTCTTCTGCTCGTTCCAGTAGGCTCGCTTTTCTGCATGATTTCTCCGCTGGTTGCATCGGTCCTGATCCATGCGGAGAGCGTAAAGGGGTCGCTGGTGTCGAAATTGAGGTCTGATGCGTTTCCGACGTCGATGCGGTTGTCTGAACCATCGAAGCGTACGGTTGTACCGCCGCCGCCTACGCCGCCTGCGCCATCATGGTTTCCGGTAGCGAAGGCAGGATTGGATGTTCCGTTGATGGCGTCGTCGAGGAACGTGAATGCACCGGGGCCTGATGAGAATGAGCCGGCGGCAAGGGTCTGGGCGTTGTTGGAGGGGAAGGCGAATTCCACGCCGTTGACGATTTTGATGCTGGAGAGGTTGACGGGTTCGTCGCCGGTGTTCTGTATCTCGATGTACTCGAAGTCAGTGGCGAGGAAGGGGGAAGGGTCGTTGGGAGGAGCGGGGTTGAAATTAAGCTCGGTAATTCGTAGAGGCGGGACATCACCTGCAAGGAAGAGTGCGGAGGCGAGGGGACTCCATTCGGAACCGGTGAATGCGCGGGCAAAGACGTTTACGCTGGAGTTAAGCTCGAAAGATTGGTCGTAGATTCTGGCGGCGGGATTGATGCCACCGCCGGGGAGTCGGGGATCGGCGCCATCGGTGGTGAAGTAAATGGTGGCGCCGCCACCACCTGAGATGGCGAGGGTGTCGCCGAGGTCGATATCACCCCCGTATTGGTCTGAGCCATTGATTTGGAAGGTGAGACCGGCAACATCGGGATACCAACCCTGCGAACGGAGTTGGCCGAGTACGGTGTTGACGCGCGTGTTGGTGAAGTTGTAGGTGTTGTTGATGGCGTTGAGCCAGGTATCTTTGGTGAAGGGTGTGGAGCGTTTGGCGTCACCCCAGCGAGCGGATTCGGCGATGATGGCGGAATCGATCTGAGCGGCGCGGGCCTGGAGGAATGCACGGGCGTGTTGTGCGGTGAGGGGGCCATCGTTGAAGAAGTGCCTGTAGGTTCGGTCGGCGAATTCGGTTCGGTATTCAAGATTGTTGAGGATGAGTTGTTCGTGCATCCAGTGCGGATTGAAGTGTTCGCGGTTTCCTGCTCCACCGTGGTTGGAGAGGAGGGGTGTGACCATGTTGAAGTTTGCGCCGGCGGCGTTGCCGGTATCGAGTGAGTGTTCTGAATCGTGCTCGAAGAATTTGAAGCCGTCCGGGTTTTCGCGGTTGTAGATTCCGAAGAAGTTGTTGGGACCGGGGCGGGTGAATCGTGAGCCGGGACCATCGGCATCGGCGGTGTAGTAGGTGACGATCATGTAGTCCATGATGTTCTGGACATCGAGGTATCGTTCGTAGTTTTCGTTTCGCGTTCCGTCGGGGTTCAAGCCCTGGAGTCGATAGTATTTTTCGTTGTTGTCGAGGTCGCCTGCGATGAATTCATCGTAGAGTCGGTTGTAGGCATCGAGGTTCCCATCGGTGGCTTCGATATCCTTGCCGGGGGTGGGTTTGACGACATCGTAATCTTCGGGTTCACCGCCGAAGTAGCTGGAGGCGAAATCGGCTTCGGGTCGCTCTTCGGTCTGGAAGAGTCCCCAATAATGTCCGTTGATGTAGAGGTGGTAGTAGCGCGATCTGGTGTAGGGGTTGTTGATGTCGCGCATGACATCGCGGGAGAATACATCGCGGAGGAAGGTGTTGCGGTCACTGTTCTGGAATGACCAAGAGTAGTTTTGGGTGGTACGGAGGTCGAAACCATCGAATTTGTCGACACCTTCATCGCCAAACAGCGGATAGTCGAGTTTGCCTTCACCGTATTCGCTTCGGAAGAAGAGTCTGAAGGCGTGCTTGGGGTTATTGCCTGAGCGACTGAAGCCGCCGCGAATGCGGATTCCGGCATCGATGGTGAAGCCTTCCTCGTTACCGTTGGGATCGATGAGTTCGAGGGATGTTGGCCTTTCCCATGCCCTGCCACGGTTGCCTGCGTTGGCGTAGATGCCGGTGGAGGCATCGAAGAGATTGTCTTCATCGGTGACAACGGAAAAGGAGGGTATGGAGGTGAGCGCATCGTGCATTTGGGGTCCCCATGTGGGACTGTTGACGATGTCGGGGTCCATGCCGTAGTCGACGGTGTTACCACCCCAACCGAAAGGGAAGCCGGCGGGTGGGGCGCCTGTGGGGGATTGGTTGACGATGTCAGAGGTGAAGAGATAAGTGGCGGTCTTGATTGTTGAGGGTGTGAGATCGCCCTTGAAGGCGCGGGCGCGGAAGGCAGTGGTCTGGCTAATGGTGATGGGGCCGGTGTAGAGGGTGGATGTTTCGGTGGGGTCTGAGCCATCGGTGGTGTAGCGGATCTGGGCGTCGAGTTCGGTGGTGGTGACTTCAAGTTGGAAGGGGGCGTCGTAGAAGCCGTGATCAACGGAGAGCTGTACATCAGAGACGAAGCCGGGTGAAGTATCGACGTTGGGGCCGTTGGGTGTGGCGACTTCGAGGTATCCGGGATCGTTGGGGTCAAAGTTGGCGACCTGTGTACCGACGAGTTGCGGGAGGATGAGGATATCGCTGCTGTTGAGTGAGGCGTTGAGGCCGTGGAAGGCGAGGACGTTTGTGCCGGGTTGGAGGAGATGCAGGAATTGTGAGACTTCGAATTCCTCGAAGACGACGGCATCGGAGTCGTCGTTGAGTGAGGTGGCGCCGGAGTTCCACTGGGGGGAATCGGGATCGTTCTGGGCGGCGATTTTTTCGCCATTGAGGTATGCGATGAAGCCGTCTTCGTATTTCATTCTTAGGAGGAGGCCTGAGAATTCGTTGGGATTGGTGATGTTGAACTCGACGCGGGCGTAAACGGACTGGTTGACGTTGCGCATGGCACCGACATCGAGGCCGATGAGCCCGCTGTAGTCATAGCCGACACCGGTTGTTCCTGATAACCAGGAAGCATCAGGTGTGAAATTGGTTTGTGTCCATGAGAGACCGAGTGCGCCGCTGGTGGGGATGTGGGCGCGCGCGGGAACACCCTGATCGAGGATGATGGTTTCGGACTGACCCATTGCGAGGCCATAGCCTACATCTTCAAATTGTTGCGGGAACTCGGGGGCGTATTCGTGAACGACGGTGGACCCATCAGGATCGATGAGGCCGAGGTATTCACCACCGGCGGAGAGTTTGAAATTGGTGTGGAGTTCAGAACCTGCAACGGCGCGGTTTTTTTCGGATGCGAAGATGACGAGGAATTGGCCGGGGTCGAGGGTGACGCCGACGGGTATTTGCCATTTGGTGAGATCGGAGGCGTTGTCGGTCAGGTAGAAATTGGAGAGATCGGCGGGTGTGTCATCGGGATTGAAAAGTTCGATCCAGTCAGAGGAACTTCCATCTTCATCGTCGAGTGTGTTGTTGTTGTCGGCGACGAATTCGGAAATGACGACGGACATAAGCATTCGCTGTTCGAGCGCTTCAAATGCGTTTGCGACGGTGAAGTCGGAGATCGATGGGAGCCCGAGGTTGGTGTTAAGCGTGTTGGAGATCTGGTCGTTGGAAGGGTGATTGGAGCGATTCAGCCCGAGGTAGTTTTGCAGGAACGTAGAACGACGACGACGTACAGATGACGTGGGCATGGTCTCCTCCTTAGGGGACAGCTCGGGTGTTTTAACACGCAACAGCACTTACGGCTGATGTGTCGCGTGCGGTATTTCTCCGACCTATTTTTTTTCGAGTTGGTGGTTCTCGCTCCCGTGCGGCTGTTTAGCGAAGTCGTTATTTCTTCGAGACGACGCCCAAGACAGCCACGGTATTACTGCCGGCGATCGAGTTTGATACGCTGGAGGATGAGGATCCGTTCAGGTCAAACTTCAGATCAACAAGCTCCCCTGGTTTTAACTGGGGGCCTTTTTTGATTTCTATTTTGACGGGCAGACCCCATTCGCGAATGGTGGGGTCGCGAAGTTGTGCTTCGGGAACAGGCAGGTACTGGGCGCCGACCTCGATGACGCGTGAGGTGAAGGCCTGCGGCTCGCGTGATTGTGTTTTGACGGTCACTTTCATGTCGACGGTAACGGGTACGCGTTGATGTTGACGGACGTATGCGACGATGAACTGGCTATCTGAGGAAGCGATAGTGACGACGGGCTGCCCGGGTTGGACAGCTTGGCCCGATTTGACGAGGATTTCGGTAATCTGGCCTGAAATAGGAGCGTAGACAAATCGGTCACGCATCTGCGTGTTGAGTTCCTCGATTTGTTTCTTGAGGACGGTGATGTCTTCATGGAGGGGAAGTAGGAGTTTTTCGTATTTTGGAACGGATGGGACGGTCTTGTTGAATTTCTTTTGTGCTTGTATCTGGCCGTCTAATTTGGCGCCGATTTCATCCATCTGCGTTTGTTTGTTTTTGACGGCGTTTTCGCGTTGTTCTATGTAGGCCGTGAGTTCGTCGATTTTTTCTTTGGCAACCAAGCCACCCTTGTAGATGCCTACGTAGCGTTTGAGCTGAATTCGATCCGCTTTGAGAAGAAGATTAAGGTCGGCGATTTCGTTTTTCAGGCGAAGTTTTGCAAGTTCGAGTTCGTCGATGGCAAGTTGATAACGTAGCTTTTGCGCCTGGACATCGTTCATCTTGCCTTCAAATTCGGTTTTGATTTCTTCACGCTTTGCTTCAATCTGTTTGTTAATGGCAACGACCTGAGCATTTGCGGTATCGATGCGTTTCTTGATTACATCGGCATCGAGAGGTGAGATGACGGCGATGATCTGGTTAGCTTTGACGGTGGCGAAGAGTTGAAGTTCGCCTGCAGTTAAGGGATCGCCCACCTTGATACGTCCGGCGATTGGGCTGGTGGTGGTTTGCTTGACGGAGCTGACCTGGCCGACGGCATTGGGTACGGCGGTGCGGTCCATCCAGAGGATGACGGTCGCGACGAGACAGGCGGTGAAGACCAACAACGGAAGCCACTGAATACGAACTCGGCGCCAGCGGTACTTCCACGGGGTTGGAATGGGTTGAAGTTTAGCCATGGTTTAGATTTCCGATTCGTCCTCACGCATGAAGAGTGAGACGTTTTCGATGCCATCCGAGCTTTCCAACTCGGTGAGTAATTCGTTTGAGCGTGAGGGATCACGCAGGAGTAGCCTATATGAGAGATCGAGTCCGGAGTCGGTGAGTTTTCTTTCGCTGGCCAACTGGATTCGATTGCTATGACGCCGGAGGATATCGCGGTGGCTTTGGACGGCGCCGACGAGGTCACCGATAAGTTGGAGTGAGAGGACAACGTCGTAGCGGTGACGACCACCGAATGCGGTGAAGCGGAGATATAGAAACACGATGAATACGAAGACGGCGCCGATGACGGCGAGGCTGAAGTTTTGCGTTCCGCAGGCCATGCCCTCGACGATGGACCAGAGGACAAATGTTGTATCGCGTGTGTCCTTGAGTACGTTCCTGAAGCGCACGACGGCGAAGACGGCGAGGAGGCCGAATGCGATGACGAGGCTGTTGGACATGAGGAGCATGACGAGGGAGACGAGGACGGGGAGCACGACGAGTGAGGCGGTGAACATCTGGGAGTAGCTGAGTCCCTGGTGGGTAAAGGCGTAGACCCAGCCGATGAGATGGCCGATGGTGAATGCGAGGAGCATGGCGAGAAGGGCGGTCTTTGGTGTAAGTGGACCGTCAAACCCGCTGCTGGTAAATGCATCCAGGAATGTGTCGTAGCCGCTTTGGGCGAGCGTAGTAAACATACTGTCCAATCCAAGAGTACTAATCATATTCGCAGCTCATCATCCGGCATCATGACGCGTGGTCGCATGCTGGGAATGACGGAGGAGCATTCGACGTATTTGGGCAAGGAGGTGCGCTGCAAGTTAAAGTTATGGGCAAGTTCCCTCATCCAGTTGGGAAACTTGTCATTGAATTTCATTTCGAGAACGACACCATCGATTTTGACGTTGGACCAATCGCGATCATCGGAGGCATCAAAGCGATCCTTGTGGGGGCATCCTTTAATGTTGCGATCGAAGGTAAGGCGCGCGTTGTCGTGATCGGAGGGAACCCAAGCTTCGCGGAAGTAGGAGACGTAGACGGTTCCGATGGCCGCGATGGAATTTTTGAGCCTACAGAAGTTCTGGAGTTTCATGTAGCCGGCGGAGTCGTTGGGTTTGAACATGTCCTCGCGTGTGGGCCAGTGGCCTGCAAGGATTTTGTCGACGGCCTGGCGTTTGACGACGGCGCGTTGTTTTAGAATCTGATCATTGACACGTCGCTTGATTTCGAAAAAGACGGGGTTTGTGGGGTTGTCATCGTAATAGCGAATGCGGAGCTTAAAACGGTTTTTTTTGCCGACCACGGTGTCGTTGCAAAGTTGTAAGCCTTTAGAATCAAGGTAGAGGCTATTGACGGGATATCCCATGTGATGGCTTGGGTCGGCGTAGGGATCGAGTACGAGGTGGCCACGCACAAAGTCACGTATTTCGAGCGCACGTTCATCTTTGATGATGTACTTGTACTCGAAACGGCTTGTTTGCATACGGTGTGCGAATGACATGGCGTCTCACTCTGCGTGCGTCTGCGGCGCGTGGTTCAAGTCAAGGTGGCTTGATAAACGTCTCCGATCCTTGACACGATCTGGTTCAGATATTGGCGTTTCAACTATGTGCCGACCGAACTGGCCGAACAACCTCCATCCGTATCCTTCATCCCAAAACTCTTTTTACTGAGCGACGCATCGCACAGTTGCAAATACTTTTGAACACTTCGAGGTAAAGGTCGCGAAAAAACGTTGAAATTCGCCTGTCATTTCACTCGTTGGCGGTTAAGTTTTTCTCGATCGCTTCAAACTCTGTAAGCAGCACATGTGTTATACGTTAAATTTCGGCAAATGTCCAGTTGCCTGTATTTGAGTTTTGCGTATGGACGGTCCCATCAGGCGACCGGAAATTAACGGTTGTCGTGTGCTGTTGAGAACACTGCGGTCCTTTAAAAACAGTGTCCTGACTGTTATTAGTCTACCGCAAATTGACGCATTACGCAACTGTTTTCAGGGCGAAAAAGGGGATCGTCCGATAAGAATATTTTCGTAAAAATTATTAACGTCGGCCATTTGCCTGATTGAAAGCCCCCAAGGATTGGAAAGAGGTGAATCGGCAACCGGGTGACAAGCGCATGGCTGGCCGCTAAGATCGACCGGTCGGGTAGGAGTTTTGCGGGCTTGAGATGGTGTAACGAATGGTCAGGCGGGAGGAATCGACCTAATTTAACAGGGACTTATTTTAGTATCAGGAAAGGTAAACATCTATGGCAGTGATCGTAGGTAACGCGGCACCGGGTTTTTCGGCTCAGGCGGTTGACAATGGACAGTTTAAGACGGTTTCCCTGGAAGATTACAAGGGCAAGTGGCTGGTGCTGTTCTTCTACCCATTGGATTTCACGTTTGTGTGTCCGACGGAGATACTGGCGTTTTCGGATCGCATCGACGATTTCAAGGCCAAGAATGCGGAAATTCTGGGAGTGAGCATTGATTCGCAGTATACGCACCTTGCATGGACGGAGAAGCCACGAACACAGGGCGGGATTAGCGGACTGGCATACCCGTTGGCGGCGGACATTCATAAGCAGATTTCGACGGATTACGGTGTATTGGATGAAGGAGCGGGTGTTGCGCTGCGTGGGCTGTTTATTGTGGATCCGGAGGGGGTTGTACAGCATGCGACTGTGAATAATCTGGCTGTGGGGCGGAGTGTAGACGAGACGTTGCGGGTTTTGGCGGCATTTCAATATGTTGCGGAGCATGGGGAGGTGTGTCCGGCGGACTGGACACCCGGTTCTGATTCTATGAAGCCGGATTGGGATGGTTCGAAGGAGTATTTTGCGGCGACCCATGAGTGATGAAGGGTGTCAATCTGGTGTAGATTGAGCCGGGGTCGGACTGATCCCGGCTTTTTTTGTATGGAATTGAGGGTTTTGACTGATCCAATTGATGAAGTCTTGTACGAATCGGGGGTTTATCCGGGGCTTATCCGGGGCGTTTTGATGTGGGAGGGCGGAAAGTAGACAGGAGCGGACTTATCGGGTGAATGGATTCCGGTAACGGGATTCAGCAAGTGAATGGAGGTGTCGCGACAGGGGCAAAGAAGTGGGGGATTGGGTGTTTGATGAAGGTCAATTGTAAGTGGCGTAAGGGGTTGCTTGACTATGAAAGACGAGGGTTTAAGATATCCAAGCTCAATTTCGGCGCTAGCCGGAGCCGGTACTTAACGGGACCGGAGAATGAGGGCTTTAAATTTACAGGGAAAATCTTATCATAGGGCTTGCATCCTCGCGCCAGAGTTATTAATCTGTTGCACCTACCTTGAGCATGCCCATTGATTCGTCTGCAGATGGATTGATTTCCCCGCATGGTTATTCCACCAACGCTACGGAGGTTTACGTTGGCACATCGTGTAAAATTTCTCTCGTTATTGGCGGCTGTCGGTCTTTTGTTTACGGTTCTGAGCGGGCCGGTTCATGGACAGGATCAGACGGCGTCAGGTTTGTTGAAGCAAGGCCTGAAGCAACTGGACGATGGGGACGCGAAGAGCGCATTGGAAAGTCTTCGCCGTGTGGATCCGCTGCAGTTGAATGAAGCCGAACAGAAGCAACTGAACGATGCTCTTAAGAAAGCCAAGAATGCCGCGAAGAGTCCGACGCCAAAGCCGGTCGTTGAACCCAAGAAAAACGGCGGTGATACGAAACCCGAGCCGAAGAAACCGGACCCCAAGAAGCCGGAACCAAAGGGCAATGGGGATGTGAAGAAGCCTGAGCCGAAGAAGCCGGCGCCCGACAAGATGTTGATCCAGAAGGTGATCGCGTTGCAGGTGAAGGCAAACGTGGCCGCGGGTAACAAGGCACATTCGGCGGGAAACTACAATGAAGCGAAGAAACATTACGAAGCGGCGTTGGCGCTGGATTCGGATAACGCGGAAGCGAAGGCGGCACTTGCCAAGGTCGAAGTGTTGCTGAGCAAGAATGTCGGTAGCAGCCTTGTGACGAACCTGGCTTCGATTGTGAAGTTGAAGGCAGAGCAGGCAAAGGCAACGTTCACGAACGCGATGACGAATGCGGAGAAGGCCCGCAGTGAGGGGAATTATGGGCAGGCATCGGATGCGATTGCGGTCGCGAAAGCAATTGCGGATCAGAACAAGCAGTATTTGTCGCAGGCAGATTATGCCTCGATGAAGAAGGCGACGGGTGATCTTGCGGCGACGATTGCGGCGGAAGAGGCGAGGGCCAAGGCAGTCAAGATAAATGAGACGCAGCGAAACGTTGCGATTGCCGAAGCGAAGCGTCGTCGGGAAGCTGAGATTGAGCGCATCAGCAAGGTGAACAAGCTGTTGCGACAGGCTCGTGAGTATCAGAAGCAGCAGTATTATGAAGACGCCTTGGCGGCGTTGGAGCAGGTGTTGTTCCTGGATCCGAATAATGTCGCGGCGGCTGCGATGAAGGAAATGATTGAGGATGCGATTGTGTTTATCAATCAGCGGAAGCTTCGTCGCCATCGCAGTCTGCAGATTGCCCGTCAGTCGGTGGATTCGATTGAGGCCTCGATTCCTTACTCTGAGTTGATTCAGTATCCTCCGGACTGGCCTGAGTTGACGATCCGCCGTCGAGAGATGATTGGCCAGCAGGCCGGTGAGTCTGAGGCGAATCGTCGAGTGCTTGAGAAGTTGAACCAGCCGATTCCGGTGAACTTTGAGAATAACCCGTTCAATACGGTTGTGGAGTATCTTCGCAATGTGACGGGTGTGAACATCTTTGTGAACTGGCGAGCCCTTGAGGGAGCGGGCATTGAGATGGGTGCTCCTGTGAACCTGAATCTGGCGAATGTTCCGGCCCAGCGTGCGATTCGTTTGATTCTGGATCAGGTTGGCGGCGACCTTGTTCCGCTGGCGTTCACGGTGGACGAAGGCGTTGTGACGATTTCGACGAAAGAGAACATCCAGAAGTCAACGAATATTCAAACGTATGACATTCGCGACCTTCTGGTGCAGGTGCCGAACTTTACGGACGCACCGGACTTTGACCTTGTGAACATTACAGGTAACCGTGGTCTTGAAGGCGGCCAGGATGGTCAGCTTTTTGAGCAAGATGAAGATGCAGAAGAAGGTCTTGATCGCGGTCAGATGGTTGAGCGAATCATGACGCTGGTTCGTGAGACGGTTGATCCGGAAGGCTGGCGTTCGGCTGGTGGTCTGGTGTCCTCAATGTCTGAACTGAACGGTTCGCTGATTGTGAATACGACGAGTCAGAACCATCGCGAGATTCTTTCGCTGCTTGAGCAGTTGCGTTTGACGCGTGCCCTTTCGATCAATGTTGAGTCGCGTTTCCTGCTGGTGGACCAGAACTACCTGCATGAGGTTGGTGTTGACTTTGACATGTCGGTGACAGACCTTGGTCACGAATTCGAGCTTGGCCAGAACGAACTTGGCGAGACGGCGTTCACGACGGCCCAAGATTCGATTTCAATTGCAGATCGTCCGAGCACGGGTATTCAGGGGTCGTTTGGCGAGACACCTGATGGTGGTATTCCGGCCCGGGCGTTGACGGCTGCGGTTTCGGGTACGTTCCTTAATGATGTTCAGGTTTCGTTGCTGATTCGAGCGACGCAGGCCAATCGTCGTGTGATTAACGTTTCGGCTCCGCGATTGACGTTCTTCAATGGTCAGCGGGCGTATGTGTTGATTGCGACGCAGTTGGCATATATTTCCGACCTTGATCCGATTGTGGGTACACGAGCGGCGTTGTTTGACCCGGTGATCTCGGTGATTTCATCGGGTGTGATTCTGGACGTTGAAGGAACGGTTTCGGCGGATCGTCGTTATGTGACGCTGACGGCTCGTCCTTCACTGGCTCGTGTTCTTCGTCTTCGCGGTATCTTCGTGGTCAGCCCGGACGGGGGTGTGGGCGGGGGAGACGACGATGATGATGACGACGATGATGACGCGGCTCCGGATGTGTCGCGAGGTATTATCGAGGCACCGGAGCTTGAGTTGACCACCGTTCGTACGACCGTTTCCGTGCCCGACAAAGGCACGCTACTTATGGGTGGTCAAAGACTGATGGTTGATGTCGAGATCGAGTCCGGCGTGCCCGTGTTGTCGAAGATTCCGGTTCTGAATCGAGCATTTACGAATCGTTCGACGGTTAAGGATGAGCGAACGCTGCTGATCCTTATCAAGCCGACAATTATCATGCAGAACGAGAAGGAAATGCAGTTGTTCCCAGGTATGGAGAAATCGGTCGGCCTGTTTGGCGGTGATCGCCCGGCACCGAATACTCCGTAAGGCATGGGGTTTCCGGAAAACCAGCCGTGTCGAAAATTGGCTGAATGACATTACGAGATTTGCAATCGACGGACCCATCGGCTAGAAATGGCAGATGGGTCGTCGTTTAGAGAGGCTGATCAGTGGGAAAGAATCGGCCCCGTTGATTGGCGTGAGCAGGTAACCTGAACCAGACGTGTCTCAGCAGACGTTCCGAGTAAGAGAGACACGGCGGAGTCAAGACATGGCAGAGCAGGACACAAGACTGAGTATCGGCACGAATGACGGTGTGACGCGTGTGGAGTTTCTGGAGCGAAACATCGTGGATGAAGCGTCGATTCAACAGATCGGCGAGGAGATTCTTCGCGAGGTTGACGCATCGGTAATGCCGAAGATCCTGATTGACTTTAAGAATGTTGATCATCTTTCGTCAGCGGCACTTGGTCAGCTTATCACGATCAACAACAAGGTTCGCCAAAAGGACGGCCAGCTTCGTCTGGCAAATATTGACGCTCAGATTTATGAAGTGTTTGTGATTACTCGCTTGAACAAGTTGTTTCATATTCATGAGACGGATGATGAGGCACTTGCGAGCTTCCAATAAGTTGTTTTGAGTAAGTTTGATGAAATGGGGGGGTCGAGGAGGCCGAAGCGTGGCATCGGGACCTCTAAAACGTAGACTGGTCCTTGAGAATCGGCTGGAGGAAGTCAGTCGATGTGAGACCATTGTTTTGAACCACGCGACTGAGTTTGGTTTTACGGGGTCGGATCGTTTTGCCATCAAGCTGGCGTTGGAGGAGGCGTTGGCGAATGCGATCAAGCATGGGAATAACCATGATCCTGACAAGAGCGTGATGGTGGAGTTGCATGTCGATGAGATTTGTTTTGAAGTATCCGTGACGGACGAGGGTGAGGGGTTTGATCCTGATGACGTTCCGGATCCGACGCTGGATGAAAATCTTGAGAAACCCTCGGGGAGGGGTGTGATGTTGATGCGGACTTATATGAGTGAGGTAAGTTTTAACGCATCGGGTAACTGCGTGAGGCTGGTGAAGCGGAAATCCAATGACGTGCAAGGCGCGTGATGTTTTTGGATAAGGTTTAGAGCTTGAGTTCGGGAATGTATGGTCGGGGTCACGAAAGGGGGTAATGCCAGATATGAGCGACGAGACATCAAAGTTTTCTGTAAGTACCCATCTTCGGGGATCGGCAGTCGTGCTTGATTTGCATGGCAAGGCGGACCTGCTTCATCTGGACGAGTTGCATCGTGCGCTGGATTCGGCACGGCCTGAAGGCGAAGGGAATGTGGTGATTGACCTGACGGACCTTGAGTTCATCAATTCGATGGGATTGGGGGAGTTGATTCACTTTCGAAATCGGCTGCGTGAGAAGGGGAGTGAGTTGCGGCTGGCGGGTGCGAATGGGATGATTGCGGAGATGCTGGATAAGACGAGGCTGGATGAGGTAATGCCGTTGTATGAGACGGTGGGTGAGGCGGTGGCGGGTTAGAAGGTGTTGAAGAAGGGGTAAGAAAGTGGCTTGGGTCTAAATTATATGAACGAGGGTGTTTCCAATTTCACATTCTTTCGGGCGCATGGATGCCGAGGAGGGAGAGGCCAAGTTTGAGGCCGGCGGCGGTGGCGTGGCATAGGACGAGCCTGGCGTTCTTTTGGGTGTCGTTGTCGGCGCGGAGGACGGGGCAATTGGTGAAGAAGCGGTTGAAGGCGGTAGCGAGGTCGTAGAGCCAGGCGCAAAGGTGATGGGGTTCGAGTCGATCGGCAACGGAGTGGAGGACTTCGGGGAACTGGACGAGTTTGAGGACGAGGGCACGTTCGGCGGGATCGTTGATTGGGAGTGCATCGGGAGAGAGGTCGAGCTGGTCGAAGGAGGCGTTCGCTTTGTTGAAGATGGATTGGATTCTGGCGTGAGCGTATTGGAGGTAAGGGGCGGCGTTGCCATCGGTGGCCATCATGCGGTCCCAGGAGAAGATGTAATCCTTTACGCGATCGGACGCGAGATCGGCGTATTTGATGGCGCCGATGCCGACGACTTTGGCGATTTGCCGGAGTTGATCGGGGTCGAAGTCGGCCTGTTTTTCAGTGAGGATGTCGGTGGCGCGTTGTTCTGCTTCATCGAGAAGGTCGACGAGGCGAATGGTGTCGCCGCTTCTGGTTTTGAAGGGAGTTTTGTCTTCGCCGAGGATTGTGCCGAAGGGGACGTGTTCGAGGGTTGTGCCGTTATCGAGCCAGCCAGCTTCCGTAGCGGTCTGGAAGAACATGGCGAAGTGTTGCTTTTGCCGTGAGTCGGTGACGTAAACGACGCGGTGCGCTTTGAGATCAGTAACGCGGTATCGAACGGCGGCGAGGTCGGTGGTGGCGTAGAGGAAGCCCCCATCGGATTTCTGGATGATGAGGGGCATGGGTTCGTCGTCTTTGCCGGTGAATCCTTTGGGGAATGCGCATTTGGCGCCGTTGGATTCTGATATGATGTCCTTTTCTTCCAGATCCGCGACGGTATCGGCAAGTTGGTCGTTGTAGAAGGATTCGCCGCAGGCGTCGTCGGCGGTTAGTTTGACGCCGAGTCGTTCGTAAATAGATTGGAAATAGGCGGAAGAGGAGTTGACGAGGGTTTTCCAAACGTCGAGGGTTTGGGTTTCGCCGCCCTGGAGTTTGACGACGCGTTGGCGGGCCTGTTCGGCGAAGTCGGGGTTTGAGTCGAATTCAGCTTTTGATGCTTTGTAGAGGGTGTTGAGGCGGGAAGCGTCGAGGAGGTGGGCGTTGTCCGGGTTGTCGTGGGTGAGCATGTATTCGATGAGCATGCCGAACTGGGTTCCCCAGTCACCGATATGGTTTTGGCGTATGACGGTGTCGCCGAGGAATTCAAGTGTGCGGACGATGGCGTCGCCGATAACGGTGGAACGGATGTGCCCGACGTGCATTTCCTTGGCGACGTTGGGTGAGGAGTAGTCGACAACGACGGTTTGGGGGTTAGGTTTGGTGGAGACGCCGAGGCGGGGGTCGCCAGCGAGGGCGGCGAGGATTTGGGTGAGATACGTGTTGGCGAGTTTGAGATTGATGAATCCGGGGCCGGCGATTTCGGGTGTTTCGCAAATGCCGGCGAGGTCGATGTTCTCGATGATTTTCGTGGCGATATCGCGCGGATTTTGCGAAAGTTTTTTGCTGAGTCCCATCGCGACGTTGGCCTGGTAGTCACCGAATTTGGGGTTCTGGGCTGGACGGAGGATGGGGTCGGTCGTTCGATAGTCTTCGCCGAAAGCGGTGGCGAGGGCGTTGGCGAAGCGATCGTTCAATAGGGTGATGGGGTCATTCATGGGATCGATATTCTCACGGGTGGAGGCGTGAGGTCAAGGGAGGCGACGGAAGTGAAGTGGCGGGGTCAGGTGATGCGTTTGAGGAATCGCTTCTGCCAGCGAGAGCTGATGCCGGGGAGGTTGGTGATTTCATGAAGTTCGTCCTGAGATGCGTCTTTGTTGAACATGAGGCGCATGGTGCGGTGGACGGACCAGTGGGGGTTTGGACGTTCGATTAGTTGAAGTGTGTCGCCGGCAAATATTTGCCCGGTTTGGAGGACGCGGCAGTAGAAACCGGTGTGTCCGGTTTCGTGGATGGCAGGGCCGAGTGTTCGGGAATTGTGTTTTCGAGCGAGTGTGACGCACGGTTCGCGTGGCTGGGTAATTTGTATGGTGACGGGTGAAAGGTTGTTGATTTCGTAGATGTCGCCGATGCAGGCTTCTGTTTCGATAAGGCCGTGTGTGGTGAGGTTTTCGCCAAAGGCGGGAATGGAGAGGGTTGCGTTGAGGTGTTGTTCAGCCCAAGTGTAGTGTTCGTTGGGATAGCAACAGAGAGCGAGCTCGGGGCCGCCGTGGTGTTTCTTATCGGCTTGTTTGTCGATGTCGATTCCGGTTGGCGTAATTTGGGCGGGTTGTGTGAGGGGAGATTTGTTGATAGCGGTGGAGTATTGACGGTTTTGGTGAACGACGATTCTGGGTCGGCCGGCGTTGACGCTGATGATTTTCATGATGGATGGTAGACGGATTTTGTGTGTGGGGCATACGAAGACGAAATTGGACATCGGTTGCGAGTGAAGCGACGTGAGGTCAAGCGTAGTGTTTAAGAATGGAGAGGCATTGGGATAGGTAGGAGGATCCGAAGAGATTGAGGTGATTGAGAAGGTGGTAGAGTTTGTAGATTTCGATGCGGTCGCGGTAGCCGGACTGGAGTGGGTAGTGATGGTTGTAGGCATCGTAGAAGGTTTGGGGGAATCCGCCGAAGAGGTGGGTCATGGCGAGGTCGGCTTCGCGTGAGCCATAGTATGAGGCGGGGTCGATGATGACGGGTTGACCTTCTTCATCGTTCATGTAATTGCCGGACCAAAGATCGCCGTGGAGGAGGCACGCGGGCTCGTTGGGGGAGGCGATGAGGTCAGGGAGTTTGTCGATAAGGGATTGGCCGAGGCTTGTGAGTTGAGGGGTGGCGAGGTTATTCTTTCCGGCAAGGTTCAGTTGGAACGCGAGACGGTGTTGAGCGAAGAATTCGACCCAGGTTTGGGTCCAAGTATTGGGCTGGTGTGTGGCGCCGATGAAATTGTCGTGGTGGAAGCCGAAGGGAGAATCGGAGGAGGGTTGACGTGTGGCGTGGTGAAGCTGGGCGAATTGTTGACCGAAGGTTTGGAAGAAATCCGAAGGGCGCGGGCCTTCGTTGACGGGTTGCATGAGGATGAAGGACTGGGTGGCGGTCTGGCCGACTACAAGGGGTCTGGGAACCTTTATGGTCTGGGATTTGGCCAATTCATCGAGCGCGAGAAGTTCGGCGTCGAACATGGGCTTGAGTTGGAGGGTGTTGGATTTGAGGAAGAATTTTCGAGCGTCTTCGAGTTGAATGATATGGGCGTTGGAGATGCACCCGCCGCCGACCGAGCGATATTGGGCCACCTTTACCCCCCTACCCCCGGAAGATCTGTCCCCTGAAGATTCACCTCCGGAAATGCTCACGCCGGAAAGTTCACCCCCAGTTGGTTCGCCCTCGGACGCTCCCCCCCTACCACCGTTGGTAGCCTGCGGTATCGCATTCTCGACGGCAGCGATAAGGTCGGGATTCATTCGGTGATGACTGTGGGATCGTCACCCTTTTCGATGGCGGTGACTTTGTTGTTTCTTCTGGTGTGTCTACCGCCTTCGAATTCGACGGTAAGGAAAATTTCGACGATTTTCTCGATGAGTCGCTGACCGAGGAGGTCGGCGGACATGCAGAGGATATTGGCATCGTTGTGACGTCGCGACATTTCGGCGCCGATGTCATCGTGAACGAGTGCGGCGCGAATACCGTGGATCTTGTTGGCGGCGATGGACATGCCGATGCCTGTGCCACAGATGAGGATGCCACGATCGGCGGTGTTGTTTGAGACGGCCTGACCGGTGTGCCATGCGAGGTCGGGGTAGTCGGCGGCGTTGGAATCACAAGTCGCGACGTCGATGACGTTATGGCCGAGTTCCTGAATGGCCTTTTTGATGGGTTCGTAAAGATGTTTGCCGCGATGGTCACAGCTGAGCGCGATATTCACAAGGTTACTCCGGGGTGAGCATCAGGCGGGGTAACAGTTGTGGTGAAATAAAGGGGCGAATCAGTTGGAATCGGAGGTGATTCCGATTTCGCCAAGCCTGTTCCCAATAGCCTGTTGCATACGTTGGGCACATTGTAGGTAGACGTCGAGCGAGCCTCCAATGGGATCGTCGATGTCGCCCATGGTGTCGAGAAGTTGTGCCTTGTGCGCGGAGTCAGGCGCAATGTCGGTCACGGCGAGACGGTGGCCTTCGGTCATACAGAGGATGACATCGGCCTGGTTGATAAGGCCTGTGGTGAGTTGGCGTGCGGCATGTGGGGTGTGGGGTATGTTGAGTTGCTGCAGGGCGGCTTCGGCTTCCGGGGTCATTGGGGCGCCGGGGAGGGCGAATGCCCCGGCGGAGATGATATCAATATCGTGATCGGCGAGAGCATCGGGAGCAATGTTGAGCGCTTTGGCGGCCTCGAACCTGGCGATGGATTCGGCCATTGGGCTTCTACAGGTATTTCCGCTGCAGACGAAGAGGATGACGCGTCGCATGAGTCGCTCCAGATATTGCTGATCGAAGACGCCCTGTCGGAGAAGTTTGGGAGTGCCATCGAGGGATACTTTGACAATGGTCGAGGCTTGTGCGAAGCGGGCTTCGCCTCCATCGAGAATGAGATCTGTTTTTCGTCCGATGGCGTGATGGGCGAGATCGGCGCGGGTCGGGGGAGGCTGGCCGGCCTCGTTGGCGGAGGATGCTACGACGGGATTTTGTACGGCGGCGAGCATCTGATTGGCAATGGGTTGATCGGGACATCGCAGGCCAATCGAGTTTTGGTAGTAAAGAAGATGGGCATCGTCGGGTGTTAGTCCGAGTGCGGCGAGCTTTTCGTGAATAACGTTGGGCTCGACCTCGGCGACGATGGTGATTGGGCCGGGCATGGTTTTTCGGATGAGACGACGAAGTTGAGGTTTGTTTTCGAGATCGATGTATTTGTTGGCGTCTTCGGGGGAAGCGATGTGGATGGTGAACGGTTTGTCGGCCCCGCGTTGCTTGAGTTCGCGAAGGCGTTTCAGGCCGCGCGGGTTGTTGGCGGCAGCGGCAACGCCATAGACGGTTTCGGTGGGGAAGACGACAAGTCCGCCACGATTGAGAAGTTCTGCGGCGCGAAGGACAGCGCGTTCACGTTTCTGCCCCGCATCGCATGGAAGTGTTGCAGCAGTCATATTGATCGAATTATGGGAAGTGGATTTTGGCATGTCAAGTTAGGTATCTGGTGTGTGTATAAGGGGTTACGATTGCATCATATGACTTATCGGACGGATGAGGGTTCTCACTGGAGGGATCATTGGGTGAATGTGGACTTACACGACGGTTGGCATTGGAAAAAGCGTGTAATTCAATCGTTATAACTTACGCTGTCAGCTCGCGTCGCATGATTTTTCCGGTGGCGTTTCGGGGTAGGGCTTCCAGGACGTTGATTTCTCGTGGGACCTTGAAACCTGCGAGTGTCTCACGGCAATAATTGCGGACGGCGCGTTCGTCAAACTCGGCGTCCTCGTTTAGCTCGATAAAGGCGACGGGGAGCTCACCGCGGACATCGTCGTTTTTCCCGATCACAGCAGAGTCCTTGACATCCGGGTGCGTGTTAAGGACTTCCTCAATTTCGCGAGGGAAGACGTTTTCGCCGCCGATGATGAGCATTTCCTTTTTGCGTCCGGTGATGTACAGAAAGCCGTCTTTGTCAAGTTTTCCCCAATCACCGGTGATGAAGTAGCCGTCATTGGTGATGACCTTACGGGTGAGATCGGGGAGGTGAAAGTATCCTTTCATAATCATGGGACCGGTGAGGAGGATTTCGCCTTCTTCACCCGGGGGGAGGATGTTGCCATCGTCGTCGAGGATTCTGGCCTTTGCCGAGGGGAGGAGTTTACCGACAGATTTGGGACGCCAGTGATCGGGTGTGCCCCAGGAGATGACGGGGGATGTTTCGGTAAGTCCGTAGCCTTCGCGGATGGTAAGATTGAATCTCTCCTGGAATTTGTCGAAGACGGCCTGGGAGAGAGGTTCGCCGCCTGAGACGACGTGGCGGAGAGAGGTGAAGTCTTCCGGGCCGGCGTCTTTGACGGTGAGGAGTGCGTTATACATGGATGGGATTGCGACAAAGACGGAGGGACGATGCTTCTTGATGAGGTCGATGATCTTTCGTGGGACAAAGCGTGCGGAGTAGATGGCTCTTCCACCGACAAAGAGGGGGAGTAGCGTCAAAGCGGTGAGTCCGAAGGAGTGGAATTGGGGGAGTACGCCGAGGAGGGCATCATTCTGATAGATTTCAGCGTGGTCTGAGCAGGCTTCGATATCGGAGCGAAGATTTTTGTGGGTGAGCATGACGCCTTTGGGTTTGCCGGATGTGCCGGATGTGTAGAGGATGACTGCGGTGTCGTTGGCGGGAGTGAGGGGGGGAAGGCGGAAAGGCGGGATGCCTTTGAACGAGAGTTTATCGAGTTCGATGATGTTGACGTTCTTGGGTCGATCGCCGAGGAATTCGAGCATTGGGCCGACGGAGATGAGGGTGTCCGCTTCTGAATCATCGATGATGTACTGTCTTTCTTCGGCGGAGAGTAGGTAGTTTACGGGAACGGCAGTTTTCTTGAGGAGGAGGATAGCGAGGAGCGTCATCGGAAAGGCGCCGGAAGTCGGGAGGAGAATAGCGACGTTCTGGGTGGTGGAGGTGCGTTCGATGACCTGCGCGAGATGGAATGCTCCGCCGACGATATCGATGTATCGCCAGGTGCGTTGGTCATCGACTATGGCGGTGCGTTTCGGGTGTTTGAGGGCGTTCCTGATGATGGGCCAGTGGAGGGTGTACACGTGGGAATGCTCCGGTGTTTGGAGGAGATCATGGTGTCATCGCCGAGTGATAGTGTATCGAGGGTGACGAATGAGGCCAAGGTGTTACAATGGGGGTTAGACGTTATAGGACTCATACGGAAACGAGGCTGCGATGTTCAGGATGGACGCCGAATCAGGGATGGGATTTCCAAGAGTGCTTTTTTGGATTGGCGTGTTCGGAATCGGGATGTCTGGCGGAGGATGCAACAATGCGCAACCTTCGGTTGATCTCGACAAAGCGATCACGCAATATCAATCCCGACAATATCATGCGAGTTATGCGATTGCGCGTGATCTGGAGAAGAGCAGTACCGGGGCAGCAAAAAAGGATGCGGCGTATTTGGCCGGAGTGAGTGCACGAAGGCTGGGGCGCGACGCGGAAGCCATCCGGTATCTGGAGGGCGTGGCCAGCCATAGTGACAAGCTGACGGCGGGCGCGGCGAATGCGGAACTGGGGATGATTTATGCGAAGCGTAAGCAGCACCGTCGGGCCAAATCGTATTTTGAGCGGGCGGTAAAGATGCTGGAAAATGAGGATCAAGCGGAGGCATTGTTCAGACTGGGGCTGTCGGAGCGCGCGTTGAATGAGGATACCGCGGCGCGAGCGCATATGAGTCTGGCGGTGAGTCGATCGAAAAGCGCAAGCTTCAAACGGAAGGTGAGGACGCATTTGGCGGCGACGGGGTATACGTTGCAGTTGGGTTCGTTTACACGTTTGCGGAATGCAGAAGCGATGGTGAAGCGCGTGCAGTCGACGGCGTTGCGGGCGGGGGTTGGGTATCCGAGAGTAGTGGAAGGGAAGACGTCGAGCGGCAAGACGATATATCGCGTGAGAGTGGGCGCGTTTTCGACACACGATTCGGCTTTGAAGTCGCGGACGCGATTGGGGAGGCGTGATGCGATTGTGACGCGGATGACGGGGTCGTGAGGTAGAAACATCAGGTGAGACGGTCGGGAGTATGAAAAGGGGAAACGCCCCCGCAGGTGCATACGAGGGCGTTGAGGTTGGGAGACGCAAGTCTTCTGCGTGTGATACGGTGGAATTGGGCAGCCGGTTCGAGATGGCGTATGAATTTTCCAGATATTTTAAGGAGAGATATGTAAGATTGCGCCCGGTCGACCTCGCATGTTATCAGGGATTGGCCGGGGATTTATTGGGCGTATTGAGATTTGGCGGTGGGGTCTTACCATCGTTCCGGGCGAGCGCTTCGGCGATGCGGCGGCGATCGGAGGAGAACAGATTTACCCGTCGCATTTGAATGGCAAGGTGATTACGGGCAAGTGTGGTTATGGCGGGGTTACGGGCAAGCGTTGTAAGAACATTGGCAATATCACGGGAGAAACCGCCTTGGCGAACGGTTACATCAATAAGGTAAATCTGTTCGTGTTCGGAAAGGTTAGGTTTGGCTGCGATTTCCCTGAATATTTTGTTCCGGTTACTTGAGAAGCGGTCTTGTGAGGCGGCATAGATGGCGGCAGCGTTGGGGCCGTGGGGAAGGTCGACTTCGAGGTGGTTGGTGCTGCTGGAGCAGGCGGGGAGTGCGATCGCAAAAAAGGCAAGTGACAGGGTGGAGAAATGACGCATGTGTGTCTCCTTGGGGTGAGGGGCGAAGATCGGGGTTGCGGAGCGATCGGCGCCCTGTTCAATGAAATGTCCCTGCAGATGCCTTATGGGGAGATACGGATTCGTCTGATTCGAGGTTCGCGACATTTCCGGAAATTTATGCTTTTGTAATGTCGTCGGCGTAAAGAGGGGTTTTCCAGATGGGGACATTTTTCTTCATTTCGGCGATGAATTCATCAGTGGCGGCTATTCCTTCGGCGCGGTGTTTGGATGCGATGCGGAGGCGGAAGGAGGTTTGGTAGTTGGCGACTGTGCCGGTGGAGTGTTCGACGCAGATTGCGAGAAGGGCGTGTTTCGTCAGAATGTGTTGAGCGAGACGGGTCATTTCATTGGAGGTCATGGGTTCGTAGGCTTCGTACTGGAGGGCGGTGAGTGGGCGATCGTTTTCCGTGGGTCGCGCAACGCCTTCAAAGGTGAGGAGGGCGCCGTGGCCGAGGGGCGGCTCAAAATCGATGTCGCTTTGTGCGAGGGTCGGGAGTGGTCCTTCGATGATGTGAATTTTAACGCTCATCCGCCTGACACGGCTCCTATGAGTGCGATTTCATCGGTGGGCCGGACGGGTTGATTGGGGTCGGCAAATTCATGGTTCACGGCGATGCGATGATGGGTGGGGTCGATTTTGAGATTGGCGTGTTCGGATTGGATGGCGAGGAGGAGGTCGGTAACGGTCGGGTTTGGAGAGCTTAGCGAAATGGAGATTTGGCGACTGTTTGCGGTGGCGGCTTCCGGGCCAAAGAGTTTGATGGTGAACTGGGGCATGGTTTGCAGTCGTTGGGGGTTTGGGTCTGGAGGTGATTGTAGGCGGGCTTGGAGAGTGGGTGGGGGGTATAGTGTGTGGTGAATTGGATATGTGGCATGGAGTGATATTTGATGGACATGACGGTGACGCCGAGTGAGTTGGTGAGAAAATTGGCTGAACGACTGGAGCCGGTGGATTGTGAATATGTGGCGTGGCATCAGGCGAGTGGGTTGGTGACGGGGGAGAACCTGGTTGCGGATCGTGATTCGCCGGCGAGTGATGTGAGTGCGATGGATGGGTATGCAATGCGGATGGAGGATTTAGAGAAGGATAAGGTAAGGGTAGGGATGGATGTCTTACCGGGACGTGAGGCGGGGGTGTTGGCGGCGGGTGAAGCGGCGCGGATCATGACGGGGGCGGTCGTGCCGGAGATCGGGGAGGGAGCGGAAGTGGTGGTGATGCGGGAGGATGTGGATGTAGATGGGGAATGGGTGAGTGTACGGAAGGGATTGGAGATTGCGGAGGGGGCGAATATTCGTAGGCGGGGTGAGAATGGAAAGGCGGGGGACGTGGTTGTGGAGGCTGGGCGTGTGATTGAGCCGGCGGTGATGACGGCGACTGCGAGTTTTGGGTGTTCGAGCGTGTGTGTGAGGCGGGAGGTCAGGGTGAGCATTGTGACGACGGGAGATGAGTTGTTACCGCCCGATGCGCGTGTTGAAGATTGGCAGATCCGGGATTCGAACGGGCCTGCATTGCGGGCACTGGTGGAGGTGATACCGGGGGTGAGACTAGTGGATCATGTTCATGCGATGGATGAATATGAGCAATTGGTGGATGTAATCGGGGGACGGCTTGCATGCAGTGACGTGGTGTTTATGACGGGCGGCGTGTCGATGGGGACACACGACTTTGTACCGCGTGCTTTGGAGGAGTTGGGGTGTGAGATCTTATTTCATCGCGTGCCGATTCGGCCGGGAAAACCATTGCTGGCCGCAGTGGGTCCTGAGGGTCAGGCGGTGATGGGGTTGCCGGGGAATCCGATGAGCGTGATGGTGACGGCGCGGCGATTTGGGATGGCGGCGATACGACGGAAGATGGGGCTGGCGGAGGTGGAGAAGAAACGTGGGGTGGTGGAGCTGGAGAAGAGTGATGGAAAGTCGCTTGGTTTGTGGTGGTATCGGCCGGTGAAGTTGACGGGGGATGGGAGGGCAAGGTTGATGAAGAGTAAGGGGTCGGGTGATTTGATCTCGGTGGCACGGAGTGATGGGTTTGTGGAGATTGAGATGGGTGGTAAGGGGGTAGGACCCTGGCCTTATTATGAGTGGTGTGGATGAAGGTTGTTTGTTTCCGGGGCGTGTTGCAGTTCCTGCTGGAAGGATTATTGGTGATGGACGACACGAAGGAATCGAAGTTGAGCCATGTGGATGAGGCGGGGCGTGCGGGGATGGTGAATGTGGGGGAGAAGGCGGTAACGAAGCGGCGGGCGGTGGTGGAGGGGAGGGTCCGGGTGTCAAGTGAATTGTCGGCGGCGATTGAGGCAGATGGTGTGAAGAAGGGAAATGTGCTCGAAACGGCAAGGTTGGCTGGAGTTATGGCGGCGAAGAAAACGGGGGAGTTGATTCCGTTATGCCATCCGCTGGGATTGGATTTTGTGGATGTGGAGGCGAGGCTGGAAGTGAAGGAGGACGGTGGTGTCATTTATTTGAGAGGGACGGCGGAGGTGACAGGGAAGACGGGTGTGGAGATGGAGGCGTTTACTGCAGTGATGACGGCAGCGGCGACGGTGGTGGATATGGGGAAGGCGATTGATAGCGGGATGGTGATTGAGGGTGTGAGATTGGTGGAGAAGACGGGGGGGAGGCGAGGGGACG
>JANQQT010000301.1 GCA_028284925.1 Phycisphaeraceae bacterium | reverse complement strand
AATGCGGCGGGTGGCGGTAAATGGCTGTGGTGGATGGACGGACGTTGCGCGACGGTGGAGAAGCTGATGGGGCAGATGCGTGGCAAGTTGTCACCGGTTGGAGGTGGGGCGAAGCAATTGGTAGGGGCGATACGATCGTTGGCGAAGCAGGTTGCGCATGGCGGGGCGGCGGGAGGTGTGCTGTTCGTGCAATCGGGGGCTTTGGCGGGGTGTTTTGCGAATCGTTGTGCATCGTTGCGGGCTGTGGTGGGGACTTGTGGTGAGGCGGCGATGCAGGGTGTGAATTTGCTGGGGGCGAATGTTCTGATCGTGGAGTATCCGCATCATGGTGTGGAATCGATGCGGGGGATGATCGAGGATTTTGTGGGCGCAGAGCGGGGGCGATTGGATGGGGTGGCGCGTCAATTGGAGGAGCTAGGGACATGCGTATAGCTCGAGTGAAAGGTCGCGTGACTTTGAGTCCGAAGGTGGATGAGCTGAAGCCGGGTAGTTTGCTGATATGTGAGGCGATGGATGCGGCGGGTTTGGATGATGTGGAGGGGTTTACCCGGCGGGAGAGTGATATGGCTGAGAGCCTGGTGGTGTTTGATCATTTTGGGGCGGGTGAGGGGGACTTGATCGCGTTTACGGAGGGTGGTGAGGCGACGCAGCCGTTTCGGCCGGAGCGTGTGCCGGTGGATGCGTATTGCGCGGCGATCGTGGATCGGATATCGATATCGGAAGGTTAAGAGATTTGGAAGATGCCCGTCAGGATTGGCTGGGCGATTTAGATGAATGTGAGAACGGATATGGCAGAGTCGATTTTCAATTTGAAGAAAGAACTGTGTGAGATTGGTCGGAATATCTGGCTGCGGGGGTATTGTGCGGGTAATGAGGGGAATCACTCGGTGCGGATCGGTGAGGATAGGGTGTTGTGTACGCCGACGGGGATCAGCAAAGGGTTTCTGACGCCTGAGATGATTGTGACGGTGGACATGGAGGGGAATCAGATTGACACGCACAACAAGTACAAGCGTACGAGTGAGATTCTGGTTCACCTTGCGATTTACAAGAAGCGGCCTGATGTGAAAGCGGTGATTCATTCGCATCCACCTCATGCGACGGCATTTTGTATTGCGGATATGCCGTTGCCGGAGGGGATTCATCCGGAGGCGGAGGTGTTTCTTGGTCGTGTGGCGACGGCGAAGTATGCGACGCCGAGCAAGCAGGATTTGCCGGACAGTATTTTGCCGTTGATCGGTCCGGAGACGAACACGGTATTGATGGGGAATCACGGTTCGGTAAGTTTCTCGACGTCGCTTGTGGATACGTATTACAAGCTGGAGATTCTGGATGCGTATTGCAAGTTGTTAATCTTGGCGAAGCAGGTTGGTCGGGTGAATGTTTTGAATCCTGCGCAGATGTCTGAGTTGCTGGAGGTGAAGGCGAATTTTGGGATCAAGGATGATCGGCTGGCGTGCGCGGCGGACGGTTGTGTGGGCGCGCTACAGAATGATGAATTCCTGGCGACGTTTGGTGATGTTCGACCGAGCGGGGCGATGGCGGGAAGTGGGGGTGGAGAGGTGAGTGAGGCGGAGTTTGAGGCGATGGTGCAGACGATTACGGACCAGATCATGGCGGCGGCGGGTTGAGATTGAAGCGAGAAATTGAAGAAGTGAGTTTGAAATGAAGGTGTCGATTATTGGTGGTGGCGGACGGGTGGGGTCGAATACAGCGTATGCGTTGCAGTGCTACGGCGTGGTGAGTGAGATTGCGATTGTGGATGTAAATGAGGAATTGGCGGGAGGGGAGGCTCTTGATTTGTTGCATGGGGCGTCGATTGCGGGGGATCAGCGGATTTATTCATGCGGAATTGGGGATGTTGGGGATAGTGATGTGGTGTGTATTGCGGCGGGGGCAAGGCGAAAGCCTGAGGAAACGCGTCTTGATTTGATCAATCGGAATGTGTCAATTTTCAGAGGGATTCTGGATGAATTGAAGGCGGGGGGATTGCGGTCGAACGCGATTTTGTTTGTGGTGTCGAACCCTGTGGATATTTTGACGCGGATGGCGGTGGAGCATTTGGGGTGGGAGTCGAGTCGGGTGATTGGGTTGGGGACGGTGTTGGATACGGCGAGGTTTCGGTCATTGATTGCGGAGGCGAAGGGTTATCCGGCGACGCAGGTGAAGGCGTTGATTTTGGGTGAGCATGGGGACTCGATGTTGCCGGTGTGGTCATCGGCGACGATGGGTGGGGTGAGTTTGGGGAATTTACTGACGACGCATGAGCAGAATCAGTTGTTTGAGCGAGCGAAGACGAGCGGGGCGGAGGTTTTGCGGGGTAAGGGTGGGGCGGGGTATGCGGTGGGGTTATCGATTGCGGAGGTGATTCACTCGATTGCATTGGATCGGCGGCAGGTATTGCCTGTGAGTACGAAGTTGGGTGGGCAATATGGATTGAGAGATGTTTGTTTGAGTTTGCCGACGGTGGTGGGGCGGGATGGGGCGGTGGATTATGTGACGCCGGAGCTTTGGCCAAAGGAAGTGGGGGCGTTGTCGGCGAGTGCGCGGGCGTTGAATGAGACGTGGGGGAAGGTGGTGTGATGAGGTATAGGCATGGCAATGGGTATGTTGAGAGCGCGTGATGCAGAAGACGCTTGATCAAAAGTTGGAACGAATCCTTGCGGATCCATCGTGTGGTGATTTTATTTTGGCGGATGCGAAGGATGCGGATATGGCGATGGGGATGGCGGCGCCTGGGAAGAGTCCGGAACATCATGCACAAGAGGGGAGGTTTCGGAGTCTGGATGAGTATCGGAGTTTAATTCGCCGCGTGGTGAAGCAGGGGCTGGTTGACATTATGTTGATGAGTGCCTCGACGAATTATCTGTTGACGATTGAGAGGCGATTGTTTGATGAATCGCATGTGACACCGGCGGCGCGGGCGAATGATACGACGGATATTCATCTGGCTGCGGGGAGTGGTTATGCGAAGGAGATGTCGAGGCCATTCGAGTCGGCGACGATTGACCAAATTATGTGTGGGAAGGCGGATTGTACGGATGAGGAGAGGAAGCTGGGGTCAGATCTGGGGTTGTACTCGGTGACGTTTAACAATGATCTGGATCATGATCTGGCGACCGCGGAGGCTTATAAGAGTTTTCGATTGGAAGCGGAGCGGGCGGGGTTTAGGCATTTTCTTGAGGTGTTTGATCCGAATGCGTGTGGGGACCATTGTCCAGCGGATTTGCCACGGTTCTTGAATGATAGTATTGCACGGATTTTGGCGGGCGTTTCGGGGCCGGGTCGTCCGGTGTTTTTGAAGATCGCGTATCACGGGCCGGCGGCGATGGAGCAATTGGTCGGTTATGAGCGGAATCTGGTGGTGGGGATTTTGGGGGGATCGAGCGGTACGACGTTTGACGCATTTCATCAGTTGTGGGAGGCGAAGAAGTATGGAGCGCGGGTGGCGTTGTATGGGCGGATGATTAATAACAGTGAGCATCAGTTGACGTTTATTACGTTTTTGCGGGCGATTGCGGATGGGCATGTTGGGCCTGGTGAGGCGGTGAAGGCTTATCATGGGGCGTTGGAGAAGATTGGTGTGATGCCGTATCGGCCGTTGGAGACGGATTTGCAATCGACGAAGCGTGGGACGGCTTATGGGGGGAGTGGCGGGGTTGTGAAGACTGTAGTGGGGTATGGGGTTGGTGGGAGCGGGGTTGGTGTAGGTTTGGCGAGCACGAAAAAGGCGGAAGATTTAAGTGCTGCGGGTAAAGGCGGGGGGGGTGTTGATTTTTCGAAGATGAGTTCTGAGGAGCGGTTGGCTTATCACCGTTCGCGGTTGAGTCGGATGTTTGATTGAGGCGCTTTTGGGTATTGATGGGTTATGCTGATCCTTGAACGTCAAGAGCGATTGCTGGATATTCTTCGCGAGCGAGGCTCGTGGGATCTGGAATCGCTTGGGGAGGCGCTGGGGGTGAGTGCTTCGACGGTACGGCGTGATCTGGATTCCTTGGAGGAGCGGGGGTTGGTGGAGCGTACGCATGGTGGGGCGGTGTATCGGGGGCCGCGTCCGCATCCGGTGTCGTTTGACGAACGTAAGGATCAACAGGTTGAGTCGAAGCAGGCGATTGGGAAGTATGCGGCGGCGATGGTTGAGCCGGGGATGACAGTTCTGTTGGACGGGGGGTCGACGGTTTTTTATGCGGCGGAGCAGATTACGGCGAGGCCGTTGCAGGTGGTGACGAATTCGCTGACAATTGCGACCTTGTTTGCGAATGATGAGCAGGTGGATTTGATTTTGATTGGCGGGGCGTTGTATCCGCGGACGGGTGTGATGGTCGGGCCGATCGCGACGGGGTGTTTGAATGACCTTCATGCGGATTTGTTGTTATTTAGTGTGGCGGGGATATTTGATGATGATGCGTTTAACTTGAATATTGACCAGGCGGAGGTTGAGCGTGTGATGTTAAAGCAGGCGGCGCGGAGCGTGATGTTGATGGATTCGACGAAGTTTGGGAGAAAGTCGCTGGCACGGGTTTGTCATGGTGAGGATGTGGAGTTGATTGTGACGGATGGGGGGTTGAGTGAGAAGTGGCGGAGGCGGTTTGGGGATCGGTTGATGGTGGTGGAGGAATTTTGATCAGGTGTTCTTTTGTTGCGGTTTTTTATGGTGTGGCGGGCGGATTGGTTTATGAGTTTTTAGGTGGGCGAGGAATGCATTATGGGTTGGTGGTTTATGGTGTTAGAATGTATGGGTGATTTCGAGGGGAGGTGGGCAATTGGTTTATATTTTGGAAAGTGAGTGTGGTGTGATGCGTAT
>JANQQT010000296.1 GCA_028284925.1 Phycisphaeraceae bacterium | reverse complement strand
ATTCGTATTACGTGTTCGTCACGCCTCGCTCCGGCGGCAACACCACTCGCTTCGGATTCAGACGAGGCGCCGACAGTGTTGAACAATGGGTGGATGGCTCCCCCATCGTTCCGGGTAACGAGCAACAGCACGTCGTTGCGGTCTGGGACGGTGATGCATCTCAGGCACGCCTTTACATCAATGGTGTCCTCGTAGGTACTCAGAATTTGCATATTGCTCTCTCGGATATTCCCGATGTCAACAACTGGCTCGGTCGTGCTCAGTGGAACGATCCGATGTTCGACGGCACGTTCAATGAGTTTCGCATCTACGATCACGCGTTGACGCTTAACCAGGTTCTTGGCAATCTGGAAGCCGGACCGGATCGGGTTAACACGGTCATTCCCGAGCCGATCACGCTTTCATTCATGACCGTCGCAGGCCTTGCCATGATTCGTCGAAATCGGCGAGAAGTGGATTGAGGTCTGAGACACACACGGTTTTGTGTCAGAAACGATTATTCAGATTGACTTCAAAATGGGCCGACGAATTCGTCGGCCCATTTTCATTGGCCTGTCGCCCATGCAATCCCATCATGAATGACGTGCGGGGAGCAAGCATAGAATGGGCCCATGCGCAAAATTTCCTCTGAACAATACGATGCCTTGCTCGCAGGTAGCCGCGTTTTGGCACGCGATGACTTTGGTGACAAGGTCATCCTTCTCACTGCGGAACGCATCCTGAAACTATTCAGGGTAAAACGCACACTCTCTTCGGCCGGCCTGATCTCCTATGCCACCCGGTTCAGATGGAACGCCCGACGCCTGGCCAAACGTGGTTTCTGCGTCGTCAAGGTCTTGGACACCTTCCGAATCAACCAACCTCCCCGGACCGCCGTGATCTACGAAATGGCGCCCGGTGAAACATTGCGTGACAGATTGAGCAAGTCACAAGCTGATATGCAGGCTCTGCTTGCAAAACTGGCCGAACTCCTGGCCCAATTACACCAAAGCGGCATCGTCTTTCGATCGATTCACTTCGGCAATGTAATTGTCGATGATGCCGGTGATTTCACATTGATCGATGTCTCGGATTGTCGTTTCCAGCGTCGCCCGCTTAGCCTGATAAGGCGAACACGTAACTTCCACCACATGCTGCGATACGAGGATGATCGAAAGCTCTTTGACTCCATCGGAGTATCTGAATTCCTGGATTTTTACAATAAAACCGCGCAGCTTCCCGAAGCAAAGCTGGCGGTATTGAACGATGGATTGAATAAACTTCTCGCTACCGATGCGCCCCAGCCACATCTCTGAATTCTCGCCTCCGAACCAAATCTAGTGAAACCTCACCTGACCCTTCTCGCGTTAACTTCCGGGGGGGAGGTTGGCAAGTTTGCGGTTGTTGTTGGAGGAATCTTTGTAGAACTCCGTGTTCCACTTGCGAAGCGAATTGATCTTCAGGAAGAAGTAATAAAGGCGACCTTCGGACATCTGTCGTCCGGCTTTTCCACCCGCAATCGGACCGATCCCATAATAGATGTCGCCGCGTCCCGCAGCACGAATCGCGCCGCCGGTGTCCTGATCCACCATGAATTGAGTTTTGCGAGTCTTGGACGACGCCGTGGCAAAGTCCGACTCAACCAGCACCACATTCCCACGCGGAAAGACTTCCTTATCCGTAGCAAGGGAGCGGTTCGTCGTAACCTTGAATCCCATCGATCCGGCCGGCCAGTTAGCGCCGTCATACTCCGCAAAAAAGACAAATCGATCATTCATCTGAATGTATTTCTCAAGTTTCTGCGGATTGGAGGAAAAGTGGGCTCGAATCTTTGGCAGGCTCGTCTCCTCCACACTGAACACACCCTCCTTGATCAATGTTTGCCCCAGACCTGTGTATTCATGGCCATTGGTTCCCGAGAAACCAATGTACATCACGCCGCCCTCGGCCAGCTCGATCTTTGCCGACCCGTTGACCTGAATGATGTATTGATCCAGCCGACTGTCAACATAGACCAGTTCTGTGCCTGCCAGCATATTTGACGTTTCGATTTCTGACCGCGACGGATAATTGACCAGCTTGGCGCCAACCTTTCTGCCGCGCACCTCACCCGTCTTGGGATCGGAAACCAAATCGCTCGGCCTTTTGTATAGTGGGAACCGATACTTGTCGCTACGCGTACGGCTCCCTTTGAATACGGGTGTGTAATACCCGGTAAAAAGCACCGAACCCTTGTTGTCATAACCTACGGAAGTGTAGCAATCGAAATCCTCGCGTAACGCTTTTTCAAAGGCGACGGCGGAGTTGGATTGGGCGAGCAGTTTCTTGAAGGCGTACACGCTGAGCTGGCCGCGCATATGCGTCACCGACTTCATGGGGTAATAGGTCTTGGAGGATGCTTTGGAAAACCAATTGAGACTGCGATCAAGCGACGTGTTGAGTTGCTCATCCTTGCCAACCCAGGATTGGCGCACATCCGGCCACTTTGCGGGATCGTAGATCTTGCGAAGTCCCCATTCACCGGGGCGAAGTGGTCGGTTATAGTCGGGTTTTTGGGCGACTTTCTTACTGCACCCGCCAAGCGTCATCAATCCCGGCAGGATGAACACCACACAGCAGATCAATTTCAGAATTGGACTTCTGGCCATAACGCAGCTCCTTCCGTGAGCTTTCCCAAGCAGGCGAATCGTGAGCCGATACGCAAGACAGGGGCATCCTTGTTTCAGTTACGTCCAGTTATGATACCGCAAAGTGAAAGGCCGGTCGAATCGAGTGACCGGTGCACTCATGGTATTAACTGCGTAAATTCAAGCATTTTGACAGCTCAGAGGCAGTGAGAGATTGAATTCTTACACGTTTGTTGGCGTGGGTTTGTCCGCTGATGATCTGAATGCTGGACGTGTTAACGTTCAGTGCACTAGCGAGCAATTGGCACACCGCCCTGTTAGCCTTGCCGGATTCTGCGGGGGCGGAGACTTTGAGTTTGAGAGCTTGATCGAGTGGGCCGACGATCTGGTCGCGGCTCGAACCGGGGACGACTTTGAGATTGAATTCGACGCCGCCGTTGATTTCCCTGAGTTGAATGGCATCGGGCATGGAGGCGCATCCTGAGAGCTAAAAATGAGGTTTATGCTTCGCCAATGGCTTTTTTCTTGCGCAGGAGGTGGTGATAGTGCTGCGCGAAGCGGTGGGCTTCGTCCCGCGCGGCCTGGCAAAGCTTCAAACCCGGGTTTTCCCGTCCGAGGCGAATCGGTTCCTCGCGATTCATGGCGAAGATTAGCTCCTCCTTCTTGGCGAGGGCGATGACCATGGGGGGCTTCTGGTCGAATTGGGCGAATGCCTGCATGGCGGCGGAAAGCTGGCCCTTGCCGCCATCGATGATGACAACATCAGGGTAAAGCTGATTGGCGGCGCCGGCTTCACGATAAGCCCGGCTTACGACCTCCCGTATGGCCATGTAATCGTCGTTGTCGACCGTACGGATCTTGAATCGGCGATATTCGTTCTTGAGCGGGCGACCATCCACGAAGCAGACCTTGGATCCGACGGTCTGCTCGCCCTGTAGGTGGGCAATATCAATGCACTCGACGCAACGGATATCGGTATCCATATTCAGGGCTCGGCGAAGGGAGGCCAGGCCCTTGGCGGGATCGACGTAAAAAGACTCGATTTCAGGCTGCCAACCATCGGACTTCTTGCCGCGTTCCTCAAGTTTTTCGATGGAATGGATCTGATCCCGCAGGACTGCGGCTTTTTCGTAGTCCCGGGCTTCCGATGCCTCCAGCATTTCGGCCCGCATCTGTTTGAGCATGACAGAGCGCTTGGAGCCAATGAACTTGATGAAGCGGTCAATATCCGTTCGGTAGGCTTCCTTGGAGATTTTGGCGGCACAAGGGGCCGTGCATTGGGCGATTGGGTAAAGCAGACATGGGCGGAAAAAACGCCGTTTTTCGTCATTTTCCCGGATATCGAGCTCGCAGGTGCGGAATTTGAAGACGCGTTGGAGGAGCTTCATCGCATCGCGGAGGGCGTAGACGCTGGTGAACGGGCCGAAGATCTTGGCGCCCTTATAGCGACTGGCGCCCGGTTCCCGGGAGATGAAGACACCGGGGAAGTCCTCGCGCATAGTAATAATAAGGTACGGGAAGGTACGATCATCGGTCATGCGCTCATTGAATTTGGGGTGGAGATCCTTGATGAGGCGGTTTTCAGTGAGAAGGGCTTCGCATTCGCCTTTGCACTCGATGTGGTCAAAATCATCAATTTGATCGAGCATGAGCTGTTTTTTGGGGCCAAGATCGGTGGACGCCTGGAAGTAGGTCGAGACGCGATTGGGGAGGATGCGTGCCTTGCCGACGTAGAGGACGATGCCGTTTTTGTCCTTCATGAGGTAGACGCCGGGAACTTTGGGGAGGGCGCGGGCCTTGGCGGAGAGTGACTGGAGTTTTTCGGCGTCCATACTCATCTTGGAGGATTATAGAGTGCGGTCGGACGGATGCGGAATAGGTTGAGGTGAAGGGAACGCGGCTTTCGAGATCGGAAACGTAGCGGACAGGGTGTGGAAGTGAGATTCAAGCACGAATGGCCGTCCATGCGTCGCGGACGGCGTCGGGTGGAATGTCATTGCGGATGATGACGGAACCCATTTTTTCGGGCAATACAAAGCGAATTCGGCTGTCTTTGACCTTCTTGTCGAGAAGCATGGCGTCCATGAGCTGGTCGGTATCGGCAAGGTCCGCCGTGATGGGGAGTCCGATTGCGTTGAGGAGTTGGGTGAGCTTATCCGTGAAGCCTGTAGGGCAGATATTGAGGTTTTCGGCCATGCGTGAGGCGGCAATCATACCGAGGGCGACGGCCTCGCCGTGGAGGATTTGGCCATAGCCGGAGGTGGCCTCGATGGCGTGGGCGAAGGTGTGGCCGAAATTGAGGTGGGCACGGACGCCGGATTCCTTTTCGTCCTCTATGACGACCGAAGCCTTGATCTTGACGTTTCTTTCAAGCAAATCCGTAATGATGCTGGTTTTCAGTGCTTGGATATGGGGGACGTTCGAGGCAATGAAATCGAAGAGTTCAGGGGAGCGGATCACCCCGTGTTTGACGCATTCAGCGAGGCCGCAGCGGAGTTCGCGGGGGTGGAGGGTCTGGAGGACGAAGGGGTCCATCAGGACGGCGTGGGGCTGATAGAAGGCGCCGATGAGGTTTTTGCCCTGGGGGACGTTAACACCGACCTTGCCGCCGACGCTGGCGTCGACCATGGCGAGGAGGGTAGTGGGGATTTGGATGAAGGGGACACCGCGGAGGTAGGTTGCGGCGACGAAGCCGACGGTATCGCCGGTCACCCCGCCTCCGAGGGCTAAAACGGGGCTTTTTCGTTCAAGATGGTCTGCGAGCAGGGCATCGTAGAGGGACTGGACGGTGGCTGGGGTTTTGTGGGATTCACCGGAGGGGATGGTGGAGGTGGTGACGGAGTAATCGGCGGATTGGAGGGCGGAGAGGGCGGTTTGGCCGTGGATGGCGAAGGTGGATTCATCGGCGAAGAGGGCGCAACGAGCGTGTGGGGCCAGTTTTCGGGTGATATTGCCGGTTTCCGCGAGGATTCCGCCTTCGATGATGATGTCGTAGGTGTGGTGGGGGAGTTGAATGGTGACGGTGGGCATGGCGATTCCGATCGGGTTGGGTTGGGGGCATGATATCGGTGATTGGGTGTGAGGGTAGTTGGGAGGTTGTTCGGAGAGAAAATGGGCGTTTTTGAGTCAAAATAGCCGGTATTTAGGGAGAGTGGGAGATGGGTAAGTGCGTGAGGAACAAAAAAAGGGCGGCGAGACCAGATTTGGTGCTCACCGCCCTTCCGGGGTCCAAAAGCACCTGAATGTTAACAATCCGGCGAAATGTGTCAACGGGGTGGGTCTGGTATTAGCGTATTTTGGCAAATTAGGTTTTTTTGCGTAAAAAACGCTGTTTTTTATCATCAGGTTTTCCACAATCGAATTTCGCACGGTAGGTAAGGGGGCTAGGATAGGAGAGATTGACGGAGGCGAGTTGGTGATGGGAGGGGTGGCATTCAGGAATTTGTCAATGGATTTTATGTCGAGAATCTTGTGCGATGGGGAAGGCGGCGACGTGTGGATGGGGGTAATCATCATGTTTTTGGCGATGATATCGCTGATTTTGGTGCAGCGGGTTTGGACGCGGCGGCAGTTGAGTCGGGTGATGGAACAGATATTTCTGACGCGGTATGTGGTGGGATTGAGGGAGATGGAGGAGGATTTTGAGGGGCGGTATGGGAGGGGGATGCCGGTGGTTTTGGAGCGGTTTTATGAGGCAGTGTTGCCGGGTTTGGGTGAGGATGAGCTGGTCTATGAATATAGCGGTGAGGGTGAAGAGGATGGTATGTTGGTGTTTTTGCCGCAGGTTGAGCATAATTTTGGTGTGTTGGATCGGTCGGGTCTTGTGGATGTAAGTGTATTGGAATCAAAGAGTTGTGCACCACTTGCCGTGGATGAGCGGGGTGGGATTGTGGTATTTGAGGTGTCGGGCGCCGAGGTTTATGTGGTGGATGTTGAGGACGATGAAGGTGAGGATGAGGAAGGCGGCAAGGGGGGCGAATTGAGGAAATTGGCGGAAAATCTAGGGGTGTTTTTGGAGGGGGTGAGGCGGGTGGAGGTAGCGCATGAGGATACCAACGAGGAAAAACAGGGGGGGTGAAATGGGGTGAAACGGGAAAATTGGGTGTGTTTTTGGGGTGTAAATGGCGCGAAAGTGAGTTTTTTGGGGTGTTTTTGGGTGGAATAGCGACCCTTTTGTGCGCCCCCAGAATTGGGACAGGACTGTTGAGGGAGGTTTGGTATATGCGTGTAAGGTGTTGAGATTTAAGGGGTTAAGGGAAGGAGGATGATTTAGTGCTGGTTTGGTGCGCACCGCCCATTCGTTTTTTACATAAACGAAATTGTCAATGTTTTTTGTGCCGACGAGCCGCGGTGAGAAAAAACACTTGAATCATGCGAAGCGTTTGTGCGCACTGGTTGACATGGGGTGGTGGCGATTTGATATTTGGCGAGACTATGTAGGTGGTTGGATTTGGTGGAGAGGCGTGGATTGTTCCGGGTTGTGTGGCTGGCCCAAGTGCCCCCGGAAGAAATGCACGTGCTCCTGAAGAGACATGTGGGGCCTATGAGATTGTGGGATTAAGTTACGGAGGTGAAACTGGAAGTTGGGTGTAGTGAACGAAAGGTTCTTGTGGTAGCCAGTAGGTCGTTGTGGTCCTCTGAATCGCGCGACGAATCGTTTTCTGCGACGCGCCCCAGGCGGAGCGCCTGGGGTTAATCAAGTTTGGCGTGCGTGTCAGGGAGAGGGAATTGGAAGATGGTTGAGTTATTGCATGGATGGTCAGAATGCTGCGGCGGGCGCAGTGGGAGTGGGGATGTGCGTTAATTCTCGTGATGTCAAGTATGTTTTGGTGCGGGGTTTTTCCTGGGGGTTAAGCCGGGGATGAGGGCGGGGACTTGTTGTTTGTATTGCTGGTAGTCGTCACCGTGGTGTTGGATGAGGTCGCGTTCCTCGAAGGGGATGGCGATGATCATGTAGAGTGTTGAGGTGATGGCGAAGATGAGGTGGCCAACGGTCATGACGGGGGTGGCCCAGAAGGCGATGATCCAGCCGACGTAGAGGGGGTGTCTGACGGAACTGTAGACGACGGGGATGCGGAATTTGAGAGGGGTGTAATCCTTTCCCTGAAAGTGGAGCCAGACCTGTCGGGTCCCCAAGAGGTCGAAATGGTTGATGAGGAGGCTGACGAGGGGGACCATGAGCCAGCCGAAGACGAACAGACCGTGGAGGATGTAGTGGAGCGGGCCTTCGTTGACTTCCCAGACGGTTGGGCCGATGGGACGCCATTGCCACATGAGGATGATCATGAGGATGCATGAGACGAGGACGTAGGTGCTGCGTTCGATGGATTCGGGGATGATTCGGGTCCACCATTTTTTAAATGCCGGTCTGGCCATGACGGAGTGTGGGATGACGAAGAGGAGGATGAGGAGGATGTTGATGATGACGGCGGCGGTGGTGGAGGTGGGCTCGGCGCCGGGTGGCAGGCCGTGGTCGATGGTTTTGGGCGCGAGGATATTGCCGAAGAATCCGGCCATGTAGAGGTAGACGGCGAGGAAGAGGGCGTGGCAGAATATGCCATAGGTGAGGTAGGTGTGTCGTTTCATGATGTTTTCCTTTTGGGGTATGGCGCTCCGGGTGTTGTTGTAATTTGTACGCGGAATGATTTCCAATTGACAGCATTATTGTTTAAGGTTGTGAGTTAACAAGTTGACTCGAGGTAAACCCGGGGTGTACTGAAAGTACACCCCATTTGAGATTCGCCTGGTGTGTGGCGGGATGGTCTTCGATAAAGTTGGATGGTCCGGATCGGATAATCGACTTGGCTCGGGAGGCGCGATGATTGGAGTGTTGGGTGTGTGGTGGTATATTGGTGTGGGATGGGGGGGTGAGTACGGATAGAATGGGCGGTCGTAGGGATCGGCTTGGCGTTTGAGTCGATTTTTTTTGTTCGATCAGGGAATGTACAGACATGTCGAATCTTTGTTTTTATTTTCAAATGCATCAGCCGTTGCGGCTGCGCGGTTATAGCGTTTTTGATACGGATGCCGATTATTTTGATGATCGGTTTAACGGGGAAATCCTGGATAAGGTGGCGGGGAAGTGTTACCTGCCGGCGACGGGGATTCTGTTGGATTTGATTGAGGAGCATGGGGATAAGTTTCGGGTGAGTTTTAGTGTGACGGGGGTATTGATGGAGAAGTTGCGGGAGCGGCAACCGGGTGTGATTGAGAACTTGAAGCGGTTGGCGGAGACGGGTTGTGTGGAGTTTCTTGCGGAGACGTATTATCACTCGGTGGCGTTTTTGTACAGCCGGGAGGAGTTTCGAGAGCAGATTGAGAAGCATGTGGAGATGGTGGAGGAAGTGATTGGGATTCGGCCAAGGGTGTTCAGGAATACTGAACTGATTTATAACAACGACCTGGCCCATTTCGTGGATGCATTGGGATGGTTTGAGGGGATGTTGACGGAGGGGGCGGAGCGGGTTTTGGAGGGTCGTAGTCCGAATGGCATTTTTGAGCCGCCCCATTGTCGGAATCTAAAATTGCTGTTGAGGAATTACCGTTATTCGGATGATATTGCGTTTCGGTTTTCGAACAGTGAGTGGGATGAGTGGCCATTGACGGCGGAAAAGTTTGCGGGGTGGATGGGGTCGCTGGAGGGGGATGTTTGTAATCTGTTTATGGATTTTGAGACGTTTGGCGAGCATCAGTGGGATGAGACGGGAATTTTTGGATTTTTGAAAGAGTTGCCGGGGAGGGTGATGGCGGAGGGTTGCGGGTTTGTGACGGTGAGTGAAGCAATGGCTAAAGGAGCCTCGGACGGGATTGAAGAGTTCGACTCGCCGAATATGGTGAGTTGGGCGGATACGGAGCGGGATTTGTCGGCGTGGTTGGGCAATGCGATGCAGTCAAATGCTTTGCATGAGTTGTTTAAGCTGGAGCGGCCGATCAAGGAGGGTGGGGATGAGGGGTTGCTGGAGGATTGGCGTCGGCTGACGATTTCGGATCACTTTTATTACATGTGTACGAAGCACATGGCGGACGGTGATGTGCATGGGTATTTCAGTCCGTATGAGTCGCCTTATGATGCGTATATTAATTTCATGAATGTGTTGGATAATTTGCGGGTTAGGGTGGGGGCGTAGGGAGTGAGTCGGGGTTGAAACGTTGATCAGGTGTTTTGGAGTTTCTTGAGGTCTTTGGAAGCGATGAACTGGCGGATGAGGCCGCAGTCGAGGCAGGCTGCGGTCTTGAGTTGGTAATTGGGGGCGTTGAATGCGCTCTTGCGTAGATCGGCTGCGGTGATGAAGGTGTTGCTGCTGTGGATGTCTGCTCGGATGTGACCCTGTGTGTATCGCCGGCTGCCGCATGCGGGGCAGATTCGGCGGGCGGTTGTGGTAGGGGGGTGGGACTGGTTCGCGGCGTGGGCCAGGGCGTCTATGTCATCGTGGTGGTTTGGGTCGTGGCTCATGGGGTGGGCGGCCTTTCGTTTGGGTCTTTTGTCGGGGGTGGATGAAAGGTAGAGGAAAATGGGGTGGAGTGTCAATGGGCGTTGGACGCAATAGGGGGGTAAAGCAAATCATATTTTTTCGGAAGAGGGAGTAATTGGCGACGAACTCGGCACTGTTGTTCTGAAGGGGGTGTGGGTAAGGCGGTTTTGGCGGTGTGATCGCACGGGACATGCCAAGGACTTAGGGAATCGGCGATGTTTCTGTGCGAATAAGGTTATCAATTATGTTTGAATCGACACGATGGATGCTATTCGGAACGCTGATACCGGCGTTATTGGTTTTGGGGTGTGCTGACAGTCCGAATCCGGAGGGCACAAGCGCGACGGAGATCGAAAACGCTAACGCGGCAGGTGGTCCTCCCAAAGCGGCGGCGAAAAGCGCGAAACTGGTTGTGTTTGACCACGCCATATTTGCAGATGTTCTGGATCAATTTGTGGATGCGAAGGGGAATGTGAATTACCGCGGATTGAAGGCGGATCGGCGTGCGTTGGACAAGTATTTGGATCAGTTGGGCGACTATGCACCATCACAGTTGGCGAAGTTGTCATCGCGGGAGAAGATCGCGTTTTGGATCAACGCGTACAACGCCAACACACTCAAGACGATCATCAATCATTACCCCATCAAGGCGGGTTTGATCGGTGGGTTCAGGTGGCCCAAGAACAGCATTCGGCAGATCAGCGGCGTCTGGGATACTAAAAAGCATCGCGTGCTGGGGACTGAGATGACGCTTGATTACATCGAACATGAAATCCTGAGAAAACAGTTTGATGAGGCGCGGATTCATATGGCTGTGAACTGTGCGTCGATCGGTTGTCCGCCTTTGTTGGGGGAACCTTATACGGGCGTCAGGCTTGCAAAGCAGTTGGCGGCGCAGGGGCGGCGCTTTCTTGCCATACCGGGGCGATTCCGCATTGACCGTGATAAGAAGCGAGTCTATCTGTCCCCGATTTTCAAGTGGTTTGGCGAGGACTTTGAGTCGCGGTACACGCCGGAGTCCGGGTTTGAAGGGCATGGCGACAGGATGAAGGCCGTGTTGAATTTTGTCGCTGGACATGTGGATTCGGATGACGCCGAATGGTTACGCGACAGCACGTATCGGACGAGCTTTCTCGATTACGATTGGGGATTGAATGAGCAGTGAGTGGATTGCGGTAGGGGGGATGCGATTTCGGCCTGTTGTTTGAAGATGAAAAACAATCGGTCTAAGTGATGCCCGATCATCCTTAAAAAAAAACCGTCGGCCAAACTGCCGACGGTTGAATCGTTCCAGATTATCTTCAACACCTCAATCCAGTGCCGCGGCGCCGGAAATGATCTCACTTAACTCGGTTGTGATTTGTGCCTGTCGTGCGCGGTTAAACGATCGCTTCAATCCTGTCCCGACCTTACCCGCATTATCCGTCGCCGCCTTCATGGCCACCATACGCGCGATCTGTTCACTCACCACCGCATCATTGAAATACTCAAACAGCTTGCTCTTGACCGTCAGCGGCAACAGGTCGCCCAGCAACTCCGCCGGGTCGGGGCTGAACTCGTAAACGGCTTGAGTACCCTTCGCGTCCTGTTCACCTTCCTCGGCCTTCGGCGGCTCAAGCGGCAACAACTTCACAATCCGGGGCGTCTGCTTCGCATTCGAGATGAATTCCATGTACGCGACGTGTACGGCGTCAAACTCACCTGCTGAGAACCGCTCGATGTAATCACTTGCGATCTCTTCGACCTCGTCATACTCCACTTTATCCGCAAACTCGGTATATGCCTTCTCCGGCTGCGGTCCGGAAAACCGGAAAAACGTCGCCCCCTTCTTACCGACCACCTCCAACGCCATCTTCTCTCCCGATTCCATCAAAAAGCCGGCGGCCTTACGCAGGACATTCGTGTTATACGCCCCGCAGAAGCCGCGATTTGAAGTCAGTACCAGTAACAACTCTTTTCCCGCAGCGGGCGTCGGCCCGGCGAGCAAAGGGTGCTCAATCGGCGCATCACCCGCAGCTCCCGCCAATTCCGACACAATCTCCGCAATCTTTTGCGTATAAGGCTTTGTTTCCTCACTTCGCTTCACCGAAGCCTGAAACTTCACGGTTGCAATCATCTGCATGGTCTTGGTAATACGCTGAATATTACCGACCGCCTTAATGCGCTTTTTAATTTCTCGTAACTGTGCCATCTACACTTTCCTTGTCATGTCTATTCGAATCTCACCGTCCCTGGCGATCTCAGCCCGCATCCCGCCCTTGCCCGCACATCCAAATTCCGGGGGCCGGGTCTTCCGGGGGGATTGGTTTCCGGGGGTGGGGGGCGAATATTAGGCGGCTTATTGGGCGTTGGAAAGACAGATTATCCCCTCAATTCGATTCGTTTTTCTCCCATTTTCAATATTCGGTTACGCCTATTCCGCCAGGGCCCGCGCCGCTTCCGCCAGTCTCTGGTGGGCCAGTTCGTGATCTCCAACCGCCTCGACACACTGTTCCAGAGCGTTGAGGCGTTCTTCGCCGGTCATATCCGTCGAAACTCTTCCAATCCTTCCCAGTTCGGCATCACCGCGTTGTTCCATCAGATGTTCGAATGCCGCCCTTAAATCCTGCTGATTCAGCAGCATTGCCTCCACCTTCAGCCCTCGGTCAAATGCCGCCTTGCGCACTTTCGTCACCTCATCCTCCCCGTAGATGTCGCCAACCAAAAACAAACATCCTGCCGGATAGCGTTCGAGCAATGCTTCGACTTCCATTTTCTCAGTCACCAGGAATGTCCCGGTTTCCACTGCTCCCTGTCGCCTCAGACGCCGCGTTTCTTGAAGGGGCAACAGGATTCGTGCGTAGCGATCGAAATCGCCCACCGCTTTCGCCTTTCCCAATGCCTCCACGCACAATTTCTCCGCCTCCGAGTAGGCCATCTCGCCAAGCAACACCGATGCCCGTTCCATGATCTCGTCGATGGGATTCACGTCCATGATTCCATCGTATATCGGTTCTGCGGCCATTTCATTCCACGTTGATACTCCATGCCCGGCCTTTTCAGAACTTAATGGCCCACTTTTGCCCATGCGGGTACAATGACGCAGTAGTGCCCGTTTTTTCTCCATCTGAGGATGGCTCCCCCGGAAGGCATAGGCAAATGTAAATCGGGCCGAACACCATTCGCCGATCATTCCTGCTCCCGAATAGCACGGCGAGCCGGCGAAACGACACGTCGATGTAGCAGTTAGGATATCGAAAAATGACCGATCAGCCGGAACCACAGACAGAGAATAACCAAGATGCTTCGCTGGAAAAGGAAATCGCCGATGCGCTCGGCGACCAATCCATTGAGCAGCTTATCGAAGCCGAAAGCGTCAACGCCGCCAAATTTGCCCAGCCCGCCGCACCCGCGCCTCCCTCGGACCCGCTTTCGCCTGATGCCGAGCCTGAAGCCGAAAGAGACAATAACGCCATTACCACGCGTGTCGGGACCGTCCGCGCCATTCGCGGCGATGATGTCCTTGTCGAATTCAGCGCGGGAAAGGAGCAGGGAGTCTGCTCGCTTCGTCAGTTCCCCAAAACCCCTCGCGTGGGCGACCACCCGGAATTCATTGTTGACGGCTTCGATGAAGCGGAGAGCCTTCTCCAGCTTCGCCTCCCCGGAGCCACCACTAAAGCAACCTGGGACACCATCCAGAAAGGGATGATCGTCGAGGGCGTCGTCATCGGCATGAACACCGGCGGCCTCGAACTCAAGATTGCCGGACAACGAGCGTTCATGCCCATCAGCCAGATTGATACCAATCGCGTCGAAGACCTTACCCCCTTCCTCAACCACAAACTTCGCTGCAAAGTTACCGAGCTTAACAAGAAAAAGAAACGTGTTGTAGTATCCCGTCGTGCGGTCCTTGATGTCGAATCTGAAAAAGCCCGTGCCGAACTTCTCAGTTCCATTGAAGTTGGCGCTGAAATGGACGGGACGGTCAAGAGTATTCAGAAATTCGGCGCGTTCGTTGAAATTCTCGAAGGTGTTGACGGCCTCGTTCATGTGTCAGACATGGCGCACACGCGCGTCAACAATCCCAACGACGTCGTCAAGGTCGGCGACAAGGTTCGCGTTCGCGTTCTTAAGGTCGGTGACAGTGGAAAACGAATCTCGCTCGGCATGAAGCAGGCCATGCCCGATCCCTGGGAAACGGTTAGCTCCAAATACGCTGTAGGTGAAAAGGTCAAGGGCAAGGTCGTTAAGACCACCGACTTCGGCGCTTTCATCGAACTCGAACCCGGCGTCGAAGGACTTGTCCATATCTCCCAACTTTCCGTCGATCGCGTCAACCGAGTCGATCAGGTTGCGAAGGTCGGGCAGGAAATCGAAGCTCTGGTTACAGAGTTCGACATTCAGAAACATCGAATCGGTCTTTCCATCAAGGCGCTTACCGCTCCGGAAGAATCCCCCGCCGACCGTGCGTCGCGCGATGACATTCGCCAATACGTTAAAAAGGAAGACCAGGCTAAGGCGATGGAGTCTCTTATGGGCAAATTCGGTGACCTCGGCGGTCTCAAAGGCGGCATCGGCTGACAGCCTGGTTCCTTCATCCGCAACACGCTACACCCCTTGCACGGCGCGCATACTTCCGGGGCGGGGGGTTAGTCAGTGACAACTTCTGTTGAGCGTTCGCGGTAATATCTTCGGGCAATTTTGAGTAACTCCCACGCGGTGGTGATCTTCGCGCCGTTCCTTCGGTTCATGCTCCCGATCCTGAATGCGATGGTCCATTGCCCGAAGAGGATTCGGTAACCCCGCAGAATGCCGCGCGATGCATCGTACATATTGGTCGCTTCGCTGGTTACGCCATTGAGTTCGATGATCTTGAAGTTGCGGCCGGCCTTCAAGTCCTCCTCCGTTTCATAACGCACATCGTACCTGCCGAAGTAGAAGCCGTCGAACTGTTGGGATATCTGATCGACCGCCGCTTCCAGCTCGGGCGTGATCAAATGCCCCCCATCGAGGAACAAAGCGCCCTGAGAGTGGTTGGCCGCGACGACCAATGGAAAGACTTCACCATCCGCGAGTACGCGATGGGCGTGTTCATGGTGTCGCCTTAACAGCATATCCGCCTGCATTCGAAACCGTGAATGCCCCCAGATCAGGTCCTCCAGTGTGCTCTGGCCATTGCCGGAGATCGTGCACAACCGTTTGTCGGTCACCGCATAGATCCTTCCCTTCTCCTCATGGGGATACCGATAGTAAAAAATCCCTGCTTCATAAGGCCCGGGGTGATAAGGTTGCACCAGCGTCATCGCATGCTGCTTCTCCAAGAAATCCCGTCCGTCGTCCAGTGACCTGATGCGCTTGATACTGATCCCTCGCTGACCTTCATTGGGTTTCAGGATCAGTGGATACTCCCAACCCGTCTCCTCGATGATCGCGGCTAACGCCCTGACGCGCGTCTCCACATCATCCGATTTCTCCACGCAACGGAAGGGGACAATCCATTCCTCCGGCAGGTTGCTGAGTATCCTTGCCTTGGATTCGCCCACCACACCCGAATGCTCGATGCCGGGGTTGACGGCGGTTACCGTCGCAAATCCCTTATGACGCAGCATCAGCAAACCCACATAGGGATAGAGCGGAATGTAAAACAACCAGGTGGGCCAGAATTCCCAACGCCACAACATGGAGACCTTGGCGATCAGACGCTGGCGCCCGCGCTTCGTCGTGAGCATAATGCCAATTCGTACAAGCACGAACAGCAGAATCAGCGCAATGATCAAACCCAACCACCCGTGACCGAAGAACATCTCCAGAGGCCCGACAATCTCCTGGCCAAACACATACACCAGCACGATCAAAAGAGGCGTCCACACCGCCACCGCCAGGAATGACCACAAGGCGAACTGCATGAAATTCATCCGTCCGAATCCCGCCGCCAGGTACATCATTGACCGGGTGCCGGGTAGGAATCGACTGGCAATCACCGCCTTGAACCCATGATTCTCGATCCAGTCCTCGAATTCCTGAACGCGTTTGCTGGTGAGTTTTCTCGTCACCCATTTCCACCGGAGCGTCTGTCGCCCGGCCAGCCGACCGATGAGATACAAGCCCAGGTCGCCGAAGTAAATCCCGATGAAACACCCCATCAATGCGACGAAAAAATCCAATTGCCCTCGTCTTACGAGGAGGCCGGACGCGATGCAGGTGAGGTCTTCGGACGCAAATGTTCCCAGAGCAATCACGGCGGTTGCCACGAAGGGTCGATTGGTTCGTTCGAAATTCAATCCACCCGGCAGGGGCGGCGGCGGGGCGCGATCCTTCGTATGGTCCACGGTTCGACGAATCCCGGCCACGCCTTCCTTGGCGTGTCTTTCATAAAACGGGACCAGTTCATCCACGAGCTCTTGGATGCCGTTCTCTGAAAACACCATGAAATGCGATGCATCGAAGATGACCAGCTCGCTGTGCTCCACCAGATCGTGATGCTCCTCGGCAGCCCATGCGGGGACGAGCGGGTCATCGCGACCGTGCAGGATGAGCAGTGGTTTACCCACGTGTTCGATCACCTCGCGCATCGGTCGCCGATCGGTATCGATGAAATTCCTCATAAGGGCGTGTCGCCATCCTCGGTCTCCGAACAGCCCGAAGTGCGGCACAAACTCCGCACCGACCACGCCCACACCGTACCCCAGATAATACTTAATCATCTCGAAGGTATGATCGCCCGACCCCGCGCTCTCGACAATCCCCATCCCGCCGTAGACGCCGATCGAATTCACCCTCTCGCGTGCAAACTCATTGATCCAATAGGCGACGCCGGCTCCCATGGAGTAGCCGAACAGATTGGCGTTTTCAATCTTCAGGTGGTCCATCAGCGCGATCATGTAACGCGCGTGCGCCCGGTTCGAATAATTACCCACCATACGGCTCGATTTTCCGAAACCGGGCAGGTCCACGTTGATCACCCGGAACTTCTCACCAAGCTTTTTGGCAAGTTCTTCCAGTTGTCCTGAATCCCCCGGCGCTCCGTGAAACATCATCAGCACGGGTTGATTCTTCTCGCCATGCTCGGAGTAATGGATTGTTACCTTGTTGTCGCCATCCGCTTGTCCTTCCGCCGTTTGTTCTTTAACCTGCGCACTCAGATCGTCCTCACCGACTTTGTCGCGCTCGGGATAAAAAAACTGAATCACGAACGACAGCGCGACCAACAACAGATACGTCTTGAGGATGAGACGACGCTTCCTGTCAGGTGGGGCCAAAAACTTCCGGGGATTCCGGGGGTTTCGGGGGGTTAGGTTCATGCGCAAGTCGGTCGGTTTACTGTTATTTCATGCCCGTGCATCCTGCCTCTTTCCGGCGGCATAGGAGAATATTGCATTTTCGCCACCGAGGAAAGTACGCACACCGCAGTTTGACTTACTGTACGTGCATCCGACCGACTCATGTTCACACTTAAATGTCCCGCCCCCGCAATCCTGCTCGCCGAGAACGCATCCTGTGCGGTCTGCAAGTCCTCCGCTTGATACACCATATCCTGGAACAACTTCTCACGAATACCCTGTACCACCGCATCGCCCAGCCCTGATGAAGTAAACATCACAGGCCAGTTGTGCGCAGGCATTCGTCTCATTTTCCCCAAACCACCCTCATAACCCACTTCAATCACTTCCGCTCCATCCACCGCGACAATTCGAAATGCCGCGTATCGTTCCGTATCCATATCGGCCGCGGCTTTCGCTACCTCCTTGGCGCTACTCCCTCCGATGATTTTCTCAATCACTTCGCCGCGCGATTTCAGGCCCACTGCTCCTTCCCTTTGATCCCCATCGCTGCGGTACACATTCAATAGTCCGACAGTCACACCAAACTCGTTGACGCCGATCCATGTTCCGCCTGAGTCGGTATCCAGCGGCGCAACATACTTCACCTCGCTCGTTTCCATCTCGCGCGGCGGCATCCCCTCAGCCCGATCCCGGGATTCATCGCGATTAAACACGACGCGATAACCTCTTTCCCCATGAACATCGCTCAACTGAATGACTGACAGGGTACACATGGACTCAGCCCGCCTCGTGGTGATAACTCAATGTCGCAGGCGCTGTACCGAATTCTTCCGCCATGTCGATACCGATCCCTTTCAAGATCATGCGTAAGATCGCACAATGGTGAATGGTATGGCTTTGTACGAAGCAACACTCCCGCCCAATCGTTGATCGGGCGAGGATACTGTGGCCATGTCCATCGACCATCAACCTTACATCAATGGCTCTGTCCAGATTGTCATTGTCCAGCCCCTCCAGTCGTGTGCCCAGTTCCTCGACAACCTTCATGCCCGCATCCCGGTCGTTTTCGACATCCGTATCCCTTTCCCGGTCATCATAATTGATCAATCCGCCGTCAATCCCCGCCAACAAAGCGCGTACATGATCGGCCATATGCCTGACGTGCCCACCGATACTTGAGCCTAAACTCATCACTGTTTTTGCAGTGTATTGCTCCTGATTGATCTTGCTCAACACATCCCCCAGATTACCGAATGTCACCGCCAGTCCTTTTAGGGGTGAGACACTACCGTTACGAGTCACTTCACGCATACCTATTCCTTTTTGCATATCCCGTGCCGGCTTTATTCTCTCGCCGTCAATCATGTAACGCATCCAATCGTCCGTTTCCGTTGGCGCACATATTGCGCGTGCCCGGCCACACGCGCTTAATTCCCGCCTTTGATATTTCTTTTGGCGGGGATCAATAGACCACTTACCGCTCACTTCCCAACTACCTTTGAAGTTTCAAAAACAATCCGTCGATACCCTCCTTGAAGGATTGAGAGAAAAGAGGTGTTTATGTGTGGAATTTCAGGCGTCGCAACGTGCTATGGACGCGAGTTAAGTATCCCCGAACCGGTCATCCGACGTATGAATGGTTTGATCGCGCGACGCGGTCCTGATGACCACGGCTTTTGGCAAAACCGGCACGTCGCCCTCGCGCATCAACGCCTCGCCATCCAGTCGCCACTTGACGGTGACCAGCCGTTTCATCTGGGCAATCCCAACACGAATGACCACCTTTCCATTTCATACAACGGCGAGATCTACAACCACCCGCAACTCAGAAAACAATTCGAAGCGGATGGCCAGCCCTATCAAACCGATTGCGATACGGAAACCGTCGCACGCGTCTTCCGTAAATTTGGCCTTCCGGGACTCAATCGACTCCGCGGGATGTTCGCCTTCGCCGCATACGATGCCCGCAGCAAGACACTGACACTGGCCCGTGATCCGCTCGGCATCAAACCACTCTACTACGCGCTAGTTCAAACGCCGGCGGGCCTCGAAGTTGCTTTCGCCAGTGAACCCATCGCCATCCTGGATCACCCCCACATCTCGATTCAGCCCGATTGGATTACGGTCTCGGCCTACCTGACCACCATCCGAACGACACTCGGTCATCGCTCCATGTTCGAAGGTGTTCACGTCGTCCAACCCGGGCACGCCGTCACCATTGATCTGGCCGGTGATGAACCCAAACTCAAGATGACACAATGGTACGATACGCCTACCCATCAGAATACGACGCTGTCCTATGAAGAGGCCGTGGAACGCACCGCCGAAGTCATTGCGGAATCTACTGCCGACCATCTGCTCTCGGATGTCCCCCTTTGCGCTCTTCTGTCCGGCGGACTCGACTCGTGCATCACCTCACTCCTCGCTGCCTCACAGAACCCAAGCCTCAAGACGTTTTGCACAGGCGCAGGTGATCCCACCGATCCGGAAAGCGATCTGTTCCATGCGAAGAATGTCGCCAACTTCCTCGACCTCGAACACCACCAGTCGATCATCTCGCAAGGTGACTTCACTGAACTTTGGCAGTGGATGATCGGTCAGCTTGCCGTGCCTCTTTCCACGCCCAACGAAGTCGCCATTTTCGTGGTCGCCTCGCAACTCGCGGAACACGCCAAAGTCACACTCTCCGGCGAAGGCGCCGATGAGTTGTTCGCAGGCTACGGCCCGCCCCTGAAGAAATTCTCGCAATACCTCGATAAGCCCCACGACGCCAACGGCAACCCCATTCCGCCTTCCATCGCATACCTCCAGTCGGTCACCTGGGTTCCCCCGTCGCTCAAACCCCAGATTCTCTCACCTGAAGTTCACCGCCTCATCGATCGCGATACTCACCTTCTTGAAGAAGTCGACCTGGCGTTTGACCAAAACCATGATCCCTACTCGCTCGATCTCTCTCACTTTCTCCGTGCGCAGCAGAATTTCAACCTCACAGGACTTCTTGGTCGACTCGATACCGCCACGATGCTTGCAGGCGTTGAAGGTCGAACACCCTTTGCGGATATCCGCGTCGCCGAATTCGCCAACTCCCTTCCCATCCGGTACCACTACGATGGCGTTCGCACCAAGCGTCTTCTTCGCGATGCATTCAAATCCTACTTCCCACCTGAAACCATCGAACGCCCGAAAGCCAGTTTTCCCCTTCCGTTCCAATCCTGGCTCGCCGAATTCACACCCTCAATCGCCGGCGTCACCGTTGCTCGCGATGTCTTTACACCGCAGACGCTTCACCAGATCGAACACTTCGGTTCAACCAACTGGCTCACATCCTGGCCCGTCATGAATCTGACCATCTGGCTGGAAACCTTCTGGGGATCGGCGACGCGCAGGAATGTTGCGTGATCTAAACTTATGGCCTTACTTAACGTCGCCCTTCATCCCCCAGACGCCTGCGATCAACGCGCCCCAACCCACGATCAACGCCATCCCCCCCAGTGGCGCCAACATGCCGAACCCCTTCACACCCGTCAACACCAGCGCATACAACGCTCCCGAAAACAGAAGATTCCCCACAATAAACGACCAGCCCGCCGTCTTCAGCATCATTCCCTTCTTCCTTCCGCCCATGAGCAACCCCACCCCCAACAACGCCAGCGCGTGATACATCTGGTACTCCACACCCGTCCCAAACGAACTCATCAGCTTCGCATCGTTGTCTACCACCTTATCCAAACCGTGCGCATGAAACGTCCCGGCCAACACCCCCGTCAAACCAAACACACCACCGGCAATCAAAAACAAACGTTGCATCATTGGATACTCCTTTGCCGTGGATTTTACCCCACTCATGGCGCTACTCCTCATCATTCCGCCCGATTAACCACCCCTTCGCCCTCGAAGGCGCTGGCGGCTACACTTGTCCGGTCATGACCCGTTACACCCCTTCACAAGATGAATTCAACCCACTTGCCCAAAAGGGCAATCTCATTCCCATCTATCGCCAACTTTTTGCCGACAACCTCACCCCCGTTTCTGCATATCGACGCCTTGTTTCCGGTGATCCCCGTCACGCTCCAAGCTTCCTTCTCGAATCCGTCGTCGGCGGGGAACGTCAGGCACGCTACTCCTTCCTTGGCGCTCAACCCATCGATCAAATCCTTGCTTACGATCGTTCCGTGACCCGTATCACCGCCGGCGAAACTTCGACCTTCCAATGCGATGACCCACTCGCCCAGATGGAGGATATGACTGCAGAGTGGAACATCGCCACCCCACCATCGCTTCCTGATTTCACCGGAGGATGGGTCGGATACGCCGGCTACGACACCGTTCGCTACGTAGAGGGGGAAAAACTCGACAGCCCACCCGTCGATGATCGCAAGCTCCCGGACATGCACTTCGGTCTCTATCGTCGAATCGTCGCCTTTGATCATGTTCATAAGACCATCCTCGCCATTAACCACGTGCTTACCACCGAGCATGATTCGCTTGAAGCGGCATACGCTGCCGGATGCGCCGAGCTTGACGAATTGGTCGCCCGACTTGAAACGCCACACTCGGGTATGACCTCCGGCGATGCCGACCTTACTCTTCCGCCATCCCCTTCACCGGATTCAAACCTCACTCAATCCCAGTTCGAGCAGATGGTCGAATCCGCCCGTGAATATATCGGCGCGGGTGACATCTTCCAGGTCGTCCTCTCCCAACGGTTCCAGCGCGATACACCTGCTGATCCATTCGATATTTATCGCGCCCTCCGCGTGGTCAATCCCTCACCGTACATGTTCTACCTCCAGGCGGAAGGCTGTATCCTCGTCGGCTCGAGTCCCGAGATTCTTTGCCGATCCCAGGATGGCCTTGTCACCAATCGCCCTCTCGCCGGCACACGTAAACGCGGCGTCGATGAATCCGAAGATCTCGCGCTCGAAGAGGATCTCCTTGCGGACCCCAAGGAACGCGCTGAACACATCATGCTCGTCGATCTGGGCCGAAATGATGTCGGCCGTGTGGCACAGCCCGGCTCAATAGAGCTCCCTTCCATCATGGAGGTCGAACGCTACTCGCACGTCATGCACATCTCCTCCACCGTCACCGGCCATCTTACGGACGGTATGACCTGCTGGGATGCCCTTCGCGCCGCACTCCCTGTCGGGACCGTCAGCGGGGCGCCCAAGGTTCGTGCCATGCAAATCATTGACGAACTCGAACCCACGCGACGCGGCCCTTACGCCGGCGCGGTCGGATACGCCGACTTTGCCGGCAACATGGATATGGCCATTGCCCTTCGCACGATGGTGATTACGCCCAATTCTGGTGACGTGAAGTTTCCCTGGCGCGTCCATCTTCAGGCCGGCGCGGGTATCGTTGCCGATTCGGTCCCGGAATCCGAATACACCGAGACGGTCAACAAGGCCGCCGCCCTGGCCAAAGCGATCGATCTTGCCGAGTCCGCTTTTTCGTCCGTCTCATAATCCACGTTCTCCCCATCTTTTGCCCAAGAATTCATTCGATTCTGTCGATAATTCTGTAACGTGGTCCTGCTGATTCGTATCCAATTTCCGGGTCTGCACACAGGGCACGTACGCCATCGCTTTGAAGGAGTTTTGATATGTCCATCGACACCATTCATGAGGAACGAAACATTTTCGCGGATGCCATCAAGCGACTCGATCTGGCCATCGAGCACGCGGACATCCATGCCGAAGCCCTGGAAAAACTCAAGCACCCCAAGGCCGTTCTCGAAGTCAGCATCCCCGTCCGCATGGATGACGGCTCCCTCAAGGTCTTCACCGGTTATCGCGTTCGACACGACAACACACGCGGCCCCACCAAGGGCGGTATCCGATATCACCCCGATGTCAGCCTCGATGAAGTCAAGGCCCTCGCATTCTGGATGACGTTCAAGTGTGCCGTCGTCGGACTCCCCTTCGGTGGCGGTAAGGGCGGCGTGATCGTCAACCCTAAAGAGCTTTCCCCACTCGAACTCCAACGCCTCAGCCGCGGCTTTATCGATCAGATTGCCGACTTCATCGGCCCGGAGGTCGACATCCCCGCACCGGATGTCTACACCAATGCCATGATCATGGGATGGATGGCGGATGAGTATTCCACCATTCAGCGTCAGTGGACGCCCGCCGTCATTACCGGCAAACCCATCCCTCTCGGCGGCTCACTCGGCCGCGATGATGCCACCGGCCGCGGCGCTTATTACTGCATCAAGGAACTGGAACGTCACAAGAGTTGGAATCCTTCTGATATTACCGTTGCCGTTCAGGGATTCGGTAACGCGGGCCAGTACGTTGCCAAACTGCTTCATGCCGATGGGTACAACATCGTTGCCGTCTCCGATTCGCGTGGCGGCATCTACCGTCCTAACGGCTTCGATGTCCCGAGCCTCATGAAATTCAAGAACGAATCCCGCCAACTCAAGGCCGTCTACTGCGAAGGTCAGCTCTGCAATCTCATCGAAGCTGAAACGATTTCCAACGAACAACTTCTCGAGCTCGATGTCGACATCCTTATCCCCGCCGCCATGGAAAACCAGATCACCGAGTCCAACGCCCACGACATCAAAGCCAAAGTCATCGTTGAGGTCGCCAACGGCCCGATCACCTTCGATGCCGACGAAATCCTCAACGCCAACGACGCCCTGGTCATTCCTGACATCCTTGCCAACGCAGGCGGCGTCACCGTCAGCTATTTTGAATGGACCCAGAACAAGCAGGGCTTCTACTGGCCTCTGGAAGATGTCCATGATCGCCTCCAGACCATCATGGCCCGTGAATTCAATACCATCTACGATATTCATCTCGAAAAACAGGTCGACATGCGTTCCGCCGCATATGCACACGCTCTCTCCCGCCTCGGCGATGCCATCTCCGCGCTGGGAACTCAGGATTACTTCGAAAACGGAAGCGGCAGTTAAGCCATGAAAACATCAGACCTCTTCGTCAAATGCCTCGAGGAAGAAAACATCGAACTCATCTTCGGCGTCCCCGGTGAGGAAAACGCCGACTTCATGCTCTCGCTCGAAGAGTCTGACCAAATCAGATTTGTTCTCACCCGGCACGAACAGGGCGCCGCATTCATGGCCGAAGTTTACGGCCGACTGACCGGCAATCCCGCCGGCTGCCTCGGTACACTCGGCCCCGGCGCAACCAATCTCATCACCGGTGTCGCCGATGCCAACATGGACCGCGCCCCCATGCTCGTCCTTACCGGACAGGGCGATACTGAACGGCTCCACAAGGAATCTCACCAGGTCATGGATGTCGTTAAGATGTTCGAACCGGTCACCAAATGGACCCACTCGGTACGACACCCTGACAATCTCCCCGAAATCATCCGAAAGGCCGTTCGCCTCGCCAGAACTGAAAAACCCGGCGCTTGCCACATCGAGCTTCCCGAAGACATTGCCAAACTCTCCTCCAGTGCTTCGCCGATCTCCGTCAGACGATTCAGAAGGCCCGTTCCCCAGGAAAAGCTCATCGACCGGACCATCGATCTGCTCAACAATGCCAGGCGACCCATCATCATCGCGGGCAACGGCTGCATCCGGAAACGCGCCTCAAAACAACTTCGACTTTTCACCAAAGCAACGGGTATTGGTGTCATTTCAACATTCATGGCCAAAGGCGCCGTCGATAAGGACGACCCCACATGTCTTTTCACCATCGGCCTTCAGGCCAAAGACCACGTCGCGCATCTCATTGATGCCGCAGACCTCGTCATCGTTCTCGGATACGACATGGTCGAGTACCCTCCTCAGCTCTGGAACAATCAAAAGGAACGACCGGTCGTCCACATCGACTTCCTCCCCGCTGAAATCGATGCGGACTATCACCCCGAGGTCGAGATTGTCGGCGACATCGCACACACACTCTGGATGCTCAACGAAAGGGTCGCACAAAAACCGCTCCCCGATTACGATTTCACCCTCCAGGCCTCCGTTCGCGAGTCAATGCTCGAGGATTTTCAAACCCACGCCAATGACGAGACCACCGGCTCCATCAGGCCGCAGAAGGCAATCTGGGACGCCCGCCAAGCCCTTGGTCCGGAGGACATCCTCCTTTCCGATGTCGGCGCACACAAAATGTGGATCGCCCGATACTACCACTGCCACGAACCCAACACATGCCTCATCCCCAACGGCTTCTGCTCAATGGGATTCGCTCTTCCCGGCGCAATCGCCGCCCACCTCGTCCACCCCGACAAACGCATCCTCGCCATCACCGGCGATGGTGGATTCCTCATGAACGTCCAGGAAATGGAAACCGCCAAAAGACTCAACGCCAACATCGTCGTCATGGTCTGGGAAGACGGCGGATACGGCCTCATCTCCTGGAAACAGGAAACCGAATTCGGAAGACACACCCGGCTATCCTTCAACAATCCCAACTGGACCAGCCTCTCAGAGTCGTTCGGTTGGAATCCGTTCTCCTGCCAAAACGCCGCCGATCTCTCTGAAGCGCTCGAACAGGCTTTTAACACACCCGGCCCTTCCCTCCTCACCATCCCCATCGATTACACCGAAAACAAAAAACTCACCCAGCGCCTGGGTAATATTACAAGAGCAATCTAAGTCCAAGACCCCTTGGACAATTCACCCACCAACCGCCTGCCCGCAGGATCTACCCATGTCCCTCCAAGCCTCCTATCCCTACTACCTCGCCAACACCCCGCAGGCCCCTAACGCTGATCTCGTCGTCACGGACAAATTCACCCAGCAGCCCGCCGCAAACGTCGCCCTCGCCGATGCACAAACCATTGACACCGCTATCCAGGCCGCGGATCGCGCTGCCGAACCCATGGCGCGCCTCAAGGCATACCAGCGAAAAGACGTCCTCATCCACTGCGTCTCTCGATTCACCGATCGCTTCGATGAACTCGCCCATGCCCTCTGCATCGAAGCCGGCAAACCCATCAAGGACGCCCGCGGTGAAGTCACAAGGCTCATCGATACCTTCGTCATTGCCGCGGAGGAATCGACGCGCATCCTAGGCGAAGTCCTCCCCATGGACATTTCCGCCCGCGCCGCTGACTATTCCGGACTTTGGAAACCGTTCCCCATCGGGCCCTGCAGCTTCATCTCACCGTTCAACTTCCCGCTCAACCTTGTCGCACACAAAGTCGCCCCCGCCATCGCCGTGGGCTGCCCCTTCATTCTCAAACCCGCATCACTCACACCCATCGGCGCCCTCATCATCGGAGAAATTCTCGCCGAGACGGATCTTCCCGAAGGCGCATTTTCCATCCTCCCCTGCAGGCGAGACGGCGCAGACCTCTTCACCACCGACGCCCGCCTTAAACTCCTCTCCTTCACCGGCTCGCAGGATGTCGGCTGGGATCTCAAAAACCGTGCCGGAAAGAAAAAAGTCGTCCTCGAACTCGGCGGAAACGCCGCATGCATCATTGACCACGATGCCGATGTCCGGGACGCCGTCAACCGAAACATCATCGGCGCCTTCTACCAGTCCGGACAGTCCTGCATCTCCGTACAACGCATCATCGTCCATCAATCCATCTACAACGAATTTCGCGATCAGTTCACCAGCGCTGCCGCAGAGTTGAAAGCCGGAGACCCCAAAGACGAATCCACCTTCATAGGCCCGATCATCTCGGACAAGGAAGCCGACCGAATCGAGTCATGGATCAACCAGGCTGTCGAAAACGGCGCCAACCTCCTTACCGGCGGCACGCGCAACGACAACGTCATCAACGCCACCGTCCTCGAAAACGTCCCCCACAATCTCCCCCTTAGTTGCGCCGAAGCGTTCGGCCCCGTCGTCACCCTCGAACCATTCGACACCTTCGACGAAGCCCTCAACCTCGTCAACGCCAGCGATTTCGGATTGCAGGCCGGCGTCTTCACCAACAACATCCAAAAGGCACAGCACGCTTTTAGCACACTCGATGTCGGAGGCGTCATCATCAACGATGTCCCCAGCTTCCGCGTCGACCACATGCCCTACGGCGGCGTCAAGGAATCAGGCCTCGGACGCGAAGGCATTCGCTGGGCCATCCAGGACATGACCGAACCCAGACTCCTCCTCATTCGCAACACCATGGACGAATAAGACCCCTCCTGCCTTTTCCTCAACGAATACACTTCGCTTACCCCATCAAACCAAACACGCTAGTTGCAATCGCAAAATAGTCAATCTGCGATATGATGATGGTGTTCCCTTCGACCTTCGCCGGGGTGTTGCCCGCCACGATGCCAATCAGTTCGTTCACACCTTCTCAATGCCATAAGGAGACAACCATGCCCCGCCTGACCTGTGCCCTCCTGATCATCTTCACATCCTCCGCCGTTGGCTACGCCTGCTGCATGTTGCCCCGCACCTACAAAGGGACCATCAGCCAGAAAGCTCAGGAGGCTGTCATCATTCACGCCGATGGCCGCCAGGAAATGGTCCTGCGAATCAACTATCAAATCAGCGGCAAGACCATGCCCGGACAGTTCGCATGGGTCATCACCGTCCCCAACGAGCCTGACAAGTATCAATTGGCCGACCGCGAACTATTCCCCCAGATGTTCAAACTGTCGGAACACTTGCGCCCGCGACCCCGATCAAGTAAAGGATCGAAGTTCGAACAAGATGGCGATTCAGATTCAAAGAACGGTGTCGAACTCGGTCAACGCGCCGTCGTCGGTCCCTATGACATCCAACCCGTCCGTGGTGTCGGCAAGAACGCAATAGACGGCCTGAACCGCTGGCTTGCCAAAAACGGCTTCCCCCGGGAAGACGAAAATCACATGGCCTACTTCGTCAAACGCAATTTCACCTTCCTCGCCATCAAAATTTCCTCATCCAAAAAAGACCGCCCCGTCGCCTCAGCCGGCCTCCTCCCTCCCCTTCACCTCTCCTTCGCAAGCGAAAAACCCTACTACCCGGCAAGGTTCTCTTCCCGACAAGGCGTCTTCGACATCAACCTCCACATCTTCACCCAAAAACCCCTCGACTACGATGAAAACAAATCCATGCTCAAACGTTTGAACTTCGACAATCAGAATTTCAGACGTAACGCCAAATTGCCCTGGAAAAACTTTCCCGCCAAACTCCAAACCGTCTTCCATAAATCAAAATTCAGAGCAAAACGTAAAACCTGGATCTACAACAACATCCGCGGCAGAGCCGTCAATCGCAACAACGCCATCGCAAAATGGAAAACCGACATCTTCTTCAACGGCATCCCCAAATCCCGCGCTGCACTGTCACTGCAAAAACCGACGGAACCCAATAACATCTCAAATGTTCTGGCACGACAATAACCGCGACTAAACAGGTATTGCAGATGCGTGCGTCAGGAGCCGACGCTTGATGCAGTTTCGTTATTTGCCGGAAGGGTCAGGTGGAGGATGAAATAGCCGATGAGCGCGGACGTGATTGACCCTGCAAGGATTCCGATTCTCGAAGGGTTAAGGTAGTTGACGCCCGTATGTTCAAAGGCGAGGCCGCTGATGAAGAGCGACATCGTGAATCCGATCCCACAGAGCACTGCGACACCCAGAAGGTGGAGCCAGTTCGTGCCTTGAGGAAGCTTGGCGCATCGGGTAAAAACGGCAAGTGCAACACACAGCAGGATACCGATGGGCTTGCCGAGGATGAGGCCCAATGCGATGCCGAGTGGAACGGGATTCAGGACATCCGCGACCGCCATCCCCGTCAGCGGGACGCCCGCATTGGCGAAGGCGAAGACGGGAAGAATACCGAATGCGACCCAGGGATGGAGCGCATGTTCGAGCGTTTTGAGCGGAGAATGGTCCGGGTTGTTTCTGGCGCGGGTGGGGATGGCCAGACCGATGATGACGCCCGCCAGCGTTGCGTGAACCCCGCTCTTAAGCACAAAGACCCAGAGCAGGACGCCGACGAGGAGGTATGCTGCGATTCGATGAACGCCCAGGCGGTTGAGGAGGATGAGCGCCCCCACGCTGACGGCCGCGCCGATGAGCGCCGCGGTGGAAAGATCGCCACTATAGAATAGGGCAATGACGATGATCGCGCCCAGGTCATCGAAGATGGCGACGGTGAGAAGGAAGATTTTCAGGGCAAGGGGGACGCGTCGTCCGAACAGCGAAAGGACGCCGAGCGCAAAAGCGATATCCGTGGCGGCGGGGATGGCCCAGCCCGCAAGAGCGTCCGGGTCGTTCTGGTTGAAGAAGACATAGATGAGTGCCGGCGCCGCCATACCCCCGATTCCCCCCGCTGCCGGGAGCGCGATCTGCGACCAGTTGCTGAGTTCGCCTTCGACGACTTCCCGTTTGACTTCAAGACCGACCAGGAGGAAGAAGATCGCCATGAGGCCGTCGTTGATCCAGAGCAGCAGCGGTTTGCTGATGGACCAATCACCGACGGCGATGGAGAGGTGGACGTCGAGGAGCTTGTCGTATTGCGTGACGAGCGGCGAGTTGGCGACGAGCATGGCCAAAGCAGCACAGACAACGAGCGTGATGCCGCCGGCCGCTTCGAGCCGCATGAAGCTGCGGATTCTGTCCAGAACCACCATCGGGTAACCCTCGTCGATACTTACTGCACGGTTCCCTCCCGACTACGCCGCCGGGCTTACGATGGGCAATTCTACCTCCTGGCCAGTCCAAATCGCTTTTCTTTGAGATGAATCGTGCCCATGTTGGATCGGTGACCCGTTACGCCGTCTGCACCTGTCTATTCTTCAACGCGCGCGCCAACCCTTGCCACACATCTTCCGAGTCATCGCACGCCTGAAAATGATTCTGACATGTCCCCGTTGCGCCTGACCATATCCATACACATGGACAGCCCTCACACCTGGAAATTCATCCCCCCAAACTCCAAATCCCTGTCAAGTCTAGATATCCCCCGGACTCGGCACACCGCTCCTCAAACCAAAGCTCGTCATCAACCCTCATCCACGCGACGTATGCGTGACGCGCCCCTTCAACACCACCAAATTCACCCGCTTCGGCTCCCAGTCCGCCGTCAACATCTGATCCACACCCTCAATGACCGCAATACGCAGGTACAGGCCGCGCACCTTCGCCAGTTGCCTCGCCTCTGCAACGGTCAATCCAACGAAATCCTTGTCCTCCTTATTCTTTTTTTCGGGTTGGACCTTACGTCCATCCAGAGTGCCCTGATCCGTCTCCGCCGTCCGAACCGACCCACTACAACCGACAGTAGTCACCAAAGCGATACCAAGTGCAATCAATTTCATACGTAAATCTCCTGTCATGCCATAGATACAACGAACCGGCAGAGCGGCCGTCTACTCCGGATAAGGTTTTTACAAACAACCTCTCCCTCTGGCGAAGCAACGCCAAACCCCAATTCGTGCCGCTGCACTGAGCAAAGCACAACCACGCATACCCACCAACTAGCACAAATGGTCACATTGAAACTTAGGCAAGGTCACCCAAATCTCGTTCTAAAGTCGCCCGCACCCGATATATTCACAATTCTGGCCTTCCAAATATAAATGAAAGCCGTGCGTTCCCCCCGCAAGTATTTTGGACTTGTCAAACCAGTTGCATGTCCGACAAAAGTTTATATATTGCCCCTTGCAGCGCAATGCGCATCAGCTTTACCTCTCATATTCGGAGACCAGAAAATGTTCAGAAATTCTCGCATATTGCTGGGTATTCTTTTTGCATTACTGATTACCTTGTCAAGAAAAGAAACGCTCGCCGCTGACGTCACGATTACAGTCAGGTCAAACTTTTGGGAGGGCGATGTAAGCTCCGAATGGTTGGATAATTCTAATTGGCACTTGGGCAACGTCATTGGGCAGACTGATCTTCCCCGGGAAGCATTGCCAACTTTTATTGGCCCAGGTCGATTAATCGCAAATGGCATACCAACAGAGTTTTTTCATTTTCCCCAAAGCCCAGCCATACTGAATTCTCCGTTTCAGACCCCATCACTCGAAATGGATGCATTCGATGGAACGTCCACAATAAGATTAGACCCGGGCGCGCTTCTAACTACGAACGCAACGGTCGGTGTTCTTCCGACGAACGGGTATATTCCGTCTGGCGCTATTCAACCCGCAACAGTCATATTCAACGGTGGCCAAATTGCTGGCTCATGGAGCTTCCAACCGAATTCCAGCGTCGTTATCCTGGCCGACCAGATACAAGGATTGGGTGTCTGGTCAGGAAGCCCCGGTAATATCACGGTCGGACAGGGTGGTTCGTTCGCTATCACTTCCTCCTTAACTCTATCTGGTGTCGTCATCAACGACGGCGCGTTGACATTCGATGATCGCACAGACGCCTCGCGTCGTTACTTCATAGGCGGCGATGAAGCCACACTGAATGGCATTGGCCAATTGATATTGACCGATGCGCGTAGCAGTGTGATAAGTTATAACGTGGTTCGCCCCTTGACCAACGGCCCCGACCACACCATTCGCGGCCAGGGCCTTATTCAGGGACTAACTCTAATCAACCGCGGCACGCTCCGCGCCGAAGGCGGAACACTTAGCGCTAGCGTGGTGGTTGATAACACCGATGGGCAAATTGAAATAGCCTCGGATGGCACGTTACATGGCGCGTTGGTCACCGGTGGTCAGCTTCACGGTGAAAGTGGCAGTACGGTATTGGATTCATCGCTGTCAAACTTGAGAATAACTGGTGTGGTCGCCAACACGGGATTTACGAC
>JANQQT010000295.1 GCA_028284925.1 Phycisphaeraceae bacterium | reverse complement strand
ATCGTAATCCCCTGACGTATCCAGAATCTCCAAAGATGACCCCGTCCCATCCGCACGACCCGGCCAACCACCACCATCACCATAACTGAAATCATGAATCAACGCCCCGACAGGCGACTGAACGACAAGGCGCTCACCCCCATCAGACAAGCTGCGTTCAAATTCGCCGGCGATGTTAATACCACCAGTCTCGTAACGTGTAGAGAACGCCGCAAGATCTTTCACCACAACCACGCGTTCACCCGGAGCCAGGCTCATCGCGGGGAATGTAAAGTCAATACCCTCTGAGAGGGTAACGCCTTCAAGATCCAACGATATTGACCCGCTGGTATTAAGAAGCTCAATAAATTCCGCATCATCGGAGTCGAACAGAGGATTGGCAAGGAGTTCGGCATCGGTAGCGGGATAAGGATTGTAGTGAATCTCGGTAACACGAAGTGAATCCTGTAACGGTCGGTTATTGTCCGTACTCGTTACCGTGATGGAATCCGTTCCCACAAGATTCCCTTCGTGGTTGTACGCCTCCAATGAAAGAACATTGGCGCCGGGATCAAGCGGCACGGTTAACTCCCAACTGTTGACATCCGTCCAAATCACACTTAACGGTTCATCGCTGCCGGCAAGTCGAATTTCACGCACATCAATCCAGCCATCACCATCGAGCGTCACAGCGACGGAAGGTAATGAAAAGTCGCTTCCACCATTAGTGTCAATGTTAAATGAAATCTGCGGGACGGCACTGAGAACCTGAGATCGTGCGGAATTGAAACGATTCGTTATGCCCGACATGTTGGACCCTACACCCAACGAGGAATAGTTGGCCGCAAAGGGCGATGCGTAAGTCGGGTTAAATGAACGATTCATTAAATCCCACATGTGCCCCCAGAAAAGACGCGTATTCTGCGGGAAGTTTCTAATCTCATCTAGACGAGAGGCGCCGCCGTTATAGATGAGCGGCTCGTTAAAGTTGGCAAGATCAAAGTCCCATGCCAACGGAATCACTTTTCCATCATCCGGACGTGTATAGATTCGCAGATTCTTGGGGCGACGGAATCCATAGGTATCCCAGTTGCCAAGCCAACTCTGGGTCGCATAATGTCGCATCCACAGATCGACGTCCATGACCTCGTTGGTAAGATCGTAAAGTGCCTGGCCGTTCTGATTGATCGCAAACGCAAAATCGACAATACTCTGAAAATCATCCATGGTACGATTGTTCTTAATAAGAAGCTGACCGCGATAATTTTCAGGATTAGCGCCGCGATATTGAATATCCTGAGCGCTGACATCCGTGCCGTCCTTCAATCCCTCCGGCGCGGGATTAGGATTGGTTGGGAAAGTGATGTCGTCCTGCTCCCATTTGGTTCCGTCATCGCCGTCCTCGAATTGCTCTTCCAGGTAAACATCCTCATATCGGGCAAGGTTGAGAAGAACTGTTCGATTTCTATGTTGCGGCCCGGTAAAGAACGCAATGTCATCGTACATACTGACGTCACTTCCGCCGGCACGATTGATCATCTGTTTCATGATCAATTCACCCGTTCCGTTCAAATCAATTCGAATCGAAGAATGGATTCCATAGAACAACTCCTGCGGATCAAACACAATTTTGTAACCGCTGTTAGGGCGAATCCACCGACTGCCAACCTGACGAACATCAACGTCATAAAAGACTTCGGTATCACTGCGTATCATCGTCCCGCCACGATAACGATTGCTCATCCGATTCACACCCGAGAAGAGTTCGGAATTGTCAGCCGACCGCATGATGACTCGAATGGTCTCAACGGGGCGTGACGCATCAGAGTGTGAGTTGATCACTTCATAGAGCGCACGGGAATCTTCACCACGCGCAGGGTAAGTTGAAGTCGCTCCCAGAGTATCCGTGCCCTGAACATAAAACTGAACAACCGATCCGTTCCCCTGTGCGGGAATGACACCTGTGTATTCACCATCGCCCGATGCGGTCATCGTGACGGAACTAAACGCGCCATTGTTATTCCTCCACCGAAGCGTCATGTTGGCCACACCATCCGGATCGTCAGCCTGAACCGTCACTGTAACCGCCTCACTGGATGTCGGGATAAGAGGAGCATGACCGAAACCGTGATAGGTAGGACCGACATTGGCTTCCGCCTGAGAGTTCGGAGCTCCTGGCGTCCCAAGATTCTCCGGTACATGCATCTGATGCGTATTACTCAGACGGTTGAAGTAGAGGCGACTGTTCAGTTGACTGTTTCCAACTATCCACTTCGTGCGAAACGAGATTTCGTATTCCGTTCCGTCGGATATCGGCGTATTGCCGACAAATGTGGTCTCAGCATGGTCGTGAATATGTTGCTGCGTTCCATATGCCGTCATGCGGAGGACACGATTCGATGGATTAGTCGGATCAGTCACGACGACACCCTCATGCGTACCAATCAATCGCCAGGTTGCGGGAGGAGCGCCTGGAGCGCTGCTCTGGAACGAACCATTCTGAATCATCTCCGTCGCCGCACCATCAGGATCACGGATAACGCTGATATCGTCAATTAGAAATTCACCCGCATCCAACAGACCAAAGATAAACTCCTCATATCTCGAATCGATCATGATCTGCTGCGATGTGCCGCGGAAGGAATAGCTCGTCCATTGGGACTTGTCTGAGTCATCACTGGCCGCCCACGCCGCGGCATTGGAGTTATCCGCATCCGGGTCGCGCAACTCAAGCGATGAACCACCCCCATCCGCATGCTCGGCCCAACGCCCGCCATCAAAATAATTCACTTCGTCCGCAGGATTATTGTTTTCATCAATAAGAAGGATATTGTCGCTACCGTTATTCAACGATCCCGAAAAATCGCCAACAATATCAATCGCCGGGTACTTCGCCGCCAACACATCAGCATCCTTGGCAATAACAAGATACCCACCAGGCGAAATAATGGTGCCTGGCTCAAATTCATACTCTACAGCATCCCGCAACTCCCATCCGGTCAGGTCAACCGGCAACGCGCTGTTGTTGTAGAGTTCAATCCACTCTTCATCTGAATCCGCAAAGTCAGTACCGGGTGTACCAGGCGCAATCTGACGATTGGCAATTAACCTTGCACCAAAAACGGTATCACTGCTGTTTCCCGACGCCTGATGAACCTCGGCGGAAAGTCGATTGGTCCCATTCTGCAATAACCCCACCGGCACCGAAATAGGCGCACCATAACTCGCATTCCCAACCGTACCGGAAGCGAGGGTCGCCGAGGTCACCGGCCCGGATGACATATTGAATCGGGTATCAATCTCAACGCCATTGAGATAGAAAATTGCACCATCGTCAATGACATGCTCAATGATCAACTCCTCGACATCATTCAGATCGCCATTGAACTCGAAATCCGTCTCATAATAGTAAGTGGTCACATAAGGATTGTTTGATCGAGGATCACGAAAGGTTGTTCTCAGCGGTTCCGGAAGCCCACTGGTTTCAAAACCAAGCAAGCCGGGTCCCTCAAACCAATTGGCGTTATCTACAGGATGAACCGACTGCGCCCAACCCGTGGGAAGACTCGCACCATTCTGGTTGTATCGCCAGTTGGTTGCGCCATCCAGCGCCACCAAAGTCGTCGAAGCAAACGTCGGAGGAGTCCCCGGCTCGCCAAGCTCAGGAAACGCATGGTACATGATTTCATTGATGACGATCTGATCGTTAAACACAAACGAATTGGCCGCACCCGGAGTCGGCGCATCCGGATACAACCACCTGCCATCATGCTCCGGTGATCGTCCTCGCAAGCGGTTGGTAATATGCCGCGCATCCAATAGTCGATCGCCCGCCGCACTATGCACAAACAGCCGCTGGCCGTCATCAGGTATGAATCCAAGCGTCGCCTCGTCCACGGCAACAAACCCGCCCGGCAAAATGGTTTGTGCAGGAAATACATACTGACCGCCCGCATTACCAGTCATACTGATCACAACGCCCTGCAAATCAATCGACTCGTCCCCCGTATTGGTCAATTCGACATAGAACCCACCATCGTTTGCACCCACGACCTCATTAATAAGTAGGTGTGAAGCTTCCTGGCCTTCGGGAAGGATGACCTTGCGAGCTTCAATCTCAGGGATGAACAGCAGATCGCTGGAAGTTAACGACTGATTCAGTCCATGAATCGACAACACATTTGTACCACCGTCCACGAGCAAATGTTTATGGGCGGTGATATCAAACTCCTGAAAGGTCTGTGCCGCGCCATCGTCATGATTTGATGTGGCTCCGGAGTTCCATGCCAGGGATGCAGGATCTCTGTCGCCCGCCACTCTGACACCGTTCAGATAGGCGACAAATCCATCGTCATATTTCATCTTCAGAACAAGCGTATCAAATGAGTCTGAATCACTCGTTACCGAGAAAGGAACTCGAATATAAACCGACTGATTCACGTTGTACATCGTTTCCGCCGGCTGACCATTAGGGGGCGCGTCAAGATCCAGGCCAAACAAGGGGTCATACCCCGAACCTCGCTCATAGCCAACACCGGTCGTCCCGGATACCCAAGACGAGTCATCAAAGGTCGGACTCGTCCATGTTGTGTCCAGGTTCCCATTGGAAGGGACCATCGCGGTCACAGGCGCGCCACTCGGAAGCAGCGTTTCCGCAATAAACTGAACTTCATCGGTAAAATTCGGTGTACCCGGCGTGCCACCCAACTGTGCGCTCACCGTCCAATTGCTCGAATCCTCGGATGCGGTAAGTGCGCCACGTTTCGCAAGAGACACACCCCCGCCGTCGGGACCAACCGGCCAGACACCGTCATCCGAATAGGAAAGTACATTCATTCGACGGCCGTCATTGTTAAACAACCGAAGCTCCTCCCCGCCATTATCCAACTGCCCCTCGAACGGACCAAAAGCGCCCGAAAAACCAAGCTCCGCTTGCAACGTTGTTGGTGATTTGGCAATCACGATATAACCGCGACCCGGAACAATCGTGCCATCCGGGAATTCATAATCGATTCCACCTTCGATACGCCATTCGGAAAGGTCCATATCCACGCGAAGCTGGTTGTGGAGTTCCACCCACTCTAAATCCGCCTCAGCCACGCCCGAGCCCGACTCAGCGACCGGATGATACATCACCTCATTGAAAACAACCGTACTGTCCAGATAAACGCGGGATTCAAGCTGCTCCAAACGTTGCAGGCAATCTGATTCTCGCAAGACATGGGGGCGGCGGGACCGTCCTCGGAAACGACGTGGCAATATCATAAAAAACTCCCAGCATTACAAGTGAAATCTCACAGGAACTCTCTCTTGGCGCAGAAGAGTGCGCCTAGATTTCGGAGTATATCAGAATTGTGAGAATTATGTTAAGCCAGTTACGAATTGAACCGCCCCCTCGCACGCAAACTAAGGCCAAATCGTAAGGCAAATCACTGAGAATTCGGTATACTCGCCCCACGAAACACGTCTTACCATACCCGATGGAGCCTTTGACATGAGTGTGCATATTTCGCGAAGAGGTTTAACCTCCTACTGTGTATCCGTTGTGGTTCTTCTCGCGTCCGGCACACTTGCGCTTGAACGACGCAATCCCGCAAAACCACCTGCAAACAACAAATTCATTTCAATCTTTGACGGCAAGTCATTCAAAGGATGGCACTTCGCCCCAAAGAACAGTGCGCCCGACTGGTCCGTAAAAAACGGCGTCATCGTCGGCCTCGGCACCGCAAATCGCCTTTCCTACCTCGTCTATAACGACACCAAACTCACTGACTTCGAGTTAAAACTCAAATACCGAATGCGTACCAAAGGCAACACCGGCATTGAAATCCGTAGCCAGCCCGATGTCACCGGTAAACGACCCTTCCAGGGGTACCACGCCGACCTTGGCCACGCCACCATCGGTTCGCACATCATGGGCGCATGGGATTTTCACTTCGCACGTCGCAAGGAATATCCCTGCAAACGCGGCACACGACTTGTCATCGACAAAAACGGCAAAGCCACCGCCACCAGAATCAAGAATGCCCTCACCGTGGCTGACATCAACAAGCGACAATGGAATTCCGTTCACATCATCGCCAAAGGCACGAATTTCAAATTCCTGGTCAACGGTAAACTCGCATCCGAGTTCACCGACAACGCCAAAAAAGGTCGCCTGGATTTCGGAGCAATCGGTCTCCAGATCCATGACAAAGGAATGCACGTGGAGTTTAAGGACATCAAATTAAAGCGACTGTCACCGGAAAAAAGGTAATCTGGCTTCGATCACCCCCAATTCCGGCTCTATTGCATTTACCAATTATCACCTCCGTCAAATGTCTGCTATCATGCCGCCCGCAGATAACAGGAGTTAATCTCATGAGCCAGCCTTTACGTTGGGGCATCCTCGGAACAGGCATGATCGCCGCAAAATTCGCACACGATATTAAACAATCGGATCGCGCGCAGCTCACGGCCGTCGGTTCGCGAACCATCGAGTCCGCCAAGCGTTTCGTCCATGAGCATGGGGGACGACCTCTCGCCTCCTACGATGATCTCCTCGCTGCAGATGATGTCGACGCCGTCTACCTCTCGCTGCCAAATGGCATGCATCACGAATGGACCATTAAAACGCTTAGAGCCGGGAAAGACATCCTCTGCGAAAAACCGTTCGCATGCGACGTCGCCCAGGCACGCGAAATGTTCCATGTTGCCGAGACAGAGGGCAGGACCGTCATCGAAGCGTTTATGTACCGGACTCACCCTGCCGTCAAAAAACTCATCGAAACAGCACACTCCGGCGCAATAGGCGAGATTCGAACAATTCGATCCAACTTCACGTTTTCCAGGCCTTTTGATCCAAACGACGCACGCTATTCCGCAGAACAGGCGGGCGGAAGTATCATGGATGTCGGAACTTACTGCGTAAACCTCACACGAGCGATAACCCAGGCCGAACCAACCTCAGTCCATGCCATCGCCCACAAGCACAAGACGGGGGTTGACGACTATGCCGCTGGCACACTGGATTTCGATGGCAGGGTCGTTACGACATTCACCTGCGGCATGTGCGTTAACGGTGACAACCATACTTACATCAACGGATCAGACGGATACATCGAGGTCGACAATCCCTGGACATCACCTCATTCCGCATTCAACATCGTTAAGGATGGCAAAGTCGAACGGATCGAAATCCCTAACGACAAACCTCTTTATGCGCTGGAAGCCGAAGCCTTCGCCGACACCATCCAGAACGGGGCGCCTCCCTGGATAACACCCGCCGATACGATCGGAAACATGACCGTACTCGATCAGCTCCGAAAGTCTGCTGGAATCACATAACCCCCCCACCGCTTTCGCTTTGCCCCTACCTTTCAACACCGCAGTCAACGCGGTGTTGTTTTTCAGTTAAGCCAAGACCACACCTTGACTATATTCGCATTAGCGAATATAGATTTCGCATGGAAATCAATCAAATCGATCTCATGTTCCGCGCCTTTTCCGATCGCACGCGCCTGCGCATCCTCAATATCCTCACGCGCGGCGAAATCTGCGTCGGCGATCTCGTGACCACCCTGAACGTCCCACAACCCACCGCATCCAGACACCTCGCCTACCTCCGACGCGCCGGCCTCGTCGCCACGCGCAAAGAAGGCCTTTGGGCCTACTACCATCTCACCCCCGCTGAATCTCAATTTCACCAGAATCTTCTCAACTGCTTGACCGGCTGTTTCGATCAGGTACCGGAATTGGCCCGCGACCTCAAAACACTCGACAATATCGGCAAATCCCAATCCTGCTGCCCAACCGAACCCACCAACCCCGTGAAGACCACATCCAAACCCAAAAGAAGGAAATTACCCCAATGAGAATCGGCATTAATGGTTTTGGACGCATGGGACGACTCGCCCTCCGGGCCGGCTGGCAACGCGAAGATATCCAGTTCGTCGCCATTAACGAACCCAACGCATCCGCCGAAAACATGGCACTGCTTCTTGAATTTGATAGCGTGCAGGGACGCTTACCTCATACCTGCTCCGGCGATGACTCGTCCATCAGCATCGATGGCCACTCAATAGCTTTTTCAGGATATCCCAACCCCGCGGACATCGACTGGGACGCGCTCAATGTTGAACTGGTCCTGGAATGCTCAGGCAAGTATCGAACGGCCTCGACGATTCAACCTCATCTGGATAACGGCGCCAAACATGTGATCGTTTCCGCCCCCGTCAAGGACGTGGATGCCAACATCGTCGTCGGCGTAAATCATCAGGAATTTGATCTTTCAAACCATCCAATTATCACGGCCGCATCCTGCACCACCAACTGCCTCGCCCCGGTCGTGCGCGTCATTCACGATGCCTTGGGGATCGAACGCGGCATCGTGACCACCATCCACGATCCGACCAATACCCAGCGCGTCCATGATGCTCCATGCTCAGATCCACGCCGCGCTCGGGCATCCATGCTGAACCTCATCCCAACTTCCACCAACTCCGCATACGCCGTCACGATGATCATGCCCCAACTCAAAGGAAAACTTGAATCCATCGCAGTTCGTGCCCCTGTACTCAACGCCTCGCTCACCGACTGCGTGTTTCAGGTGCAGCAGGACACCGCCATTGAAGAAGTAAATGCAATCCTCAAAGACGCCTCAGAGTCAGACACGCTACGCGATATTCTCGGTTATGAATCCAGGCCACTCGTCAGTTCCGACTACGCACGAGATCCGCGCAGCTCAATCATTGATGCCCAATCCACACGCGTCACCGACAAACGACTCGTCAAAATACTCGCATGGTACGACAATGAGTGGGGATACGCCAATCGAATGGTCGAACTAACCGCCATGGTCGCCAATGCCGTTTCTCAATCCCGGACGATATGAAAATCTGTTTCTGAATTTCAATGCAGAATATTCGCGATTACACCATCATCACGCTCACCTACTGGGTATTCACCATCACCGATGGCGCCCTCCGTATGCTGGTGCTCCTGTACCTGAACGGGCGCGGCTATACCCCACTTGAAATCGCATCACTATTCATCTTTTACGAAGTCTTTGGAATCGTCACCAACGCCGTCGGTGGCTGGATTGGCGCACGCTTCGGCCTGAAAGCCACACTATTCTGGGGTCTCGCTCTTCAGATTACCGCCTGCTCCATGCTCAACGTACCGGATGCATATCTCACAGTGATATACGTCATGATCGCTCAGGGTCTTTCGGGCATCGCCAAAGACCTCACCAAGATGAGCAGCAAGAGTTACATCAAACTCGTGATCTCTCCAGATGACCAACACGGACTGATGAAGTGGGTCGCCATCCTTACAGGTTCCAAGAACACGCTCAAGGGACTCGGATTCTTCGTCGGCGCACTTCTGCTGACAGTGTTCGGCTTCCAGCATGCCTGCCTTGCCATGGCAATTGGCCTGGCTATCGCACTGATCACTTCATACATACTTCTCCCCAAAGCTCCCGGAAAATCCAAGACCAAGTCCTCCATCCTTGATGTCTTCAAGACGTCCAGCGCGGTTCGTTGGCTTTCCGCCGCCAGGTTCTTCCTGTTCGCATCACGTGATGCTTGGTTCGTCATCGCCCTGCCAATTTTCCTCAAAGTGACACTCGGATGGGACTTCTGGGCCGTCGGCGGGTTCCTCGCCATTTGGATCATCGGCTACGGCATCATCCAGGCCGTGGCGCCCAAATACGTTGGCGGCAACAATCACACCGATGCCTCAAAACACAAGCCACCGCCTGACGCCGGTCGACTAATACTCTGGAACACCATCCTCGTTCTCCCCCTCGCCGCTATCGCAACAGCTCTATACCTCGACCTGCCTCCAACCCCCACCCTTATCATCGGCCTTACCCTGTTCGCATTCATCTTTGCCACCAACAGTGCCATCCATAGCTACCTCATCATTCGCTACGCAGACGCCGATACGGTCGCACTCAACGTCGGATTCTATTACATGGCCAACGCCGCCGGAAGACTTGCAGGAACCGTCCTCTCAGGAGCCGTCTTTCAAATCTATCAACAGGGTAAATCGGGCCTGATCGCCTGCATCATTACCTCACTCATCCTTGTCCTCCTCTCCGCAATCATCTGCATCCCCCTGCGCGCAGCAGAACACAATTCCTCTGCAAACAGTGATCCTCCCAACTAACTTCAACACATCCCCCGTTCCTCCGCTCCGCCCCAACACCCCGCTTCACCCTTAATCCCACACCTCCACCGCCCCTGCAATTTCCAAAATATCCTCGACATCCGAATCGTCATTGACTCGATTAACCTCAGTCCCCTCTTCATCCTCATCCGCCTCAGGGTCTTCGTCACTCGCCAAAACCTCGGCGTTTGCAATCGCAAAGACAATCGGATCGATTGGGACAATATTGGGATCATCCGGGGGTTCCACCGGAAGAGTGACCTCGTCACCGACATACAGCAAATCCAACGTCGTGCCGGGGTCCAAAATCGGATGCGAGGTCACGGTCTCCGTACTGATCGCAAACAAGGTATCGCCAACCCTGACGCTTCGCTGCATCCAGCCATCATGTTCAATTTGACCGAGAAGTTCAAATCCGCTCTCAAAGTCAACCCGATACACCGCCAACTCATTGGGCGAACGGTAATCATCACCTCGCACAAGGAATGCGATCACACCCGCCTCGGGGTAATACGCCAATTCATGCGAATCACCCAGGAATGATCCATCCGGCAAGTTCGCAGTGGCTTCATCCACCGGATTATCAGGATCGGTCACATCAAAAAGCGTCATCTTCGCCGATCGCCATGCCGCGCCTCGGCCAAACCCGACCACATGGTTTTCATCCAACACCTGCAAATAAGTCGAAACACCCGGAATCTCCAACTCGCCCCTTATCACAGGATTCGTCGGATCTGACATGTCAATCGTAAAGAACGGATCAATCTGCAGGAAAGTCACGACATAGGCCATGTCCCCCGCAAACGTCGTGCTGAACAATCGCTCACCAGGAGCAATATCCGTCAGCTCCCCTACCACCTCCAAATCCATTCCATTCCTCTGCAAAATGTACAGATTGCTCCCATCATTGCTTCGCCATCGCCAATCCGCCGTCACCACACGCAAGTACCCGCCATCCTCACTCATTGCAAATCGATCCTGCACCACGCCCCCTACCGACCCTGTCGCTGCCAATTCAATCCCATCCACGCTGATCGCAAACTGGTACAAACGCGTATGTACCGATTCGCCGGAAAAGTCCCATCGCGTTTGTGCGATATAAAGATGATCCGCCGACACATAAATCTCACCCGTCACGCCCAAAAGCGACGGCGACACGATAACATTCTCATCCGCATCCGATTGATCCATCCCCGCCTCCCCGACATCAATCGTCAGGAACGAAGTCGCATAATGCGCAAATTCCTGCTCCGGCTCATCCGCAATATAACTCCCCGCAGTCACCAGATACCCACTCATCTCATCCGCCACTTCACCCGCATCTGAATAAACCGTCGCCTCATAGGTCGGTATCAGGTCATTGAAGAAAGTCTTGTCAAGCCATTTGCGGTAATCCGCCTCCGACTCATACACCCCAATCGGGTCAGGTTTCCACGGAATAAAGGGCGCGGTCCTGAATATCAGTCCCGGATCAAAATCGATTAACTCGTCGTCCAATGTAACTTCGCCGTTATCCCCATCCTCATCTCCGTCTCCTATGCCAACCCCTTCCTCCACCCGTGGCTTGGGAAACTCAAACGACCGGTTCACCACCAGATGCAATTGCCCATCTACCACCCGCGTCGTCGTCACATACCCCTCAACGGACACTTCCTGCAACAACTGAGGGTCCGCACCGTCCGAAACATCGTAAATCGATGCCGTAACGGCACTCATCGTACTCTCATCCGGTTGCCAATGCCCCCAACCAAAAGGAATCGCATAATGATGATAGGCCTGCGAAATCACCACCAATCGATCATCCACCAGATGCATCGACTGCGCATTTTCAACCTCAATCGATGAAAGCTCCTTCAACGCATCTGGCGTCGTCACGTCAATAATATGAATCTCCTCCCCACTCAACATAAACAACTCCTCCCCGTTCGTCTCCATCAGATCGGCCTCATCCACACCCGCCACCTGATTATTCGTCTCAGAGTGCGTCGCATCCGAAGTCGTCGCAAAACCAAATCGCGGCGCGCCTAAAAACAATCCATCCTCTAACCATATCGGCCACGGCCCCCACTCATAGGCCGTCTGTCCAAACAGGTGCGAATTAAAACTCACCGCGGCCTCGATATATCTCGCCTTCAATTCCTCCAAAGAGCCAATCTGAATCAATGTGCCCGATCCGACCTCATTCACCCCCTCACTCAAGGCGACATTGACATCCGAAACCAGATCGCGCGTCGTCGCCATCGCCAGCTCCAGGCTGGGCCGATGCATAAAATCAGCAGACAATAACTCACGTTTCTCCAAAATCTCCAGACGTCCCCCATCCACAATTCCTTCTCCACAATATCGATGATGAATTCGCCGCCCCGGCCTGCCTCGCCTGTTTCGTCGCCCAAAACGCTTCATGTCAACCTCCAAAGAAATCTCTAACTCTTCCTTACCGATGCGACCTATCATACAGACACAAAATGTGACATGCAAGCACTTTTACGTAACAAGTCGTAATTTTTAATTGTCCTCTCTCCATACAAAAAACGGAGAAAATCATGAACTTACGCAGTTTCCTCACGCTTTCGTCCATCATCATCTTCGCGGCCCTTACCTCAATCTCCCCGCTACCCGCCAAATCCACCAACACCAACCCGCTCCAACAAATCAGAGCCGCCTCCGTCGAAATCCTCATCGATGGCCACCTCGAAGGTTCCGGATGGTTCGCCGACCAACAGGGACACATCATCACCGCAGGACACGCCGTTTGGGACAAAACGAATAGCCACATCGAAATCGTCACCCATAAAGGCAACCGACATGATGCAAAGATCATTGCAATTGACCGGCTCCACGATCTCGCTCTTCTCAAGACCAACATCACACCACCCGCTGCGCTCACCGTCGCCAAATACATCCCAACGCCGGGGAGTCCCGTCACCCTGCACGGAACAGCCATGTACTACCACAATCTCACCTTCGCGGGAACAGTCGCCAACAACACCCTCACCTACGGCTACTACCCTTCGCACAAGCAAATGATCCGCATCTATCACATCAACTCCCCCGCGCCTCCCGGCGCATCCGGAGGCCCGTGGGTCGATCAAACGGGCAATGTGGTCGGCAATCAGTCCGGTTTCATTACCGCAAAGAACAACAGGGGCGGCGGACTCGCCATGATCGCTCCCCCATCGGCTATCGCCAATCTGATCCAAACCAAAACGTCACCACCCGCGCCAACGATCGGCTGCGGCTTCGAAGAACTCTGGTCGCAGAAATCCGGCTTCGTCAAACGATTCCCGCCAAAAACTCAGGGACTGATCACCCTGCCCATCGAACCAAACGGTCCAGCCAAAAGAGCCGGCCTCACCGCAGAATCAGTCATCATCGCCATGGATGACAAACCGATCCGCTACAGGCGAGAGGCCATTCAAATCCTGGTCGGAAAGAAACCAGGCGACACTCTTAAACTACTCGTTCTTAAACCCGACAAGCCAAAACCAATAAAGGTCACGCTAACACTCGACTCGAGCAAATGACCCCTGCAAATCTTCGACTCACCCCGCAGGCACATACATCCGGAACGTACTTCCTTCCCCGACCTTCGAATCCACCGATACACGTCCGCCATGCACGTTGGCAATGTGCTTGACAATCGCCAAACCCAAACCCGTCCCGCCCATCTCGCGGCTACGCGCCTTGTCCGTACGATAAAACCTCTCGAAAATACGAGGCAAATGCTCCGACATGATCCCGTGACCCTCGTCTGTAACCGCCAGCACCAGCCAATTCCCACGCTTCTCCGCCGATATCCTGATCGTCTTACCCGCATCCGAATACTTGACCGCGTTGTTCAACAGATTGACCAGGGCCTGCTCAATCAACGCCGCATTCAAATCAGCCTCAATTCCTGCGTCGCACTCTATCTCGATCGTCATTTCCCGCTCGTCCGCATTCGTCTGACAGGTTTCTACCGCCACACGCAAAATCTCGGCAATCGATTCCCGGGCAACCTCAAGCGTCTCGCCCGGTTCTTCACGTTCCAACCTGGCCAACGTCAACAAATCTTCCACAATCGCGCTAAGTCGATCCGCCTGACGCAAGATCATCGGCAGAAACTGATCCACGGCTTCCGGATCATCACCCGACTCCTTCATCGTCTCCGCCGCCGCCTTGATCGCCGTCACCGGCGTCTTAATCTCATGCGATGCATTGGACACAAAATCCCGTCTCACGGTTTCCAACTGCCTCAGTCGCGTCACATCGTGCAACACGATCAGCGAACCAATCCTCCCACCCGTTGCATCACTCAGGACCGCTCCCTGAACCACATAATTATTCTTCTCCGTCGCTTCCTTTCCGCTACCGTTCTTCGATAAATCAAGCTCAGCCTGAACAGCTTCTCCCACACGCAACGTCCCGGCAATAAACGCCCTCAGCTGGTCATTCTTAATCACGTCCCGAATATTCTGACTGATGACCTCCGAAGGCTGAACGTCCAGCAATCGCGCCGCAGCAGCATTCAAACTGATAATGCGTTGATGCCCGTCCACAGCCAACACCGCCTCCACCATACTGCTCAACGTCGCTTCAAGCTCGTTATGACGCGTCATCAACGAGTCAATCGTCAGGTCACGTTCTCGCTCAACACGACGCACGGCCCGACGAACACGCCATAACGCCCACAAACACACACCCATTCCCAATAACAACGCTACGTCCAGAATGTACCAGTAACCACCCCGGCTTCCATCCCCTTCCAAACCGCCGGCCCCCAACGCACTTCCAAAGGTCAGCAGCATAACCACGAATGCAATAACCCCCATCAAACGCATGGGCCAACTCCACCCACCCTCACGATCCTCAGCCGATAGCTCTGACGATCGTTCACGTTCAATTCCGGGATCCGCCATATCCACACATCGCCATTCAACACCCGCACCTGATTTCCAGCCCAGATCAAATCGTCTGAGGCAAACTTATCCATCCTCATACCGATATCCAACACCTCGAACCGTCTGCACTACATCCGATGCCTCACCCAGCTTGCGACGCAATGACAAAACCTGAACATCAACCGACCGATCCGTCACCGCAGCCATCCCGCCGTGCAACGCGTCAATAATCTGTTGACGCGTAAACACACGACCCGGACGACGTGCCATCATATGCAGCAGCTTGAATTCCGTAGCCGTCAGGTCAGCCTTATTACCATCAACGCGCACCTCATGTCGGTCCGGGATGATTTGAATACGTTCGTGGTGAATCTGTTCCTGATCATCCTCAGAAGTACCATTCCCCGCATTGCGACGCAACACCGCTTTCAACCTCGCGACCAACACACGCGGACTGAAGGGCTTGGTAATATAGTCATCCGCCCCCATCTCAAGACCGATCACCACGTCGGATTCCTCACCCTTGGCCGTCAGCATCACGACGGGTATATGGGCTGTCCCCTTATCCGACTTTAATGCACGACAGACCTCCAAACCGTCCATCCCCGGCAGCATCAAATCCAGCACAATCAGGTCGGGCTGCCGGTCATTCACGATCCTGATCGCCTGCTCCCCCCGATCCGTACACGTCACACCAAAGCCCTCCCGTGTCAGGTTGTATCGAAGCAAATCCTGAAGATCCTGCTCATCTTCCACAACAAGTAATCGAGCTTTCACATCCTGGTCCGGGGCTTTCGGTTTCGCCTTTTTCGTCGCATTCATCGTGACTTAATCCTTGTTTAGACGCCTTCAAAGTGGCAAAAATCGCATACCATTCTTTAATCTAATTTTAACCTTTCATGCAATTTTACTCGCCCATTCTTAACCATAAATTTAGTTTGTGTTAGCAAAGTATGTAGTTTAGAGATTTGCGTTAACCCACTTACAATACCGTGATAAGCCACAAACACTCATAAAGCCTCTTTTTTGACCATAATCAATGATTTTGATACATTGTCCTCGCAATTCAGGCTGCCATTCCCCCCAACGATGAGAACACAAACCGTGCCCCAGATAATCGCCTGTCAATACGATATGAATTGGGAAGATAAGCAAGCGAATTTTGACCGGATTCGCGATTTGCTTCAAGACGTTGAGATTCAGCCGGGCGCACTCATCATCCTTCCGGAAATGTTCTCAACAGGCTTCAGCATGAATGTTCGAAGAATCTGCGAAGGTACCGAACGCCCCTCGGAAATGTTCCTCGCCGACCTCGCGGTCCGACACGCCGCCACCGTCATGGGCGGCGTCACAACCGAACTACCAGATGCTCGTGGAAAAAATGAAGCCGTAATCTTCGATCCCGCAGGACAATCTCTCGCACGCTACTCAAAAATACACACCTTCACCCTGGGCAGCGAAACCGATCACTACGAACAGGGAAGTCAAATCCTCACGTTTAACTGGGCGGAGTTCACCGTGGCTCCATTCATCTGCTACGACCTTCGATTTCCCGAGATCTTCCGACACGCTGCACACAAGAACGCCACGCTCATGACCGTCATTGCCAGTTGGCCCGCCCCGCGCATTAATCACTGGATCTCACTTCTCATCGCACGAGCGATCGAAAACCAGTGCTACATCGTTGGCGTCAACCGCTGCGGATCAGACCCGACATACCAATACTGCGGCCGAAGCATGATCATCGCGCCCTCCGGCCAGATCATCGCGGATGCCGGCGAAGACCAAACAGCCATTACCGCGAATGTCACACCCATCACCGTCGACGAATATCGCGGCGAACTCCCCTTCATCAACGACATGCGACCCGAATACATCGGTAAGAACGCCGGTATAAAAGGCTGACAATCACCCACACCGGATATTTGACGCATCCGCTCCCTCCCGTATGATCCGCCACATGAATGACCTGATACCCTCAAGAAAACGCGTCTACGATGGACTCAAATTCAACGTTGACCTGCTCGAAACCACGCCCTCTCGGGGAACGACCTCCGGCAAAACACATCGCGATATCGTGATCCATCCGGGATCGACAATCATACTTCCTCTCCTTTCACCGGACGAAGTCATCTTAATTCGCGTCATGCGATATGCCGTCGAGAAAGAATTGTGGGAACTGCCCGCCGGTACGCTCGATCACAGGGAAGATCCCGCCGTTTGTGCCGCCAGGGAGCTAACCGAAGAAACCGGCTATATCGCTGCAGATATACGTCCACTTTGCCGATTCTACACATGCCCCGGCATCAGCACAGAACTGATGCACGCATTCGTGGCCACCGACCTGAAACACGTCGGCCAAAAACTCCAGGAAGACGAACGAATCGACGTCCATACCGTAAGAATGGATGAATCATTGAATATGATCAGAAATGGCGAAATTCAGGACGCCAAGACCATCGCCGCAATACTCCACTACAGATACCTGACCAACTAACGCGAAACGTCCGATTCGACAGGATCTGGTAATCACGCCAATCCAACATCCCCGCCCAAACCATGGCTTACTACGAACGCCCCTACTACCAGGATCAACCCCGCAGCCCCTTCGGCGGACGGCTAACCGGCAAATCAGTCGTTACCTGGCTGATGATTATCAACATCGTTGTTTTTCTGTTGGACGGTGTGTTTCATGGAAGCTCCCGCGCATCTGCCCTGACGCCTATTCAGTATTTTTACTTCAGTATTGAAAAAGCATTCATGGAACTTCAGTTATGGCGTATTCTGACCTACCAATTTAGCCATGCCGATTTTTTTCATATCTTGTTTAACATGATCGGCTTATTCTTCTTCGGGAGAATGGTCGAAGCCCACCTCGGCAGCCTGCGGTTCCTGGTTTTCTACCTCCTATGCGGCGCAAGCGGTGCGGTGTTCATGGTCCTGCTTCAATTCATACCGGGATTGTTAAGGGTAGATGCCGCTACCGCACTCGTAGGCGCATCAGGCTCGATATTTGGTGTGCTCGCCGCGGCTGCGTGCATCGCGCCAAGGCAAACCGTCATGCTGATTTTTCCGCCTATTCCGATGCAAATGCGGACAATGGTGCTGGTATTCATGGGCATAGCCGTCATTTCAGTGCTGGCGGGTTCCCGCAATGCCGGGGGAGAAGCGGCGCACATCGGCGGAGCTATTTTGGGATTCATACTGATCAAGAACCTGTGGATGTTAAATTGGACGACAAAGTTGCGATCGATACGAAAACTCTCGCCATCAGAGGTTATGGCAAGGCGTGAGCAGGCGGCGAGACAGAAGGATGCCAAAAAGGAACGCAAGCGCCGGGAGGATGTCGACCGGGTATTGGACAAAGTACATCGTGAGGGCCTGGCAAGTTTGTCAAAACGGGAAAAGAAGATCCTGCAGGACGACACAGATCGACTGAGTGGATAGGAACGATGTAAATCATTTCAAAATAAGTATTTAGGCCGTACGCCCAATGCCGTGTCTGGTCTGTCCCAAAGGAAAGACCGCATCATTAATGGAATATCGCGATAATCCGGGGGGCGGGTGCTATGATCGGCGCGTGAGTGGTTTTGGATTTGAAATCTTGGCGGAATCGTCTGTTTCAGACGAAAAACGAGATTCTGAGGACACCAAAGGGTGTCGTGCGCGATTGGGCAAGGTCACGACGCCCCACGGAGAGTTTGATACACCCGCATTCATGCCCGTGGGCACAAAAGGAACCGTAAAAGGCCTTTTGCCACAAGTGGTTAGAGAAACCGGGAGCCAGGTGATTCTCAATAATACATATCACCTGATGTTGCGACCCGGGAGCGAACTGGTTAAGAAAATGGGCGGCGTCCACCGGTTCATGGACTGGGATGGAGTGATTCTGACTGACTCCGGAGGGTTCCAGGTGTTCAGTCTGGGGGACATAAACGAGCTAAATGACGCGGGAGTGACATTTAAAAGCCAAATTGACGGCGCGATGGTACGCATGGAGGCCGAAGACTCGATGCGCATTCAGAACGATCTCGGGGCCGACATTATCATGGCCTTCGACGACTGCCCGCCGGCCAAAATCACGGATATTGATGGCCAAAGCCCCGCTGGACGCCATGCCGTCTCAGACAAGGAGTACGACACACGCAACCGCCAGGCTGTGGAACGAACAGTCAATTGGCTGAAACGAAGCGTCGATGCGCACAACAACGACGCCCAGGCGCTTTTCGGAATTGTGCAGGGCGGGACGGATCTGGCCATGCGAAGCGAATGCGCCGAACGGGTCGTGGAGATGGATTTGCCCGGATATGCCATCGGCGGCGTAGCCGTGGGTGAGGGGCACGAGAAAATGATGCAGATCACACGGCACACCGCCCCCCGGCTGCCACGGGATAAGCCCCGCTACCTCATGGGCGTGGGGTATGAAAAAGATATCGTTGCAGCAGTAAAGGCAGGCGTGGATATGTTTGACTGCGTGTTGCCTACTCGGAACGGGCGAAATGGGAATGCATTTACGGGACAAGGACAAATTCGGCTGCGGAATGCGCAATATAAAGAGGATGCCCGGCCCATGGAGGAAGGGTGCGATTGCCTGACCTGTCGGCGGTTCAGCCGGGCATATATTCGGCACTTATTCATGGCGGATGAGATGCTCGGGCCGATGCTGGTGAGCATCCATAACATCCGATATTTTCAGCGGTTGATGGTGGACATCCGGGAGGCGATCCGTAAAGATGACTGGTCCATCGTGGGGGCAAATCGGCCTGTGCTGGATATGGATGCCTGACCGTACATTGTCGAACCGGACCGGCTGTTTGCCCGTCGCCGGCATCTCTTCCAGCCCCGGCAGTCGGGGGATTGTTTAGGGAAGTTTGGATTGGTATAGGACGTGTCACATGCGTGACATGCAGAACTGGAGCGACCACATGCAGTGGTATTTCAACTTAACACTGGCGGAGGGACAAGGCAACGGGAGCAAGACCGCAAAACCTGATTCAATCGGGGATGGAAAAAGCGATTCTGACACAAAAACGTCGAACACAACCACCAAGGATGTGAAGGAAGGCAAACCGACGCAACCCGAATCCCCGGGCATGTTTGGGATGCTGCTCCCGTTTCTTGCGATTATCCTGTTTGTGGTGATCCTGACCTCATGGGGTGGACGCCGGGAAAGAAGGAAGAAAGAAAAACTCATCGCGGGCATGAAGAAGGGTGATCGTGTGCAGACGATTGGCGGCATCGTGGGCAAGGTTGCCGACATTCGCGAATCGGAGATCATTCTGAAGATTGACGAGTCGAACAACACGCGCATGCACTTTGCCAAGGGCGCGATCGCAGCAGTCCTGCCGGATGGAAAACCGGTAGACGAAAAGTAAATCGCAGTACAACGTGGCTAATGACGAAGAGGCATAACAATACATTTATCGTGGGCCTGGCGATCCTGCTGGGTTTTGGGGTGATGTGTTTGTGCGCTTATGGAAATCGCGTGGTATCGATGAGCTGTGGAGATGAGAATCCACTGGCGATGCGGAACCAGGATGATTCCGCGATGAAGGAGTTAAGGAAAAAGCACTTTTCACGCAGCGAGATCGAGAAGATTCTGAGCCGGGGAAGATCCGTCGATGATTATCGCGGTCTGGACGCGTCGATTACGGGTGTCGAAGGACGCAAGCAACTGGTGGAACAATTGGCGGAGGCCGATAAGGAATTGCGGCTGATTCGTGAGAAGATTAAGCAGATGGGAGATGGGGCGGGAATCACTATTGACTCAAGCGGGACGTGTGACGGCTGGGGGCGGGCGGAGTGGGATGTGGCTGGAGAAAGAGTAGTTCGCGGGGCGAGTGAAAGAGTGGTCCGAAAGTCACCCAATTTAGATAGTCAGTGTTGGATTCATAGACGTGAAAACGAAACCACGCCTGCAATCTGCATGGCTGACCACAATAATATCGAGCCTGCGCGGCGCACGCACAAGTCAATAGCACCGACCTCGAACGTACGTAATGCCTGGGAAACAAGATGGCGTTCTCTTGGCTTTCGCATGACGGTGGAGCCGGGCAAGGATCTGACTCAAAAAGAGGAAGCGATTTACCGTCAAAAGCTTGCGAATGCAGGCCCGACCGCTCAGAGCGTATCGGCAAAAATGCTATGGTTTAGGATCAATGACCCTTCATCTCTACTCAAGAGTGCCGGTTCGCCTCAACGAAGAAACCTTCTGGAGCTGAAGAATGAGCTGGAAGAAAACACCTCTGCATTCTTCAGAAAATACAACAACGCCATCGGCTCACGTCAGGGTAAGGATTATTACATCCTCCTTTGGAACACGTCTAACCGAAGCCTCGTCAATAAATCCGACAGTAAGGAAACATGGCGCCTCGCCAGGGCATACGCCGGACAGGACGATCAGGGATTGCCCGCAGTCGGCTTTGAGATGGATGAAACCGGGTCGAAAATGATGCATCTCTTGACAAAACAAAACCTGACAAGAATGATGGCAATTACCGTCAATGGTCAGGTCTATTCATGGGCAACGATACGATCACCGATCCGGGGCAACGGTATTTTGACCAAAGGCGCAGGTGGGTATTCGGCTGACGAAGTCAGCTATCTGTTGACTGCTTTGCGTTCAAGCGCCAGGCCAACGACCCGGAATCCTGAAGAAACACAGGTTCGAGTCAATGATAAGTCAGATGCCATATCTGATAGTGGACATACCTCTGGCGCACAATCGTGGTTAATTGTCATGCTAACCGCATTCGGGGTATTGTCGCTTGCCGGTCTGTTTTGTTTGATCTTGAAATACGTATCAGACGCCAAAGATAAGCATGGGTATGAACGGGAACTTAATTGAACGTAATAAAGGTGTGATGCTGATTTGTTCACACTGAACAGGAACCACAATCCGTAAAGTTTGGAATAGTCATGGATAATAAGCTTACGTGGAAATCGATACTGGTTGTTTTTGTGATTCTCATGTGCGGCCTGGAGATGTGGCCGCCCGATCAACGACTCGTAAGGGGACCGGACCTGGCGGGCGGCACCGTCCTGACATACGGCGTCGAGTTTGCCGACGACGTGGAGGAGGGGGAAAAAGACGGAATCGTCAAGACGGTCATCGACGTCATTCGCGGACGTCTGGACCCAACAGGTGTGCGTAACATTCAAATTTCGGTGGAGACGGGTTATCGCATTAAGATTGTGATGCCGCACGCGAGTAAGGATGTGCGTGCATTGCAGGATGCTTATCGAGCAGCGCTCGACAAGTTGGAGACGGGGAATATCACCCGATCGGAGATTCGTCGGGCACTCGCTTCGCTGAAGAAAGATGGAAAGCGCGATTCGCTCGATTCGTTGGTGAAGGGAATTGACGCCCGAACAAAGCTGATCGACGATTTGATCGCGATTGACAAGAAACTCTCGGATGTTCAGGGGAAGATTCAGAAGCTGTTTGATGATGGTAAGGTTGAACCGGGCAAGGCGACTGAAAACCCGGAGTGGCGAAAGCTGACGGAAGAGGAAGTTGAGCACCAAAGTGCGTTTGGCAAGGCGATGGATGCCCTGATGGCAACGACGGTCGACCGAACGCGTGTGGGCACGATGTTGACGATGTCCCAGAAGCGCGATCTGGATGACAGTCGCAAGCCGGTGGCGGGTTCGAGCGCGAGGGAGAAGGAACTGGCTAGACTCAAGGATCTCTATTCAACGCGTATCCAGGAGATTGATGCGGTCGTGCAGGCGTGGGATACCTATAGCGACCGCAAACAACCCTTGGATGGCCCGGATGATATCAAACGCATGTTGCGCGGTCAGGGTGTATTGGGTTTCCGAATTACCGTTGATCCGGGAAGCGAAATCAGCGAAGAGAACGCTGACAGGCGTCGTAAGGAGCTGACCGAAAAAGGCCCTGCGGGACAGAATCCGGCAGCGGATATGCGTTGGTTCCGCATCGATGACCCGTTAAAGAACGTCGAAGACGCGGTGTCCAACGAAGCCAAGTCGACCGGAAAATCACGCAAGAAACTTTTCGCCTTCTACCAAAAACAACTGGAAGAAGAAACAACGAACTTCTTCCGGGTTCATGGAAATGTGGTCGGGGCAAAATACGGCGATGATTACTATGTGCTGTTATGGAATGTTCCGGAGCGTCGATTGATCCATGAACCCGGTGCTGAACTTCAATGGAAACTGAAGCGCGCCTCGCCTGGCCAAGATGACACGGGTTTCCCGGCGGTGAGTTTCGAGATGGACACGGTCGGCGCCGAGATGATGGGGGATCTGACCAAGAACAACCTTAAACGTCAGATGGCGATCGTTCTGGACGGCCGTGTTTATTCGTGGCCCCGGATTAACGGTCAAATCAGAGACAGCGGTATTATCACCGGAGGGACCGGAGGATTCAGTGAGAGTGAATTGAATTATCTTCTGAGGACGCTCTCGGCAGGTAGCTTGCAAGGTAAATTGCCGGAAAACCCACTGGAAACACGCGTGATAGAACCATCGCTCGGGGCCGAGAATCTACGCCTTGGATACCAGGCCGCCTTCGGGGCGTTGATCGCGGTGATGATCTTCATGATGATCTATTACTTCTTCGCAGGCGGAGTGGCCAATGCCGCATTGCTGGCGAACCTGGTCATCATTCTGGGCATCATGGCATCGTTGCAGGCGACGTTTACGTTGCCGGGTATTGCAGGAATCGTGTTGACGATCGGTATGTGCGTGGATGCCAACGTACTGATCTATGAACGTATCCGTGAGGAGCTGGCAACAGGCAGCGATATGTCGACATCACTCAGGCTGGGATATCAGCGGGCATTTTCGTCGATCATCGACGGGAATATGACCAACCTGATTATCTGTTTCATTCTGGGTTATACCGCCTCAGCCGATGTGCAGGGCTTTGCCGTGACACTGGGGATCGGAATCTGTGCGACGCTGTTTACAGCGATGTTCATGACGCGTGTGATCTTTGAGACTTATTTCGCGCTGGTGAGTTCGAAAAAGCGTAAGCTGACAATGTTGCCGACCGCCGTTCCGGCCATTCACAAAATGCTTTCGCCAAGCATCAACTGGATTGACAAGCGAAAGATCTTTTTCTGCATCAGTGTCATCGCGGTCGTCGGAAGTATCTCAATGGCCGTGAGTCGTGGAAGCGAGTTACTTTCGATCGAATTCCAGGCCGGTACCGAGGTAGTGATCGACCTGAAAGATGATTCACGGATGTCACGCAAGGACATCGATGGAGTCTTGAAGGACTTGAAGGAGGATTTGCCTGAGGCGACGCCGATCGCGGTGGGCGAAGCTGATGAGAACGGCAAGTACGGCAGTTTTTCCATCGTCACGACGCAAGCCGATACGGAAAAGGTTCAAACCAAACTGGAGGAGGCCTTGGGAGCAAAGCTCGCAATTCGACCGGCAATGGTTTTTGAGGGAAGTGACCAGAACGAGAATCAGGTCGCGACATTGAAAGGCAAGCAGATTTTTCCCGTGGAACCCAGGGAAGGCGCTGCGGTGAATAATGACGGCGCACTGCCTCTGAGTGCGGTCATTCCCGGCGTAAATTCTCCGGTAGATGTGAGCGACTACAAGGGAACGGGTGTCGCAATCCTGATCAATGATCTGAAAGACCCGAGTACAGGTGGATTAATCGGCTTGAAGCAGATTGAAGATCGCATCAAGACAATGCGATTGAAGCCGGACTTCATCGAACAGCAACACCGAACAACACGCGTAATTGAACTGGAAAGCGAAGAGGACGCAGACGGAAATATCGGTGTGACACGTGCGGTCATATTGGTCAATGATCCTCGATTTAACTCCAGCGGTGCGGATACCAGGACAACATGGCTGAATAATTTTGCGGCTTCGGAATGGAAACTGATTCGCGCCGCACTGGTGGACAAGCAAACGTTTTCAAAGGTGACGAACTTCACACCAACAGCCGCCGAGACGATTCGTGACAACGCAATCGTGGCGTTGATATTGAGTGTCTTGGCGATTGTGGCGTATATCTGGTTCAGATTTGGATCAATTCGATATGGCCTCGCGGCAATCGTGGCGCTGGTGCATGATGTTTCAATTGCACTCGGTGTGATTGCGTTGTCGGGGATCGTATATACCGCCATGCCGGGTTTGGCGGAAGTGATCTTGTTTTCCCCAATGAAAATCAGCATGGCGACGATCGCCGCATTGCTCACAATTATTGGTTATTCGCTGAACGATACGATTGTGTTGTTTGACCGAATTCGTGAGAACCGGGGTAAACTTGCCGTTGCGTCGCCGAAGGTGATCAATCAATCCATTAACCAGGTGATCAGCCGAACCGTGTTGACAAGTTTCACGACCTTCCTCGCGGTATTTATCATGTATGCGTTTGGCGGCGAAGGGATTCACGACTTCGCCCTGGCATTGGTCGTGGGTGTCGTGGTGGGAACTTACAGTTCGATCGCAATCGCATCACCAATGCTCCTGGTTGGGACAAAGTTTGCCGGTACGCGATTGGATGATGAAGGCGATAATGGAGGAACTGGAGAGTTGGAGAAATCGGACGGTGAGGTTGAAGGGGCATGATTCAGGTGGGGGTCGGTTGAATGGAAAAATTAACGCCTGACGAGCAATCGTCGGGCGTTTTTTTTGCATCGGACTCAGCGAGTTTATAGAAGATAATCTCGGTACGCTTATCGGCGCACCGGTTGCCGCTTAACGGGCCGTTGGCGTTCCCGGCGAGACGATTTGCCTTAGGTTTTGTCATAGCTCGCAGTTGAGTCGACGTTGCTCCCCGAGGAATCCATTTCGTTTTGTCAGTGGGCGGCCGGACGGGCAAGGCGGTCAAGTTGCTCGTGAAGCTGATCAATGCGTCGGTCAAGTTCGATCCGCTCATAGTCCAGCGATGCGATGGCCTGGCGCGCGACTTGGCGCCGACTGATGGCGACGGCGTGCTTGGCGCATAGGGAAGAGAGTTCGGATTCTGCTTTGCACTGGCGATCGGCAGCAACGGAATAGGTGATGCGTGCGGGCTCAGCCTTCCTCCGAGCGGATTCGAGCGCGCTTTGGGCTGTGACATGGGCGGACTTGAGTTTGATAAACACCGGGTCTGTGGCGAGATCCGTTTCAAAATCCTTTTTGAGATCATCGAATGCCTTCTTCGATCGATGCTGCTCGTTCAAAGCGTCTCGCAAACCCGTGTCCGTGACTGCAAGTTGAGACTTCAGGTCGTTGAGTTTGGTGTCGATGCGAACCAGCGCAAGGGCGTGTCGAACAATGACCTTGTTGTCCGGCTTCCGGGCGGCTCGTTGGGTGGAAATACGCCGGCTCAACGCGTTGCGTTGGGCAAGAAGGACTTTGTAGTCCGCATCTTTGAGAGCGTTGGCCTTAAGACTTCTTCGGGCGCCGGCGACATCCTCAGCAGCTTTGAAAATAGCACGGCGGAACGAGGAAAACGCGCTCGACTTCCTAAACGCGGTCCGTTGCTCCTGTTCGTATTGGGCTACAGCCCTTTGAACCTTATCGTTAACCGCCCTCGCCTTGTTCACAGGGATAAGCGCAATGTCGTATTGGATTTTTGCGCGGGCAAGATCAGCGCTGGTCACTTCGAGACGACGACGAGACTCGATCAGATGGATCTGGAGCGCGGCGGCGTCAGCATCGGCGGCGTCTTCACGTTTCCGCTGTGTGGAAACAGCTACTCGGTTCTGCGCAAGCTGTGACTGCAAACGTCTGATTTTTGACTTGATACGCGACTCGTGAAAAGCAAGGTCTTCTGAATCTGAGGCGTCCACAACCGTCGAAATGAGTACGGCAACAACGGCGCCACAGGTTTGCACGACTCGACAAAAGGTGGTGTTATACATGGGGGGACTCCTCCGATTAATTTAATACGTAAGCGTATTTAATATCCTAAGTTATTTTCGTAAGATGGTCAAGGGATTCCGACAGTCGCCATCCACGCCTTCCACATCACGAACATGCGCGACTCGGGATAAGATCAATACCGTTTGCAGGCCGTCGCTACGCCGCCATAGACATGAATGTGAAACGCAGTCGGCTAAATTCATGCCAACAATTCAGTCAGTGGATGTTGTGTATGGACTCGCTAAGCTATGGCACCGTCCGGGTCGGTCACACGGTTGGTCGACATGGCATCGAAGTCCCTACACACGAAAGGCTTGAATCATGGCAACATGTAATGCTCGACATATTCTGGTAAAGACGGAGGAGGAATGCAACGATCTGAAGGGGCAGATTGAAGGTGGGGCCGATTTTGGTGATATGGCCAAAGAGCATTCGCTTTGCCCATCGGGACAACAAGGCGGTGACCTGGGAACATTTGGACCGGGTCAGATGGTAAAGGAATTTGATACCGTTTGTTTCAATGATGCGGTCGGTGAGGTTCACGGACCGGTACAGACGCAGTTTGGGTTCCACCTGCTTGAGATTCTTTCCCGCACGGACTAAGCCGCAAACCGGGGATAGGATAACCACCCGGGCGATTAGCTCAGTTGGCTAGAGCGCCTCCCTTACAAGGAGGAAGTCACTGGTTCGAGTCCAGTATCGCCCATTGATGCAACGATCGACATGGTATCGCCCTGCCGTTCTTTGTCTGGTCGTTGAATGGGTCTGATCCGGAACTTACACAACATCGCGCTTAACAATCGCCATATATGGGCCAATGGAAGAGAATCGCTGTAATCTTTGCGCCTGCTTGTTTACATACGGAAGAGACGATTATGGATACGAAGGTATTTCGAGGAACGGTTCCAGCGTTAATGACGCCTTGCCACGACGACAGGACGCCGGATTTTGCGACGTTGTTGAAGTCCGCGCAGCGCCTCATGAAAGTTGGTATGAGTGGAGTGGTCTATTGTGGTTCTATGGGAGACTGGCCACTGTTGTCTGACGAGCAGCGTATGGAAGGCGTGCGAATATTGACGGAGGCGGGCGTTCCGGTGATTGTGGGCACAGGGGCACAGAATCCCGGTCAGGCAATCGCACACGCGAAGCATGCACAGCAGGTAGGCGCTGCGGGCCTGATGGTCATACCGCGTGTCTTGTCGCGCGGCACATCATCGACCGCCCAGCGCGCCCATTTTGCGGGCGTGCTTGCCGCCGCTCCGGAGATTCCCGCAGTCATTTACAACAGCCCATACTACGGATTTGAGACGCGGGCTGATCTGTTCTTTGACCTGCACGCAGAATTCAAAAACCTGGTCGGATTCAAGGAATTTGGCGGCAGGGATTCCCTGAGTTACGCCGCGGAACACATCACACACGCCGATGAAGATATCCTCTTATTGGCCGGTGTCGATACCCAGGTTTTTCACGGCATTGTTCGCTGTGGTGCATCCGGAGCGATCACCGGGATAGGGAATTGTCTTCCGGAGGAAGTCCTGAAACTGGTAGCGCTCTGCAATGCGGCGGCAGCGGGAGACGAGAAGGCCCGTCGATTCGCGGCCGAGTTGGATGATGCGTTGGCCGTGCTGTCTCGTTTTGATGAAGGGCCGGATCTGGTGCTTTATTACAAGCACCTGCTCGTATGCCTGGGCGCCAATGAATACAAGTTGCAGATAAACCCGACGGATACGTTGACCACCAGTCAGCGCATCTATGCTGAAACACAACTGAAACAGTTTCAAACGTGGTGGAGCAATTGGCCCGGCCGAGAGTATTGAGAAACACACGTCTTACGTAATCAAATTAAATTGAAAGAGTGCCGCATACCAACGTCTGCGGCACTCTGTATTTCCATCTCCAAATTGTTTTTGATTTGAAAACCTGCTCCATCCAATTACTTACTTGGTTCACTTTATAACGTTCATCAGGATCGAGAAAGTGCCGCATAAACATAATCCAGTCCGCTTCGATACTGCCACGCGCGAAGGTAGGAACTGTGAGTTTGTTCCGCACGATCCAAAAGCTTCTTCAGCATCATTCGCATCTTCGCATCCAACGATTCACTCTTCAAAAGTGCCACAAGGCAATCCTTGTAGATAGCGGCGCACTTTTCGGAGTTCCCGGCATTGAATATCGGGACGCCGCGCTTGATCGCCGTCTCGATGAGTTCAGTCGGAGAGGCGTGGGCTGTGGCTGTCACGGCACGGCCTGGTTTCTTACGCGCCGGGGGCAGGAGCACGGCATCAATGACGTGGATCACACCGTTATCACACTTAATGTCGGTCTTTCGAATCGTTGCCCCGTTGACCTGCAGAACACCGTTGGCAATACCGAATTTAACCGACATGCCACTCAATGTTTCAGCCTTTTTCGCGTTCAAAGCGTCACCCGCCGAAACCTGCCCGGCAATGGCGTGATAGGCAAGGATTGTCTTTAGGCGCGTTCGGTTCTTTGGCTTCAGCAGCTCTTCAACCGTACCTTTGGGAAGCGCCTTGAATGCCTCATCGGTTGGCGCGAAAATCGTGTACGGTCCTTGGCCCGAGAGCCCTTCTTCCAGCCCCGCCGCCTTCACGGCTGCGAGTAGCGTAGTGAATGATCCGGCACGCTTGGCAACGCTCAGAATGTCATTCTTGGGTTTCGGCGGTAAGAGAACCGTGTCGATCACGTGAACCACGCCATTGGAACATTGGATATCCGCATCAAGAATCGATGCATCATTGACCCTGACACGACCCTTGGAAAAAACGACCGTCAACGACTGGCCCTGAACGGTCTTCGCCTTTCCCGCGCCCAACGCGGCCGCTAAACCTGTCTTACCGACACTGACATGGTACCTTAGCACAGCCTGCAACTTCTTCCGATTCTCTGGCTTCAGGAGTTCCGCCACCGTGCCCTTCGGCAATTTGGTAAACGCTTTGTCCGTAGGCGCGAATACCGTGAACGGCCCCTTTCCCTGCAGTACTTTGACAAGTTCAGCCTTGGTCAAGGCGGTCGCAAGTGTATTAAACCTTCCGTCTTTCAGCACCTGATCGACGATGGAACCGGACTCTCCCTTATTCTTCGACACAGACTTACCGCTTACCGCCTTCACCCAGTCAACCTCCAGATTAAATGCCCCGTCCTTCTTGTCGTAGATCATAAATCCAAACGAACTCACCTTGGCCACATCAAGAGCGGGGGGATTGCTCAGCCGACGACCATGAAACGAAGGAGTAAAGGACTCGAAGGGTATAAATACTTCCCGCCACTCACCTTTAAAGGTCTTGAAATCCGCGCGAAAAGGAATGCTCCACCGCCCCCGGGTCACATCGGTTCGCAGTTCAGCCTTATAGGTTCGACCATCACCCTTGGCACGGATCAGAAGGCCCGCCTTTCCGGAGAGATCATACTTTCCGGGTTTCGTCCGTATCGATGAGAATCCCCCACCATTCGTATTCGTCGCGCCGGTAAACGCCAGCTTGCCTTGGCCAAACTTGGGCCCTCCCTTCGATCGACCACCCATGACGTTGTCATTGACAGTCTTCCAGGCCGCCGAAAGGTTCTTCTCGTCAAACTCGGTGAGCACGAGAGGCCGTTCACCATGATTGGATTCTGCCGAAGCGCTGGCGCCGACCAAAAGAATGGTCGCCGCCAACATCAGGGCACGATAGAGGGGTAGGTTTCTGCTCATCATGCCAACCTGTTCGTTTCTGACAGCGCTTTGGATTCAGGGAACGGTCAAATTCCTCAATTCTTATCAGATCACCTCCATTCACAAAGATCTCCAGCCCCTTGGCTGACGTGGATACGTGGAGCCCATTCTGCATCCACCACGAGCCACGAATCTTCTGGAATTTGGTCTTGCCGCATATCGAGACCACTACCGGTGCCCGCGAGGCACGGATCCCTCTTCCTCGGTCATCGGTCATGAACTTCGTCTTTCCAATTAACGTCTGGGATAAAACACAACGGATGCCTTCTCCGGAATACACAAAAAACTCTCTCGAATACATTAGCTTGAAACATAACCTGCTAATCGCATCAGTCCCAACCTGTCCAATTCGCACCCACCCTCACGGCAGACCAACGGGCACATCAACAATTACCTTGACACGCCAGCCAACGCCACCACTTCACGCCCCCCCACCAACTTCTCTATCCAACCTCACAGTCGAACCACGCGCCGAGATTATTCGTCGTATAGAAATCCGATCGACTCGGCAACCGTTACGCACAACGCGGAATCCAGACGCTCAGATCAAGGTGCGACCCAACCTCATTCACTCCAATTTTTCATGGACGATCTTACATATTGTAAAAGCGCAGTCCTCATGCGCACAGCGCCTTCGCCAAATCCCAACAATCCGGTAACTATATACTTGACTCATCAAACCCATAGCCCTATACTGTGGGCGTTATGGATAAAAACCACCCCAAATCGTTACTCGAAGCCGTCCGATACTTCTCTGATTTGGACGTTTGCCATGAGTATATAAAGGGTATTCTCTGGCCCGATGGCGTCGTCACCTGCCCCAAGTGTGGAAGCGATCACGTCGGCGAGATTAAGACGCGTCGGATGTTCCAGTGCAAATCCAAAGACTGCCGCAAGCAGTTTTCGTGCAAGGTGGGGACGATCTTCGAGGACTCGCCTTTGGGCTTCGATAAGTGGTTCGTGGCCGTATGGTGCATCGTCAACGCCAAGAACGGTATAAGCTCATGCGAGCTTGCCCGCGCTTTGGGTGTAACGCAGAAAAGCGCGTGGTTTATGCTGCACCGAATCCGGCTGGCGATGAAAACCAAATCGTTCAAGAAAATAAAGGGTGAGATTGAAAGCGACGAGAGCTACGTCGGTGGCCGACTCCACAACATGCACCGCGAGAAGCGCAAGAAGGCCCGTCGAAAGTGGAACGGGAAGGGCGTTGTAAACAAGGCGATTGTTCAGGGATTGCTTGAGCGAGGCGGTGACGTTCGCGCTCGGGTCATCAAAAACAACCGCGCCAAAACGCTACGCCGCATAATTGACGAGAACGTCGAGAAGGGCGCATCGATCTACACGGATTACCTCCGGTCATATCGCACGCTTCGAGACGAATACATCCACAAGATGATTGACCACTCTGTCGCTTACGTGAGGGGCCGTGTGCATACGAACGGTCTGGAAAACTTTTGGGCGTTGCTGAAACGTGCGTTGAGTGGTACGTATGTGGCGGTTGCGCCTGAACACCTAAACGCCTATCTCGATGAGCAGTGCAGACGATTCAACGATCGGAAAATGACGGATGGGGATCGGTTTGCGAAGGTGATGCGAATGGTTCAGGGTAGGAGATTGACGTATGAGGCGTTGAAGGGAAGGACTATGCGGCAGGGCGAGTGCGGATAAGTTTCAGAAGGTCATTATGGTTGTGATCTTTTTTCCAAAACAGCACATCGGAAACTCGACCAAGTAACTTTGGCTCCCATTCGCTAACGGGTCGGCGGCTGTCATCAATTAGCGAAATCCGCCTATCAATCCCCAACTCTTTGATCGTACTCAACGTGTCATCCCACGCCACAAATGCCTGGTCTGCTTTATATCGCTCAGTTGACTCGCTGGTTTCGATAAACAACACAAGGGACTGAACTTTATCTGCACGTGTATGAAAATGAAAATCACGCTGTTTACTGCTATCCCCTGTAATCGAATAGTGAGGCGTTGTAACAATATCCTCTTTTGACTTCAAGAAAGCTGCAACATCTTTGACTGAATCATGCTTTTCGCTGAATCGAAAAAGGTATCGAATATCAGATGCTCTCATAGCAGCTTGAGCGACACGCATGACCGTATCAGGCAAATCGCTATCATCTTGACACCACGCAAGCAATTCTCCATCGACGAATTGAACACCATGAAGTGATGCGATTTCCGACATCATCTGCTTGTGTTTTCCGCTTATTCGCTTTGATGTGTAGTTGGAAAGCAACCAAGCAAGGGTATTCCCAAGATCGGTAATAGCTGTGCTTTGGCCAGTTGGCGTTCGCTTACAATATACGCCAATGCAATCACCATCTGGATACAAGAGGGGTGTGAAGATTCGGTAGTAGTCTCCCAAACTGGCGCACTCGTAAAGAGAACCAAGATTTTTTTCCAATAATTCGCATGGGTAAACCATCAGAAAAGCCTTTCTTGGTGTGACGGCGGATCATCAATATCGCATTCTAGCGTAATGTTCGCTTCCGCGCCGAACTGTCTCAAAACATCCTCAATTTGATCCCATTTCGCTGTTATGTCGTTCGGCTCGTACACATGTCCTAGCTTCTCGCTCTCGTCCCAACGGTGCTTGTGCTTTCCGAAAATCCATTTTGTCCCTTCCCTATGCTTCGCATCGCCAGTACACAGACCATAGATTCGGCCCTCTGTTTTATGAATAACGCTGAATGATAGTTTTCTAGATTTCAGATTGAAGTACCCTGAAAGCTCCACGGGCAATTCAATTGCACTTTTGATGGATACACGAAAACCAAATCCAGATTCATGGTTATCATTGGATATGGGAGTCCAGAATATATCCTCCTCTATCGTTTTCGTATTGTCGTAAAGCCACGACTCGAATTCTGTAAAGGACAATCCCATAGAGAGTACAGATTCTATCGGATATACTGTATTCCATGAGCAATGATCCAAAAAACATTTCTGAGCCTGCGCCGTTATCGGCCTTTGATACTGCCATGAAGGGTCTCTTCGGCGTTCCCAAGCCCGAACTGGAGGCCCAACAACGTAAGTACGAACAAGAGCGGGAGAAGGATCGGGCGGAAGAGGAGGAGAAGGGGGACGGGGATAAGTGAGTTTAGGGTGTACCGGGGGCTTGATGAGCGTAGTATATAATTACCAACAATCCCCCTAAATCCTTAAATTTCAATACCTTACGCCCCTAACCTCACTCCACTTAAATGTCCCTCAAAATTCCGAAGGCGCGCATAAACCAGTCGCTATTCCACACAAAAACACCCCAAAAAACACACTTTCGCCCCATTTCCACGCCAAAACCACCCCCATTTTTCCCATTTCACCCCGTTTCGACCCCTAAAAACACGCAAAATATCTCAACCCACCTTCAATTTCGCGCAACCCCACCCCACCCCCAACGCGCCCCAATACGCCGCCTCCCACCCAAC
>JANQQT010000245.1 GCA_028284925.1 Phycisphaeraceae bacterium | reverse complement strand
GGGCACGTTGGTAATGTCTTTTCCCGAGCAGGAATTTGACAGCGTTATCGCCGAGTGCGCAGCAGAGAAGGTAGGCGATTGTGCCGGCGAGGAGTGAGCCTATGGTTCCGATGAGTCCACCGAGGAGCGGGCCGTACATGAAGCCGAGTGTGGCTAGGATGGCGGTCGCGGGGATGGGGAGGAGGATGTCGGTGATGAAGAGGAGGATTGCGATTAGGGGGGCCCAGGTTTCGTATTGGGCGAAGAATTCTTTGGCTTCATCGCCGGTGAGCATTTGCTCGAAGTGGTCGCCGAAGAGGATGTAGGTGAGGATGAAGAGTGAGAAGAGGGCGAGACATGTGACGAGAAAACGCATGGGCGAATGATAGGCGTGCGTTGAAGAAATAATTGATGTTGAACGCGCGGAATCTGAATAGGGTCAGGATGTTTTGAGCTTAATGGATTCGGGGACGAGTTTTCGATAGGTGTTGGCGATTCCCGCGACGAATGCGGAGACTTTGTGGTGTTCGGCAATGTAGACCGAGGCGGATTCACCGAGTTGGATAAATCGATTCTTGTCATCGACGAGGGCGTCGAGCATTCTGGCCCAATCGGCGGCGGTGGGGGATGTGAGGAGGTGGGCAGTGTGTTCGTGTTTGAGGAAGTCGATGGCGGAATCGTATGCGGCGATGACGGGGCGTTTGGCGGCCATGGATTGGAGGATGAGTGTGCGAGCGATGCCGATTGATTGCGGCTGGATGATGGCGTCGGCCTGGATGAGCAGTGAGCGTTCGCCGGGATTGGTGTCGATGAAGCTGATCTGGTTGAGCAAATTGAAGTCGCTGGCAAGTGAGTAGAGTTTGTGTTGTTGGGATTGGGCGGCGTAGAAGAAGTAGATGGCGTGACGAAGACTGTCTTTTCTGTCGGCCATGCCCTTGAGAAGTTCGAGGTACTGGTTGTCGGGTTTTCCGTCGCCGACGATGAGGCAGGCGAGTGAATCGAGGGGGCTGAGTAGTGGGGGCGCGATGTTGTCGCTGGGCGAAGCGTAGACGCCTGGGGGCACGTAATTGATGATCGCGTTCTTGGAGAGGGTTGCGCGTGCGGCATCGGCCAGGGGTTTTGTGGGGGTCGTGATTGCGAACGGCGTATTTGCAGGAGGTTGTGTAAGATTGGCGGCCTGACTTTTGGACCATATGGTTGTAAGGGCGGCGGCGTTGAATTCCGCGGCGATTCGGATTGCGGTTTGGTTAAGCGATCCATCGAGGGTGTGAAAAATGTCAAACGGTTCCTCCGTTTCGCAGACGTTGCGGATGAGGGATTTAATGCGTCGGTTTTTGAGGGCGTCCCAGTTTGAGGGGGAGTAGTAGTAGATTTCGCCACATAGGGTGAGGTTGATGTTTTCGGCGTTGATGGTATCGGGTAGGAAGAGGCATGTGTCGATTTTTTCTTCGCGTAGGCCCATTGCGAGTCGGCGCAGGACTGCCGGTTCGCGTTGAAGCCAGCCATCGTCGACGAGTAGTGCAACTTTCATGGTTGTTAGCTTAGTTTGGAAGGTGTGTAGGTGGCAAATTGAGGGTGAATAGGAGTGTTTTGGGCGTGTCTCGCGGAGGAAAGGATGAGGGAGCGAGCGCAGTGTAAAAATGTGGGTTTATTGGGTGAAAAATGGGATAAAAGTCGGTTCTGAGTGCTGGCGAATTGAGGGGTATCGGTCTATAATCCTTACTCTCGTGAGAACCCTGTTTTCCGGGGATTTGTTAGACGATTCTGACCTTTTTTACAAGTGATCAAAGTCCATGGATGAGACGCAAAATAAGCCGCTGGATGGCGACGGCGCGACCGTTGCTGAAGGCGGCGGGGCAAGTTACAGCGAAGATTCGATTAAGGTTTTGGAAGGGCTGGCTGCGGTTCGTAAGCGACCTGCGATGTACGTTGGCGGTACGGATGCGCGCGGTATGCACCATCTGGTGTGGGAGGTGGTGGACAATGCGATTGATGAAGCACTTGCGGGACATTGTGATGAAATCCATGTGATGATTAATGCGGATGAATCGATCACGGTGGTGGATAATGGGCGTGGGATACCGGTTGGACCCTATAAGCATGAGAATCCGAATCTGAATGGTCGGCCAACGGTTGAGATCGTGATGACGATCTTGCACGCGGGGGGTAAGTTTGATTCGAATTCGTACAAGGTATCGGGCGGGTTGCATGGTGTGGGTGTGTCATGTGTTAATGCGCTATCGGATTGGCTTGAGGTGGAGGTGGCGCGGGATGGGGCGTTGTACCAGATTATGTTTGAGCGTGGTGAGGTTAAGGAGGAGTTGAAGGTGGTGGGGGAATCGGAGCATTCGGGGACCAAGATTACGTGGCATCCTGATGTGGAGATTTTTGGGGAGCATACGCATTCGTATGAGACGATTTCGGGGCGACTTCGCGAGAGGGCGTATCTTAATCCGGGTGTGAAGATTGTGGTGTCCGACGAGCGGCCTAATGGAAAATCGGAGTCGTTTCAATTTAACGAGGGATTGATTGAGATGGTTCGGCACCAGACGGAGGGAATGAGTCCGCTGCATGAGGCGTTTGCTGTGCGTTCGGAGAGTGAGACGGATGCAGGGACGTTGACGTGCGAGGTAGCGTTGTGTTATGTGGATGCTTATCGAGAGTTGATCACGACGTTTGCGAATAACATCAATACCGTGGATGGGGGAACGCACCTGTCGGGATTCAAGACAGCGTTGACGCGAACGTTGAATAACTACGCGCGAAAAAACAATTTGTTTAAGGGGGCAAGTACGCCGAGTGGGGATGACTGGCGTGAGGGACTGGTGGCGGTGATTTCGGTGAAGATTCCTGATCCGCAGTTTGAGGGGCAGACAAAGGGCAAGTTGTTGAATGGTGAGGTGGAGGGATTGGTTTCGGGGGCTGTGGGTGAGTCGTTGGCGAACTGGTGCGAGGAGCATCCGGCGGATGCGAAGCGGATTTGCAATAAGGCAATTCTTGCGTTGCAGGCGCGTGAGGCGGCTCGGAAGGCGCGTGAGTTGACGCGTCGTAAGGGGGCGTTGGATTCGGCGGGGTTGCCGGGGAAGTTGGCGGATTGTTCGTCGAATAATGTTGATATTTCGGAGTTGTATCTGGTGGAGGGCGATTCGGCGGGAGGGCCGGCGAAGCAGGGGCGCGATCGAGAGTATCAGGCGATCTTGCCTTTACGCGGGAAGATTTTGAATGTGGAGAAGGCGCGTCTGGATAAGGTTTTGGGGTTTGCGGAGATTCGGGTGATTATCCAGGCGTTGCGTTGCGGGATAGGTGAGGACTTTGATATTTCGAAGTTGCGGTACGGGAAGGTCATCATCATGACGGACGCGGATGTGGATGGGTCGCATATTCGTACGCTGTTGTTGACGTTTTTCTTCAGGCATATGACGGAGTTGGTGAAGCAGGGGCGGATCTATATTGCTCAGCCGCCTTTGTATCTGGTGACGCGTGGGAGAAAGAAAGAGTATGTGCTGAATGAGAAGAAGCTGCATCGGACGTTGAATGAACTCGGATTGGAGGGGTCGAGTCTGGTGATCCGCGATGAAGAAGGGGTTGAGGTGAGGCGTCTGGATAACAGTGAACTGCGTGGGGCTGTGAAGCTTTTGGATCAATTGTCGGATCTGGTAAGTATCGTGGAGCGTCGGGGGATTGAATTTCTGCGATTGCTTGAATTGCGTGGGAATGATCCAGAGGAGCGTGGGCGGTTGCCGCGTTATCGTGTGCAGTATCGTGGAGAGGATTGGTTTTTCTGGAACGAGGCGGATGAGCAGGCGGAGATGAAGAGCCGGGGCGTGCAGGTTGATCCGATGACTTCTGAGGCGTTTGTGATGTCGAACGGTCAGAAGATCAAGGTTACGAGGAATGAATTGCATGAAGTGAAGGAATTGGAGAAGTTGTTCCCGAGTCTGGGTGAGATGGGGATTGATATTGAGGATTATGGATTAACCCAGGAAATTGCGGTGAGCGGAGAGAAGCTTCCGACGAAGTATGCGATTGAGAATCAGAACGGCGGTAGCGAGGCGAAGGTGCTGGATGTGCCCAATATTGCCGAGATTGTGGATGCGATTCAAGGTGTAGGGCGTCAGGGTATGGAGGTGAAGCGGTTTAAGGGGTTGGGTGAAATGAATGCGGACCAGTTGTGGGAGACGACGATGAATGCGGAGAATCGTACATTGTTGCGTGTGACGATGGAGGCTGCGTCGGAGGCGGATCGGTTGTTTACGATATTGATGGGTGAGAATGTGGAGCAGCGTCGCAAGTTCATTGAGGATCATGCCTTGGAAGTGAAGAATTTAGATGTGTAAACGCCGAAGGGGATGTGTTTTCATTTGATGTTTTGGGATAAGGTGTTGAGGGCGGCTTTGGCGAAGCCCTCGAGTTCAGCCATTGATCTGATGTGGTGGGTATTATCATCAAGGTAAGGGAACGGGTTTTGGATGGCGCGGCCGCCGAAGACGAGTGTTCGATTTGCCTTATGCAGGGGTGGCTGCAAATCTCTGATGGATTTGGCGATCTGTTGTTCATTCAGATTTCCGCTGATGGAAAGCCATACAAGGGAGGCGTTTGAGTCAAAGGCGGCGGTGTTTAATGTTTCGGGTGGTGTCTCCGGGCCGAGGTTGACGGCTTTCCAGCCGATGGAGGTGAGCGTAAGTGATGCCGCAAGTGACGGAAGGATGTAAGGGTCGCCTGAAGGGGCGGCGCCGACAGCCAGGGGGGCGTTTTCCGGTGGAGGCGGGAGAACCAGGTTTAGCTGTCCGAGGGCCTGGACTGCTATGGCCGTAGCGCGGTGTTCGATGTAGATGCCTTTGGTATCGTGTTTCCAGAGGCGTCCAATGTGCGTCATGGCGGTGGAGACATGGGCATCGCAAATTTCAGCGATGGAGTTTCCGTTGATGTAAAGACTGAGGATTGTTCCTCTCACGCGCTTATGATCACCATCGAGGAGAGCCTGGGTTAGGGTGTGTTGTGTTTCCTCTCTGTCGTCGGTTTGGATGTCACCGATTTCATCGAGGCCGATTTTCTGAGGTTCGACGACGTTGAGCTTGGCTTCGCGAATGACCCGGATGGCCTCGTTTTGGGAGATTCGCCTATGTCCCCCGGCGGTCTTGAAGGCATGGATTTTTCCCGCGTCAATCCACCTTTTGAGAGAGGATTCACTGATGCCGATTGCCTGGCCTAATTCTTTGGGCGAAAAATGGAGGCGATTCACCATATGATTAATATCGTCCAAATGAGGGATGTTTTGAACGATTGTATTAGGTGGGCAGCCAGCATTCAATATTGTCTAACATATTGTAAATAAAAGACTTGTGGGTTTTATTGATATGTTTTTGTGAAGTGGTTTTTGCGTAGTTGGCATGGATTTGAACGTTTGGTGTTGCGGCTTGGTTGTTTTGGACGTTTCGTAGATAGGCGGACGGGTATTTTGATATAGCAGGTCAATGGAAGAGCGTTTCGGAAAAAAAGGGCTTTGCGCGACTAGGTAGATTTGCAGGTGACAGATCAGTGCCACTCGATGGTGGGAAAAAAGACGAGTTTTTTGTGGAGGGTACTGTCAGGTTGTTGGAGGAGGAAATCGACGAGGTTGACGATTTCGGAGGGTTGGATGACCTGTTTGATGTCGTCGGGATAAGGGTTATCGGGGTTCCAAAGGGGGGTGTCAATGCCGCCAGGGCAGAGTGTGGTGACGTGTATATTGTGCTGGATAAGCTCCTGTGCGAGTGTGTCTGCGAAGCCGTTGAGGCCGTGTTTGGATGCGCAGTAGGCGGCCTGGCCGACGATGCCGTGTGTTCCGGCGACGGAGGAGATGTTGATGATGCGACCGGACTTTTGTTTGATGAGCGCGGGTAGGAGGGTATGGGTGACGTAGAGAGATCCCTTGAGATTGATATCGATAATTTGGTCGATGCGTTCGATAGGTTGGTCGGTGAAGGGGATGTTCTGAACTACGGCGGCGTTGTTGATGAGGATGTCGATGTGGGGTGATTGTGTGAGGATTGTGTCAATGGTGTTTTTGACTGCAGTGTAATCCGCTATGTCGCAGGTGTGAGGTTGGATGTGGTCGGGGTGTTGGGCTGCAAGGTTGTCGAGCAGAGAGGTTGTTCGTGAGAGGGCGTGGATGGTGTGGCCTTGCTCGGCGAAGTGTGTGTCGAGGGCTTTTCCGACGCCTTTGGATGCGCCTGTGATGATAAATGTCCTGGTGTTCATGAAGGATGGCCTTTGAGGTAGTTGCTTTTTTGGGGGAGGAGATGATTGGGCCGGGGCGATGATTAGGCGATTAATTCAGGGACGATGTGGCCTGCAACATCGGTGAGGCGGAAGTCGCGTCCCTGGAATCGATGGGTGAGTTTGAGGTGGTCCATGCCGAACAGGTGTAGCATGGTGGCGTGCAGGTCGTGAACTTCCATGGGTTTTTGTTCGGCGGACCATCCGATGTCATCGGAGGCTCCGTAGACCTGCCCGCCTTTGATGCCGCCGCCTGCGAGGAACATGGAGAAGGTGTATGGGTGATGGTCTCGGCCGGTACCGAGTTTTTTGCCGCCGCCGCGGTTCTCCCCGAGAGGTGTTCTGCCGAATTCGGATCCCCAGACGACCATGGTTTCATCAAGCATGCCGCGTTGTTTGAGATCTTTGATGAGTGCGGCGATGGGTTGGTCGACGACGTGTGAGTTGTATGCCAATTCGTTGTCGAGGTTGGAGTGGTGGTCCCAAGACGCGTAGATGATGTTCACGAAGCGAACGCCGCGTTCGACAAGGCGGCGTGCGAGGAGGCAGTTTCTGGCGAAAGAAGCGTGGGTTTGTCCTTGTTTGCCGCGTGAACCTTTGAGGTGTTTGGGTTCGGGGCGGTTGACGCCGTAGAGGTCCAGCGTGGATGGTGATTCGTCGGAGAGGTCGATGAGTTTGGGCGCCGCCATCTGCATGCGATAGGCGAGTTCGTAGGCGGCGATGCGTGAGGCGATCTCCGGATCGTGGATGGCGTTGTGTCGTGATTGGTTGAGTTGGCGAAGGGTGTCGAGGCCCGCACGTTGGAGGTGTTTGGGGAGGCCTTTGGGGTTTTTGAGGTTGAGTACGGCTTCACCCTGGCTGCGGAAGAGAACACCTTCGTAGACGGACGGTAGGAAGCCTGATTGCCAAAGGGTCGCGCCACCAGAGGAGCCGCGTCCGGAGTTGAGAACGACATAACCCGGCAGGTTTTTGGACTCGCTACCCAAGCCATAGGTCAGCCATGATCCCATGCTGGGGAGGCCGAAGGTTGGGCGACCGGTTTGCATGAGGAGTTGGCCTGGGTGGTGGTTGAACTGGGTGGTGTGTAGTGATCGGATGAGGGCGATATTATCAGCGGTGGAGCCGATGTGGGGAAGGAGGTCGGAGAGTTCGATACCCGCCTGGCCGTGTTTTTTGAATTTGCGTTTGGATGCCATGAGCATGGCGCCATCTTTTTTGATGAATGCGAATCGTACGGATTTGAGCATTTCCTTGGGGAGTTGTTTGCCGTGGAGTTGTTTGAGCTTAGGTTTAGGATCGAAGAGATCGATGTGAGAAGGTGCTCCGGCCATGAAGATGAAGATGCAGTTTTTGGCCTTGGGGTTGTAGTGGGGAGACTTGGGGTCAAGGGGGTTGATGGCGGGGGGGGCGTTGGGTTGTGGCGAAGAGGCGTGCGCCGTTTGAGGGGTTAGGATGTTGTCGTTGGTGAGCATGGAGCCGAGGGCGAGGGCGCCGAGGCCTGATGCGGTGGTGGTGAGGAAGTCGCGTCGGGCGAAGTGAAGCGGGTTGATCGGGTGATTGTTCATGATGAGCTATACCGTGCAGATGTTGCGTGTCATTCGCGTGTGAGGAATTCATCGAGGTTTAGGACGATACGGGCGACGGCGGTCCATGCGGCGGATTCGCCGACGGGGGTGTTGGGTGTCGTGTATTTGCCGGTCAAGTTCTTGGCATCTTCGGGCTTGGTTTTGAAGTGAGCGCGGGATTTTTGGAGGAGTGTGGTGAGGTGTACGAGTTCAGCAGGCGTAGGGGGGCGGGCGACGCATAGTCGGAAGAGGAGCGTGAGGCGATTCGAATCGGAATTGAGTTTGGCAGTCAGAATTCGTCCAGACATGGCCTGCGCGGCTTCGATGAATGTGATGTTGTTGAGTGTGGTGAGAGCCATTAGAGGTGTGTTGGAGGTTGTGCGGTCGACGTTGGTGGTGTTGGAGTCGGGGCAGTCAAAGGTGATCAGGTTGGGGTGTGGCGAGGTTCTTTTGAAGAAGGTGTACATGCCGCGTCGGAAGCGGTCAGGGCCTTTGGAGGTATTCCATTTGAAGTTGTTGGCGTAGGAGAGTGCAGCGACGTCAGGCGGCAGGGGTGGGAATACGCTTGGACCGCCGGTTTTGGTGGAGAGAAGGCCGGATGCGCTGAGGGCGATGTCGCGGATGATTTCGGCTTCGACTCGGACGCGGTTTTGGCGATAAAGGAGACGGTTATTGGGGTCGGTCGAGGCATAATGAGTTCGGTGGACGGACGATTGGCGAAAGGTGTGGGAGGTGACGACGTAACGTATGAGTTTCTTGAGTGACCAGTTTTGTCTGATGAAGGTGGTGGCGAGGTGATCGAGTAGTTTGGGGTGTGTGGGGCGTGAGCCACGAATGCCGAAGTCGTTGACGGTCTTGACGAGGCCAACGCCGAAGAGGTGTCGCCAGACTTGGTTGACTGTGACGCGGGGTGTGAGGGGGTTTTGTGGGGAGGCGAGCCAATTGGCCAGATCCAGGCGATCGGGGATTTGTTTGGGGTTGCGGGGTTTGAGGGGGTGGAGTTGCGAGAGCGTACCGGGCGTGACGACATCGGCGGGTGAAAGAAAGTCGCCACGATTGAGAATGCGTGTTACTCGAGGGTTTCTTGTTCGCTGAGTGATTACACGCACGGTTATGTTCGGGGGTCTGGGGGGAGATTTCTGGAGCGCGATGAGTTCTGCCTGGACTTCTTTGTATCCATCGGCACTCTGGGCGAGGTATCTGGTGAGGGCATCGGACTGGACGGAAGATCGTTTGGCGGGGGCGAGGGCGAGTGTGTCGCGAATGGATTTGGGGATTTGGATCCGGGGTGGCGTGCCGGTCATGAGTGTGATGCGGAATCGGCCGATGGTGTGGCGCGTGCCGTGTTGTTGATCAAGAACAAACTGCAGGTGGGTCGTAGGAGACTTAATGTTGAGCGGTCTTTTGAGATAGAAGATGATTTGGTGGTTCTTGCCGAGCTGGGGGGAGACGGCCCAGCCGAACCGGGATTTGCCTTTGAGGGCGGCGGTAGCGGGGAAGTTGCGTTGATTGAATGAAGATTTAGCGGAGGCAAACTGGAGGCGGTGGGCTTTGGCATTGAATTTGGAGCTTGGAGCGGCGTATGCGCGGAAATGGCTGAGGACGAAGTTGCCGTTGGCGGCGCGACCGGGGCCTCGTTTGGGAAAGGAGGGATGGGTGAGGGCTTCGATTTTGACTGCGGTAATACTTTTGATGTTGGTGGTGGCGGTAAGGGTGAGTTTCTCTGTGTTTGGGATATTGCCTGTGGCGAGATGGGAGCCGTCGGGGAGGGGTTTGTATTTGACTTTTGAGGCGGAGGCGATGGAGGAGATATTGAGGGGGTGGTAGGCGGGTTTTGTATTTTTTTGAGTTTGAATGGTCGTTTGTAGTTTGGCTTCGAGTTGGGGAAGCTTGGGTTTGAGAGATTTGAGGTAGACGTCCAGTTTGGATTTGTGCGAGGCTATTTTTTTGTCGTGCCGGGCTTTCGCAAGGAGGTAGTTTTCGTAGTCTGAAGCGGAGCGTAGGACGGAGGTGTTGGTTTCGTCGCCATTGTTGAGGAAAGCGTAGAGCTGGTAGTACTCTTTGGTCGAGACGGTGTCGTACTTATGATCGTGACATTGGGCGCAGACGAGGGTTAGACCAAGGAAGACGGCGCCTGTAGTGTTGACGCGATCGACGACTGCGGCGACGCGGAATTCCTCTTTGTCTGTTCCGCCTTCGGTATTGGTAAGTGTCTGACGATGGAAGGCCGTGGCGAGTCGCATTTGAGGTGTCGCGTTTGGGAGAAGGTCGCCGGCGGTTTGTTGGATGATAAATTGGTTGTAGGGAAGATCGCCGTTGACGGCGTTGATGACCCAATCGCGATATCGCCATGCATTGGGCCGGGGGCGGTCTTTTTCGTAGCCATCGGAGTCGGCGTAGCGGGCTTTGTCAAGCCAGTGGCGTGCCCAGCGTTCGCCGAAGTGAGGGGATGCGAGTAGTCGGTCAACAAGTTTGCGATAGGCGTCCGAGGATTTGTCGTTGACGAAGTTGTCTACCTCTTTTGGTGTTGGGGGTAGGCCGGTGAGGGTATAGGCGAGTCGTTTGATAAGAGTGTGACGCGAGGCGGGGTCGGAAGGGGTCATGTTGTTTGTGAGAAGTGTTTGCTGGATGAAGTTGTCGATGGCGTTGTGGCGCGGCCAATTGTTTTTGAGTATGGGTGTTGGGGGATTGGTGATGGCGCGGTAGGCCCAGTGTTTTTGCCACTTAGCGCCGGAGGTGATCCAGTTTCGAAGGTGTTTGATTTGAGCGGGTGTGAGGGGGTCGCCCTTGGGAGGCATGCGTTTTTCGGTGTCGGTGGAGGTGATGCGTGCGAGGAGTTGGCTGGTGTGAGGCTTGCCTGGGGTGATGGCGAATTTGCCGGACTTGAGTTTGGCGAGGGCTTCCGGGCGTGAGGTGAGGCGGAGGTTGGCTTTGGCCTTGTCAGGGCCGTGACATTGGACGCAGTGTTCGGCGAAAATGGGCTGAATGTGTTTTTCGAAAGAGGTGGAACTGGTGAAAGAGCTTTTTGTCTTCTTGGAGTTTGGTGAGGCGGCGGTCGAGATGTTGGAGATGAGAGCGGTTAGAGAGATTGAGATCAGGAGGCTGAGTTGTCTATGTGTGGTGACCATGCGTCGATCCGCAATCCTGGGTTATGGGCGCGAGGACGTGATGAAGTTTGCTTCAGGTATTATAAGCGATTGGGCGCGGCGTCGACGTGGTAGTTGAAGATGTGAAAGTATGGAGAGGGTAATTAGGACTTTCGCTGTGTGGCTCTGGCGAGGTTTTGATTGAGTTTCTCGAGTTGCGTGCCGTTGTACTCGGACCATTCGACAAGTTTGTGAATAGAGCGATTTGAGCGGTCGGTGGATCGCTCAATGAGGTCGAGCCAGCGTTCGTTGGACATGCCGGTTCCGGCGGCGACGGCGAAAGCGATGGCGATGACGAAGACGCTGAGGCCGAAGGAGCCGCAGATGAGTGCGCCGATGAAGGCGAGGGTTCCGCCGTCTCCGGTCAAAAATGCGCCCATATGTTCGCCCATGAGTTTGCCGGCGAAGTAAAAGAGGAAGAATGAGACAAATCCGAGGATTGCTGCGAGTCCGAGTTTTGCACCGTTGCCCATGGGTTGGTCCTTTCGGAAAATGGCCTGTAATTCAGCTGGATTAATTCAATCCGTTTATGGATGATAAGCTTTGGTTTGCGGGATTGGCAAGGGGGACCGAGGAGAGATGTTGCAGGGTTGGGTATTTTGCTCTGGGTTTTATCAGGAATGAAAGAAAGACCAGGTTATTTTTAAGGAGATTGTCTTTTCGGTCAGTCGGGTAAGTGGTGAGAGTGGTATTCTTTTGATAAACTATTGCTGCGTAGAGGCAGTATTTGTAGTGCGAACGGTGGCTTTCCGGATTGGTTAAGATGCCATGGCAACAGAACGAAAACTTGGTTGCGATACGGGTATTGGGCGTGACGGGGGTCGCCTGCGTGTGTTGGTTGCGGATGACGAGCATCTTGTGGCTGAGAGTATTGGCAAGAATGTCCTAAAGTTGGGATATGAGTTGGTGGGGCCTGCTCGCAATGGCGAGGAAGCGGTGGAATTGGCACGGGATCGAGGGGCGGATATTGCGTTGTTGGATATCAAGATGCCGCGGATGGATGGGATGGAGGCGGCAAATAAGATTTATGGTGAGTTGAGTATTCCGGTCATTATGGTCAGCGCGTTTACGGATCCCGGTATGGTGGATCGCTGTCAGAAAATCGGGGTATTCGGATATTTGATCAAGCCGGTGACGGTGGATGATTTGCGGGCCAATATTTCATTAGCGCGGTCCCGATTCAATCATCAACAGCAACTGCACGGACAGGTGGATGAGTTATCCCGGACGCTTGAGAACCGCAAATTGATTGAGAAGGCTAAAGGTAGGTTGATGTCGGTGAAGGGATTGAGTGAGGAGGATGCCATGCGTGAGTTGCGACGTATGGCGCGCATGAATCGTCGAAAACTGGCGGACGTGGCGGCAGAGATGTTGTCGACGGGTGAAAAGGTTGGGTAATAAGTGGGGGGCGGAAGAATAAAATGCGAAATTTGTCGAATTGAATTCAAGTTTGAGGGGTGAAGGATACGATGATAGTTGTGTGCCGGTTAGCTATGGGAGCTTATCGGCAAGCGTCCGGAGGACGTCGTCGGCCAGGCTGCCGTGTTTAATTGGCTTACGGCGTTTTTTTATAGACAACGAAGCCAACTGAAAGTTGCCGCTGGTTTTGAATTTGCGGATATCTTCTATTGCCCCCGGAAGGCGGCGAGTTGGCTACGGCTGCTCGTCGCTTTTTTGTTGTGGGCGGGGTTCATGAAAAAGTTAATTTATGCAGACGAACTTGAGGATGTGATTCTGGTGTCTATCCATTACAGGATTGTGTTCAGTTGTAAGGCACGCTTAACCAAATTTCTGATGTAGGTAATCGAGGCTTTGTGTGGCGATGGTCTGGGGATCGGGGGAGTAATCGAAGACCTCGACGGAGATGTATTTTCGGTAGTCAATATCTTTGAGGGCTGCGGCGATGGGCGTGAAGTCGACGTCGCCAAATCCGGGACCGCGCAGGTTGGGGTCGTTGGCATGGAAATGTTCGATATAGCTGGCGGAAGATTTGATGATGTACGGGATGTCGGAGGGTTCAGATGACATGGCCTTAACGTCAAGGTGCAGGCGACATGCGGGGTGATCAACGGCATGGATGAGCTTAATTGTCTCTTCGGCAGTCTGAAGGAAGTTGGTCTCGGAAGGAGCAAGTGGTTCCATCGCGATGGTTACGCCCAGTGATTCTATGGAGGAGCAGATCTTCTGAAGGACTTCGGTGGCGCGTTTGAATCCTTCCTCATAGGAGTCGCTGGGTTCAATATCGCGTTGCTTTGGTGATCCCCAGACCATGACATAGCCTCCCATTGCGGCGCAGAGGTGGGCGAGATGAATGGCGTATTCGGTCGCGCGTTTTCGCAGGGTGTCATCGGGTGATGTGAGGTGGAGCGGATCACCCGAGGGGCGCACAAGGAGCCAGTGAAGGCCGATGATTTCAAGTCCGGCATTTTCGGCAATGCTGCGGCAGGAATTGGCTTGTGAATCCGTGATGAGTAAGGGGTCATCATTGATGGTAAAAGGAGCAACTTCAACGCCGGTGTAACCTGTTTGGGCGATGTGGTCGCAGGTGTCTTCGAAAGTCCAGTTCTGATACGTTTCGTTGCAGATTGCGAATTTCATGATGGCGGCACGATAGCGGAGGAGGAGGTTTGATGCAAATGGTGAGTTTGCTGAAAGCGGTGGCGACGGATACTCGAGCGCAATAAAAAAACGGCGGTGTTGCCGCCGTTTATGGGTAAGTTAGAAAACGGTTGATGAGTTATTCGCTATCGAGATCGAGGCGAACGCCAAATCCGGCAGGCAATTTCTCATCCTGGTTTTCGATTTCAAAAACGCAGCGGAAAGTGCCGCCTGCCGCATTGACCAGCGGTTCAATGAAAACAAGTTTGGCCTTGACGGGAGCATTGACGGGTTGGAGCGCCTGAAGGGTGTACGTTTCGCCCTTCTTGAGTTTGCCCCAGAGTTCCTTGGTGGGGACGTCGATATGCGCTTTGAGCGTGGTAACGGAAACGAGCTGAACAATGGGATCGGTCTGATTAAGTGTTGCGCCCTTTTCTGTTGCAACGCGGACGATGACGCCGTCGAAAGGGGCTTCGATGACATAGCGATCAAGTCGTTCCTTTTCGAGGACTTGGTTGAGTTCGGCCCCGCGTTTCTGGTGTTGAGCGGCTTCAGTGGCGGCAGTCTGGGCTTCGTATTGAACCTTGGCCTGCCGGACTTCCCACTCCTGAGCCGAGCCGGTGGTATGCAGTAGCTTCATACGTTCGTACTGGATTTTCGACTCTTCCGTTAGAAGCGTTTGGCGTCGTACTTCGGCATCGCCTTTGGCATTGTGTTTGGCGGATTCGAGGATGGCAATCTGAACGCGATCGTCGAGTTTTGCGACGATCTGACCTTCCTTAACGTATTTGCCTTCCTTGGCATCCAGTTCGAGCAGGACGGCGTCGAGCGGGGATTTCAGCGTGACCTGCTTCCAGGGGTGGGTCACGCCCTGGAAGCTTGTGGTGAGCGTTTGATCCAGGATAAGGTTGTTATCAGGAGCCAGGTTGGTATCGTTGTTTGCACCGCCGGAAATGGCAGGCTCAACGACGGTCCAGAGTGCGGCGACCGCAATGGCCGCGATGAGACAGGTGGCAATACGACGACGCAAGTTCAGAGTGGTGTTTTGCATGAGGTGGTCTCCAGACGTTTCTCGCTCCATGCCGACTTCTTGTGGGGTCGAATACACTGACGTGGGCTTTTATTTAATCATACCTCAAGAACGGGTGGTGAGCCAGCGAAATTAGGTATTTGGGTTAGTTATCGGCGTAGCAACAGGTTTGAATTGGCGAAACAACGGTTTTTTACAGTTGACGGAGGTGTGTTAGCCGGTGAATTAAGCGGATATTGCGTGGGGGATTGGACACGATGCCAAACGTGTGGTAGATATAAGAATGAAGTGAGACAAGAGGAGAATAGTCTCTATACTTATTCCCCGTAAATGATGGATGGAATGGGATCCGGCGCCCGGTTTCACCATTCCGGATGTTAACTGCTTTTTATAAGGTTATTAAGATGGCAAAAAAAGACGATGCCCCGAAGTTGGATGAGAGTGCCCCCGAAGCCTCGCAGGCTGTCGATGCGGCGAATGACACTGTGACGGCTCCCGAGCAGCCTCAGCAGCAGTTGCGTATCGATGAAAGCGGCACCCAGACGTTTTATTCCTCGACGACACGAATCTGGGGAACGCCTGAGGAGTTGATTGTTGACTTCACACAAGGAATTCGCCCGACCGGTCAGGAAAACGTTGCGGTGATGAAGGTTGACGCGCGCGTTGTGATGAGCCCGTATGCGGCGAAACGTCTGGCGTTGGCGCTGGGTCAGAATATCCAGCGTTATGAGCAGACGTTCGGTGTTTTGGAAGTCGATCCGCGCAAGCGTATGCAGAGCGGCGCGACGACGACCGCAAGCTAATCTTGATCTGTTTGGATTGAACTGATACACAGTCGTAGGCTATTTTCCGACGACTGTGTTTTCATGCGCGAATGTTAAGTTGTGATACTGAAAAGAAGTCTGGCCTGAGCGTGTGGATATAATCGTGCATGATTATTCCTCCTGCAAAGTTGAGTTCTGAGGCGTTGGATGCGTTGATTGAAGAGTTTGTGACGCGTGATGGGACGAATCTTGCCGATGCGGCGGGGATGATTGAAGAGGTGAGGAAGCAACTGGATTCCGGGGATATTGTGATCACGTTTGATGATGAGAGCGGGTCATGCAATATCGTGAGGGCGGAGGACGTGGAGTTGTTTTAGATTGGCCGAGCGGGATCCGTCTCAGGGCGTTTTCAGATTCAATAAGAGTGCATCTGCCACGAGTTCGTGGCCAAGGGGGGTGAAGTGTTGATCGTAGGTGTAGTATACCTGGATGCCGCGTTTGAGTTGGATGCGAAGAGGTTTGGTGAGGGAGATGAATTGGGTACTTTGCTTTTTGCAGAGTTCGGCGACTGCATTTTCCTGTGTGTCGATTCGGGCCAGGAGGAGTTTTTTGAATTCGTCGGGCGGTGGTAAGTTTTTAGTCTTTAGAGATGCGAATGCGTGGAGTTTGTCGTCTGCAACTTTGTGGGCGATTAATGGGAGAACTACGCGGGCGTTACAAGGTGTGTAGACAAAGACGGGCGTGATTTTCTTTTCGCGGCATGATTTGATGATCTCGATGAGAACCTGGGAGGTGTTTTGCCAGATGTCGGATTGGGCAAACTCATCCTTGTCGTGATATAAGGCCATCATGCGTTTGGGTTTGAAGGACAGGTAGTGCGTGCCTTCCGGGCCGGTGAGTTTGATGGGCATCCAGGAGAGGGTGTCGATGCCGGGGACGTCGGCTTCTGCGTTGATTGGGCCGAATGTCTTTGCGAATGCGGACTTGATGCCGATGGTGATGGGGGAGGACTTGATGAAGATATTGACTTTGTCGGAGAATGAGTCGTCGCCTCGGTCGTCCTCGCGTGAACGAAAGTCGTTGCCTTCGTATAGCATGAAGATGGCGATTTTAGGCTTGAGTTTGGGGGCGATGGCGTTGAAGTTGTTGAGGTAAATGCGCGGTGAGCATCCTGAGATACCGATGTTGTATACGGACTTTTTGATGAGATTGGCGTAGCGGGCGGGCCACATTTCGTCATCAGAGACTCGGGAACCTTCGGTAAATGAATCACCGACGGCAAGAATATCGCAGGACTCCAGAGCCTTGGGGTTACGGAAACCGTTGGCGTCAATTGAGAGCGTCACCTCAAAAGGCTCAAACCCCTTGGGTGGATCGGGGTAGGATCGGGCAGCCTCGGGTTGGTCGATATAGGTCATGGTGTGCCTCGTATTGGGTGGGCGTGACCTTATGGTACCGTCGACCGGTGCGGCGGGCTGGTTGGGTTGTTTTGTGGTTTCATTGGCTTCCCGGTAACGGGCGGAGCGAATTTTTCGGCCGGCGAAATCGATGATTGCGATGGTGAGTGCTAGCGAAAAGGTGAGGGCGATGAGTTTGAATGTGTGTCTGCGCGTCCAGTGACCGATGCGCCACCAGATTATGGCGAGTATCCATAGGGTGAGTGTTGCGAAGAATAACGCGGAGAAATGATTGACGGAATAACGACCGAGGAGAACGTGATCGTGCTCCGCGATGAGTTTGAGTACGTTGGATGGGAATAGCCAAATGACTGCACTGGCGATAAGGGCGATGATTGCCATGCACTTGCGTTTTCTTCTGGCGAAGAGGGATTCGGTGGGTTGGTCTGGCATGGGGGAGTTTATTGCGCGTGGATGTCGCGCGAAAACAGATGTCGCAAAATTTTGGGATTGGGACTGAGGAGAATGGTAGGGGAGCTAGAGATCTGGGCCGGCGAAAGCGAGATTCTCATCGAGCCAGTCATCTGAGCGGAGGACTGAGCGTCTCTGGCGTGCGGCAAAGCGGTTTGCCCTTGCTTGTGCCATGCGAATAAGCCAACTGCCGAGGATGCTTCGCTTGCCGTTCTTACCGCCGCTTGCGAGTCGTATGAGGCGTCGCATCCATTTTGGGGCGTAACGGAGGAACAGTTCATCGTCGCAGCTGACGTAGGATTCGGCGAGGCCGGGGTCACCCTGTCGGGCGGCACGACCGTAGAGCTGGCGATCGACGCGTCTGGATTCATGTCGTTCGGTAGCGAGGACGAACAGGCCGCCCAGTTCGGGGACTCCGGGGCCGAGCTTGATATCGGTACCACGACCGGCCATGTTGGTGGCGACGGTGATTCTCCCGGGTTGGCCGGCATATTGGACGATTTCGGCTTCCTCTTTGTGTCGGACGGCATTCAAGACCTGATGAGGGAGTCCCAACTCGTTGAGCATTTCGCTCAAGAGTTCGCTGGCATCGACGCTGCGCGTACCGACGAGTACGGGTTGGTTGAGGGCGTGTTTCTGTCGAATTTGTTCGACGACGGCACGCCAGCGGTCATCGGCCCGTCGGAAGATACGGTCGGGCATTTGCTTTCGAATGCAGGGTTTGTTGGTGGGGATTCTGACCACAGGCATACGGTAGACGGTCCATAATTCGTTGCGTGATTCCCATCCGGTACCGGTCATCCCGCCGAGTTTTTTGTAGAGTCGAAAGAATCGCTGGAAACTGACGCGGGCGAGTGTAATTTTGGGAGGCTGAATTTCGACTTTTTCCTTGGCTTCGATGGCCTGATGCAGTCCGTCGCGCCATGTTCGGTCGGGCATGAGGCGTCCGGTCGATTCGTCGACAATGACGACTTTGTCTTCACGGATCACGTATTGCTGGTCGCGTATGAAGAGTTCGCGAGCGGTGAGTGCCTGGGTGACGAGTTCTTCCCGTCGTCTTCGGCCTGCCCAGACGCCGCCCATTTCTTCGGTTAGGTCATCTAGTTCGGCTTTGCCGCGGTTGTTGATGACGACCTCACGCCATCGGTGATTGACTTTGTAGTGCTTGCCGTTTTCAAGCTTGGTTGCCAGTTCGGCAGCTTCGGCGAATGCTTCAACCTGTTCTTCATTGGGGGACTCGCCTGAAATGATGAGAGGCGTGACGGCTTCATCGATAAGGATGGAGTCGGCTTCGTCAACGATGGCGAATTCCATACCTCGCATGACCAGGCGGTCTGTTCTTGCTCCCATACCAATGCCGCCGTCTGCGATTCTGGAAAGCAAGGCTGACGATAATCCGCGTTGACGTCCCATTGCGAGGCGGTCGCGGAGGAAGTCGGCACAGGCTTCCTTGTTGGTTGTGTAGGTGATGTCGGCGAGATAGCCTTCGCGTCGTTCGGGTGGTTTCATGTCGCCGATGACGTAGCCGACGCGTAGCCCGCAAAAGCGGTAAAGCGGTCCCATTTCCTCGGCGTCACGTTTGGCGAGGTAGTCGTTGACGGTGAGTACATGACATCCACGGGCACGCCAGCCGGCAACGGTGGCGGGTAGGGTGGCGACGAGGGTCTTGCCTTCACCGGTGGCTAATTCCGCGCAGCAGCCGTTGTAGATGGCGAACGCGGCGGCAACCTGAACCAGGTATGGGCGCATGTTGAGTTTGCGCCAGGCGGCTTCTGATATGACGGCGAATGCTCGTTCGAGGTCGGCGGATTTGTCGCGCCCCCGGGCAAATACCGGTTTGATATCCTCAATGGCGGCCTGGAG
>JANQQT010000221.1 GCA_028284925.1 Phycisphaeraceae bacterium | reverse complement strand
TTGGGAGAGTTTGGGTGTTTTGTTTAGCCGAGGCGTTTTCGGGTCATGGCCTGTTGGATGGAGCGGTTTGCTTCCTTGGCTTTGAGGGATTGTCGTTTGTCTGCGTGTCCTTTGCCGGAGACGACGGCGAGTTCGATTTTGGCGATGCCGCGGTCGTTGAAGTAGAGGGTGAGGGGAATAAGGGTATTGCCCTTGGAGGCGGTGGCGGTGAGGAGGTCTCTGATTTGTTTTTTGTGTGCGAGGAGTTTGCGTGTGCGACGTGGTTCGTGTTGGTTGACGGACGCGTTTTCGTAGGTGGCGATGTCGAGGTTGTGGATGAACAGTTCGTTGGTTTCGGGGTCTACTTTGGCGTAGGCGTCGGCGATGGCGGCTTTACCGTTTCGGATGGATTTGACTTCGGTGCCGTAGAGGACGATGCCGCATTCGAAAGAGTCGTGGATGTGGTAGTCGTGCCGCGCTTTTCGGTTTTGGATGCGCGGGGAATTATTTTCGGATTTTTTCTTTTTGCCTGCCATAGGTACAGGGTTGAGTTTATCGGTTGGGGGGTGAAAGTCGAAGATGGGAGGTTGGCGATGTGATGATGGGGTCGTGCGTATGGCGGGTGTTTATTTACCGATGCAGAAGGTTGAGAAGATTTTTCCAATGACGTCATCGGGTGAGAGGTGGCCGCCGAGTGCGCCGAGGCGGTTCAGGGCGTCGCGGAGGTGATGTGCGATGAGTTCGCTGTTGTGGAGAGCGGGTTGGTCGGCCTGGGATTGGAGAAGGGTGTGGGCGTGGTTGAGGGCGTTTTGGGCATCGGTGAGTTCGATTTTGTGTCTGGATTGGAGGCAGAGGGTTTGGCCGGCGAGGGTGACGGCACGGTTCTGCATTGCGGAGGTGATTTCGGCGAGGAGTTGTGGGATGCCGTGGTTGGTGGTTGCGCTGATGGGGATGGAGTTTGGGGGTGGGGTGAAGTTGGGAGCGGTATCGACTTTGGTGATGACATTGATTTGGGGAGTGGATGGTGGGATTGTGAGGTTTGGGAGGTGGGGGTGTGAAGTTGGTTGGTGAGGTTCGTGGAGGATGAGGAGGAGTTCGGCGCGGTTGACGGCGTCGCGGGCGGCTTGTTGCATTTGTTGGTCTAGCGCGGAGTGTTTGTTTTCGATGCCGGCGATATCGACGAGCATGATTTCGGCGAGCTGGTTGTTGGGAATTTTTATTTTGAGTGGTTCTGTGAGAATGTCGCGTGTGGTGCCGGGTGTGTTGGAGGTGACGGCGCGGTTTTTTTTGAGGAGGGTGTTGAAGAGGGTGCTTTTGCCGACGTTTGGGGGTCCGAGGAGGACGACCCAGGGGAGGTGTTCGATGGTTTTCCAGGCGCGTGAGCGTTGAAGGAGTTGTTTGATTTGGCGTGTGATTTTTTCGACGCCGGATTTGAGGTCCATTGGTGAGATGGGGACGACATCGTCCTGGTCGATGAAGTCGATGCCGGCTTCCGTGAGGGCGAGTAGTTGGGCGAGTTCGTCGACGAGGGAAGTTGCGAATTGGCCGAGGCGTCCAGTGCGGAGAAGTTTGGCGGCGTTGAGTTGTGCATCGGAGACTGCGGAGATTGTGGCGGCGATGCCTTCGGCCCTGGTGAGATCGATTCGGCCTGCGGTGTAAGCGCGTTGGGTAAATTCACCGGGGTTGGCAAGGCGGCCCCAGCCGAGCGTGGTTTGGATGTGATTGAGGAGTGTGTGGAGAAGGTTGTCGAGGAGAGTGGGGTGGCCGGGGCATTGAATTTCGATGATGTCCTGGGCGGTGTATGAATTTGGCGCCGGGAAGAAGGTGGTGAGTGCAGGTAGATTATTGAGGTTGGAATCGGCGAGGAGGAGTCGGGTTGGGCTGAGGCGGCGGGGCGCGGGGGAAGGGGAGAATATGGGTGAAAGAGGGGGGATGATGTTATCGCCGGAGATTCGGATGAGGCCGCGTGTGGCGCGACCGGGTGGGCTGCTAACGGCGATGATGGGTTGGGAATCCAACATGAGTCGGGATTAGCGGCGTTTTTTGCCTTTCTTCCCACCTTTGCCACCGGAGGGACGTCGGCCTCCTTCGCCGGCGGAAGGTTGTCCGCCACCTTGTTGTTGGGCTTGTTGCATTGCCTTTTGTCTTGCTTCAGCGGCTTTCATGAGGCGATCCATGAATCCGCCTTCTTTGGGTTTTTTCTTTTCAAAGAGTTTACCGGCGTCTTCGAGTTCTTTGATGTGTGCGCGGACGCGTTTGGATTCGATGATGCCGACGGTGGTGGAGGCGAGGATGTAGAGATTGAGGCCTGCGGGGGCTTTGTAGAGGAAAATGGGGAAGAGCATGATCATGAATTTCATGATCTTTTGTTGCTGAGCGGCCTGTTCGTTTGCGGCTGGGGCGGCGGGGGTGAGTTTTTGCTGGATGTAGAAGACGACGCCCATGAGAATTGGGAGGAGGTTGACGCTGGAGAGTTCGAACATGCCGAAGACGGAGAATTTGGAGAACTGGATAAAGTTGTCTTCGGCGGAGAGATCGGCGAGGAAGGCCCAGTCGCCCATGGCCTGGAAGACGCCCCAGAACGCACCCTGGTGTCTGATTTCGATGGCAAAGTAGAGCATGGAGTAGAGGGCGAACCAGATGGGCATTTGGAGGAACATGGGGAGGCAGCCGAGGCCCATGCCGAGTGGGTTGACGCCTTTTTCGCGGTACAGGTTCATCATCTCCTGGTTGAGTTTTTTCTGGTTGCCTTCGTATTTCTTTTTGAGTTTTTCGATTTCGGGGGCGAGGGCCTGCATTTGCTTGCCCATTTTCATCATGTTGATTTGGGAGGATTTGGTCAGGGGGTGGAGGATGAGTCGGACGAGTGCGACGAGGAGCATGATGGCGACGCCCCAGTCGAACATGAAGGACTCGATGAGTCGGAGGAAGGCGATGAGGGGGTCTGCGAGCCATGCGAAGGTACAGGCGGCGCAGATGCCACCCATGGAGTAGACGATGGAGTCGCCAAGCTTGATGGCGGCGTATTCGGGGTGTTCTGCGTCGTTGCGAAGGATGGCGGGGTCTTTGGGGCCGGCGTAGATGTTGACGGAAAAGGAGGCCTGATCGTTGGGTTTGATGGTCTTGCCGGACCAGTCGAGCAGCGTGAGGACTTTGGAGATTTTGGTGTTTGTACCGTCGGCGGTTCGGCGGATTTGGTCGAAGGGGAGAATTTTTATACCCAGCCCGCCTTTTTGGGCGTCGAGTTCCTTTTGGGTATAGGCGGGGCGGACGGCGACGGTGAAGTAACGGTTGTCGACGGCGTGCCAGACGAGTCCGCGTTTGACGTTGTCTTCGAAGTTGATGGGCCAGAGGTTGTTGTAGAGCTGGTCATCGTTTTCGATGATGATGGCGCGGACGTGGCGATGCTCCTTGGTGATCATGTAAGGGACATCGCCTTTTTCTTCGAAGTATGAGGTGAAGAAGTGTCGTGAGTCGCCGATGTAGCCTTTTTCGGCGGTGAGTTCGGAGGGTCCGTATTGGGAGTAGGTGATTTTGAGAGGTTTATCGGTGAGGTTCTTGAAGGATTGTGTGAGTTTGATGTCGTAGGAATTTGGGGCGAGGGACCAGATTCTTGTAATTTCGAGGACTTTGACGGGTTTTAGGGGTTTGCCGTCTGTATCTTTGATTTGGTTGACGATGGTGGCGCGCATTCTGACGGATTGGGTTTTTGTTTTCTCGTCCACAGTGCGATCGACGAATTGCCATGATTGCTCGACGAGTGAGATGTATTTTTCGTTGATGAGGATGCCTGCGGCGGCGTGGGGGAAGTTGTACAGGGTTTTGCGTGTTCCACCCTGGTAAGGATCTATGGCTGTGAGGATTTTCCAATCCGTTTTTTGTGTTCCGGTGTGCTTTTGGAGGCGGTAGGGGGCGTCATCGCCAACGCTGGCGGTGTATCTGGAGAGGTCGATTGACTGGATTCCGGCGCCGAAGGCGTTGAGTTGGACGGCGAGGTGGAAGGGGTTTTTATTTTCGTCGGGTGTGGCGTTGCCGAGTGTCAAGTTTGGCGTGGTTGCATCGGGGTTGTTTTGGAAGGCGTAGTTGGGCTTGTCTGACTTAACCTTGGTGTCTTTGTTGTTGGGGGGAGATTTGGGCTTGTTGTTGTTGTTGTTGTTGTTGTTGTTGTT
>JANQQT010000197.1 GCA_028284925.1 Phycisphaeraceae bacterium | reverse complement strand
TAACGTATCGGCCATCGTCTCTCTTATAATAGCCCAAAACCACATTACCTCACACGATCCGCCCCATTCCACGCCCCACACCTTAGTTCATCGGCCCCTGCACCTTACAATCTGTAAACCGAAAACTGCAACACACAACTCATCCCAAAGGTATAACCCACCATGAATACCAAAAGAAATCTCACCGCCTGCCTCCTCGCAACCCTCCTCGCCTCGCCCGCATGCGCCCTATGCAAGGATCAAATCAAAGCCCCAACTCAACCCAAAACCGGTCCCGGAGGCTCAAACTACGTCCACAAATCCCACATCGGCTCCACCACAAACAAAGACCAGGATCAATACTGGATCTTCCAACCAGACCAACCACGCGTCAAAAAAGCACCCGTCATCCTCTTCTTACACGGCTGGGGAGCAACCAGCCCCACCATCTACGGCGCATGGATCGACCACCTCATACGGCGCGGCAACATCGTCATTTTCCCCCGCTACCAGAAAAACCTCTTCTCAAGCATGAAGGACGTCACAGCCAACTCACTCAAAGCAACCAAAGCCGCCCTCAAGGAACTCGCCTCAGACAAATCCAACACTCAACCCGACCTCGAAAAATTCGCCATCGTTGGTCACTCCATCGGTGGTGTCCTCACCGCAAACGTTGCCGCACTCGCCAAGGAAAACGGCCTGCCGACTCCCAAGGCAATTATGTCCATCGCCCCAGGCATCACCCGCAAACGAGGCAAAATCACCGGTGTACCCCTCGCCGACATGAAGAAAATCAACCAGAACACGCTCATGCTCGTCGTCGTCGCTCAAAAAGACCTCATCACGGGGCAAAAAGACGCGAAACGAATCTTCAAGGAAGCGACCAACGTCAAACCCGCCAACAAAAACTACGTCCTCTTCCTCCCCGACAATCGCGGCAAACCCTCACTCCCCGCACACCACAACGGAACCGTCGCAATCAAAGAACTCACCGTCCACAAAACTAAAAACGGCGCAGACGCTAACGACGGACTGAAAACCGTCATCGCCAAAAAACTCATCCACTCGATTGACGGACCATCCGTCAACGCCCACGACTGGTACGGTTACTGGAAGCTCTTCGACGGCCTAACCAACGCCGCCTTCTACAACAAAGATCGCAAATACGCCCTCGGCGACACACCCGAACAACGTTTCCTCGGCAAATGGTCCGACGGCTCACGCATCACCGAAATCAAAGTCGTCGCAAAGCCTTAACCCCTCCCACACACTCCCCAATTCACAGACACCCCGGTATCCAAACCATTTTCAATCTACCCCTTATAACATCACAAACTTTTCGCTATCCTTAAACCATGGAATCGATCAGGGATGTCATTCCAAGCATGTACCACAGGCGATTGCTCCTGCTCTTCGCCCTCATGTTCATTGGTGTTATCATCCTCACCATCCAACTCTACAGGCTCACCATCGTCCACGGCCAGGAAAACCGACGCCTCGCCGAACTCGTCCTCTCGTCCAAACAACTCATCGACACCACACGAGGCTCCATCTACGACCGAAAAGGACGCAAACTCACCACCGACATCCCATCCTGCGACATCCGCGTCCACTACGATGTCATCACCGGACAATGGGCCTACTTCCACGCCCGACGCGCCGCCGCCCGCGATGACCCTGCCGCATGGCGAAAAATGTCCTTCGACCAACGCGAAGCACGCATCGCACGCTACCGTACCGAATTCGACAACGAACTCGAAAAGTTCTGGAACAGACTCGCCACCGTCTCCGGAACCGCACGCGATGAAATCGAACGCCGAAAATCCGCCATCATCCGTCGCGTCCGCGCTATCCGAACCGATGTCTGGATACGACAGGACCAACGTGCTCGACAGGAACAGGACAATAACAACAACACCCAATCCCCAGCCAAAAGAAAACAAACCGCCCCACGCGTCGCTGAAGAAGATAATACACACGTCGTCCTCTCCCAAATCTCCGACAACGCAAAATTCGCTTTCAAAAACATACTCAACAAACGCTCCAAAGACGACCTCTCACCCACATTCATCGTCGATGAATCCACACGCGCACGCATCTACCCCCTACTCAAACAAACCATCGAACTCGACCTCTCCACATTCACCAGCCCACTACGCCAAAACAAAACCGTCAAAGTCACCATCGACAATGTCGGATCACAAGTCCTCGGCTCCATGCGCGAAGTCTGGGCCGAAGACGTCGCAAAACTACCCTTCAGAAAAAAAGACGGCCAAACAAACCTACAGGGTTACCTCGATGGCGACTACCACGGCGTCGGCGGCATCGAACAATCACAGGAAGCTCGCCTACGAGGCACACGCGGACGACGCGTCATCAGCCGAAGAACCAAAAAACAAATCCGCTTCATTCCTCCCACACCCGGCAATGATGTACACCTCACACTTGACATACAACTACAGGCAAGAATCCGCGCCATCCTCGATCCCCAGTTCGGCCTGACCCGCGTCCAAACGTACCACCAAAACAAAGAGATGAAACCCGGCACATCACTCAACGCCGCAGCCGTCGTACTCGACGTCGACACCGGCGATGTCCTCGCAATGGTCTCTACCCCCGTCGCCCCACAACCCATACCGGGACAGAAAGTTCCCAAACACCGATACCACTCCGACCGCCCCGACATTAACCGTGTCGTCTCCGCCGTCTACCACCCCGGCTCTACCCTCAAACCCATCGTCTACTGCATCGCCGCCAGACAATTCAACGTCGCCTTCGACCAGAAAATCGAATGCAAAGGCCACCTCATACCCAACAACACCAAACAACTCCGCTGCTGGGGGTACCGTCCCAAGGAAGGAAAATTCCTCGCCCACGGCCCCCTCCACGCTATCGACGCCATCGCGCGATCCTGCAACATCTTCTTCTACCAATGCGGTAGAAACCTCGGCGCAGAACCACTCATCGCCGATCTGCGCATGTGGGGCTTCGGTCCACGCCCCAACCGACCCGGCGACGACCCGCCACCAAGACTCGGCCTACCCAACGAAACCGATGGCCTCATGCCACGCATCGGCACAGAAAACCCCACCCAGAAAGACCTCACACTTCTCAACGCAACGCTCATGGGAATTGGCCAGGGCCCCATCTCCGTCCCGCCAATCCAGGTCGCCACCGCCCACGCCACGCTCGCACGCGGCGGATATTACCTCTCACCAATACTCATCAAAAACCGAAAACACCTACAGCACGCCAGAGACCTCCAGCTCCCGCCACCCGCCGTCGAACGCGCACTAAAAGGAATGCACGACTCCACCTACAAAGTCTACGGCTCCGCAAACCGCATCCCCAACCTGCCACCCACACCCACCTCACCACGTGGCGAACCCATCATCACACACCCCAACCTCATCGTCCGATCCAAAACCGGCACTGCCCAAACCTCCCCACAACGCGCACTCATCCAAGACAAAAAAGGTCGCATCGTCCCCAAAGGACGAACCCTCCGCAAAGGCCCACACAGTTGGTTCGTCTCACACGTCCAACTCAAAGGCGAAAACCGCGCCCGCTACATCATCGCCGTCATCGTCGAACACGGCGGCTCCGGTGGCCGAGTCGCCGGCCCCATCGTCAACCAAATCATCTATGCACTCCAGAAAGAAAACTACCTCCACCCGAACCCATACCCTAAACTCGCCACAAGATAATCACCTATAGATCGAACTGAACTCGCCCCAACCAACCACCAGCGCACCTATGCTCACCCCCGAAACATTCCGACCCATCCTCAAACCCTCCGCCGCACACCTCGGCGTCTTCGCCGCCTTCGCTCTCGCCATCATCGGTCTGCAAGCCATCGACACCGCCCCAACCCCCTCCTGGCTCGGTGCCGTCTCCTCCAAACAGGCTCTTTGGCTCGCCGTCTCTGCCGTCGCCATGATCGTCTGCTCCATCCCCCACTTCCGCCACGTCTCTAACCTCGCATACCCCATCGCCATCGTCACCCTTCTCCTCCTTATCATCCTCCTACTCCCCTTCATGCCCCACTCCGTCGTCCCCGTCAAAAATGGCGCCCGACGCTGGATCGACCTCAAGCTCACACTCCTCCAACCCTCCGAATTCGCCAAAATCGTCTTCGTTATCGCGGTCGCCCGCTACCTCCGCTTCCGCAGCAACTACCGCTCACTCACAGGCCTCATGATCCCCCTCCTCGTCGCATTCATCCCTATGGGCCTCATCCTCGTTGAACCCGACCTCGGCACAGCACTTGTCTTCCTCCCCGTACTCTTCGCCATGCTCCTCGCCGCCGGCGCAAGACTCCTCCACCTCCTCATCATCATCGCAACAGGTCTAACCCTTGTCACCACTGTGCTCGTCGTCGAACTCGTCGTCTACCCCGATCAACCCATCCTCCTCAAACCCCACCAGAAAGCTCGCATCAACGCCATGGCCGCAGAAGTCAAAGGCGAAACCACACACCGAAAAGCAGAAGGCTTCCAGGGATACGTCGCCACCACACTCATCGGCGCAGGCCAGTCCCGCGGATACGGCAAACACGATGCCAACGAAATCCTCCGCTTCAACGCACTCCCCGAAACACATAACGACATGATCTTCTCCGTCATCTGCGCACGCTGGGGTTTCCTCGGCGGCGCAATCGTCCTCACACTATTCCTCCTCCTTATCTTCTCCGGCATCCTCGTCGCCGCCGCCACCACCGACCCATTCGGCCGTCTCATCATCGTCGGATTCGTCGCAACCATCTTCACACAACTCTTCGTCAATATCGGCATGACCATGGGCCTCCTACCCATCACCGGCATGACCCTCCCCCTCGTCTCCTACGGCGGCTCCTCCCTCGTCGCCAACTTCCTCATGCTCGGCCTCATGCTCAACGTCGCCTCCCGCCAACGCCAAATCATCCTCCGCCCCGCCTTCGAATTCTCCGGCGCAAAAGCATAACCCCCCTCAATCTACCGCCACGAGCCGCGACCGTGAGTGAGCGAGCGAGCGGCGCGCCGCAGAACCCAAAACTTTGCGCGCACCAAAGTGTCCGCAACGAAAAAAACTCACTCAAAACCGAACGCCGAAAGCATCCCTGACAATGCGCAGATTAACCCCAGGCACCCCGCCTGGGGCGCGTCGCAGACATCGAAGAATTCGCGCGATCCAAGGGACGATATCACCAATCTACCTCTCACAAAAACTCCCGCCACCAAAACGGGAGTTCCATTCTCTCTAAACTCGCCCCCCCTCACCCCCCACCTCACTTCGCCCGCGCCACATAATCCAAAACATGAACCTCCCCAATAATCGGCCCATGCGCCTTCACAAAATCCTTATGCGCCGGATGTGGCAAGTAAGCATCCCGATCCTTCTCCGTATTAAACGTCACCAGAAAACAATGCGTATAACCCTTCGAATGCGGCTCAGGACTGTTATTGGTCCCAAACTCAAAATCCACAATAAAAGGTATCTTCCCCTTCAATCCCGCAAAGTCACGCTCACACGCCGCAATCTGCTCCTTGGTCGTCCCATCCTTAAACTTAAACATCACCACATGCCTCACCTTCCCCAACGCACTCATCGAATGCCCCTCCTCTTCTTCCACTTCACAACACGCACACCCACCCAACAACAAACCGGCCACCCCCACCATTCCCATCATCAAAAACAACTTAGTCATCACGACCTTCCTTTCGTAAACCTATCAAATAAATCCAAGCTGGCCAGTGTATCAAATCGATAGCCGGATATCCGACCCCGTTTCCAATTCGGGACATACAATCAACATCTACCGGGATGAAACTTCCGGGGCAAACCTTACATCCTTCACAACCAACTCCACCGTCGTATTCCCCTTAAAAGTATTCACCGATAGCTCCCCAACCAAATCAATCTCCTTACCCCCAACCAGCGTCTCCACCATCTCACCCATATTCCAACCCAGACATCGCATCGTCACGCCATCCTGCGTCACATACATCGACATATGCTTACCATTCTGACCCATCGACTCCGCCCCCCTATCCAGCCGCACACCCTTTACCACCACCAAAGGCGTCGGATTACTCCGCCCAAAAGGCTGCAACCGAAATAGTTCCTGAACCTTCTCCAACGTCAAATCGCCTAACCTCACCTCCGCATCAACCTCCAGCACAAGAACCAAATCATCCGGCTCAAGCCTCTCCTTCGCGTAACTCAACATCTCCTCACGAAACGCCCCCACCTTCTCAGGCGATACCGTCAACCCCGCCGCCATCGCATGACCCCCATAAGAATCCAGATGCGTATCACAAGCCGTCAACGCGTCATGCATATTAAAACCTGCAATCGACCGCGCACTCCCCTTCGCCTGCTCACCCCCCGTATTGATCAATATCGCCGGCCGACCAAACGTCTCCACCAACCGTGAACACACAATCCCGACCACGCCCGGATGCCATTCCTCATCATCCAGCACGATCGCACGCACATCGTCATCGTCATAACCCAACTCCACCACCTTCTCCATCGCCTCCTCAAAAATATCCAACTGCGTCTGTCGTCGATCCGCATTCTCCTGATTCAGAAACTGCGCAATCCCCACCGCCTCACGGTGCGGAACATCCGTCAACAAACGTATCGCTCGCTTCGCATGACCCATCCGACCACAAGCATTCAAACGCGGCCCAAGCACAAACCCCACATGATAAGAATCAATCTTCTCATCCCGCAAACGCGATGTATCAATCAAAGCATTCAACCCCGCAAAAGGCGTCTTCTTAATATGCTGCAACCCAAACACCGTAATCACCCGGTTCTCATCCACCAAAGGTACGATATCCGCAATCGTCCCCAACGCCGCATAAGGCAATAAATCCACCAGCAACTTCTTATACGTCTTCGTCACACGATCCGAACCACACCAAGTCCGCGCAAATTGCCACGCCAGCTTATACGCAACCCCGGCGCCACATAACTCCCCAAACGGATAACCACCCTCCTCAGCACCACCCACTTCACCCACCTCCAACTCTTCAACCGGCGCCCCAGCCGAACCCTCATCATCATCACTCCCTCCATCCCCCGCAGCAAATGCCTCCTCAGGCGACTCATATCCCGACTCTTCAACACTCTGGTAACCCGACCTCCCCCAACCACTAACTCCCCCACCACTAGTGTTGGCGCCCTCATCCAAATTCCGGGGGATCCGGGGGTGGACGATCGCATATGCATCCGGCAGAACCCCATCCGGGGGCAACTCATGATGATCCGTAATAATCAAATCAACACCCGCTCGCTTCGCCGCCTCCGCAGGCTCCACCGCCGTAATACCACAGTCCACCGAAACTATCACACGCGCACCATCCGCCGCCAGCTTCTCGATCGCCTCACCATTCAATCCATACCCCTCCTCCAAACGGTGCGGCACATAACGTCTCACATCCGCATCCTCATCCGCCGTTTTCAACATATGAAACAAAATCGCCGTCGCCGTCACACCGTCAACATCATAATCCCCATAGATCACAATCGGCTCACGATTCACCACCGCCTGCAACAAACGCGTCGACGCACGCTCCGCCCCGGGCAAATCTGCCGGATCATGCAAATCACCCAACGTCGGATTCAAAAACCGCTCCGCCACCCCCTTGTCCGTCACACCTCGGCGACACAAAACCTGCGCCGTTAACAGACTCAACTTGACATCTTCAGCCAGCCGACCCGCCTCTTCATGAATATCCGCTATTTGCCACCTCTTCTGATGGCCAAGAATCGTTTCCACCTGATATCAGTCCGATCGTATCAAAAGTCCCTGGTCGTCTCATTATCCTCTTACGTCAATCCAAAACTCAGTTTTCATCTTAATCCCACAAATACGGCACTGACACATTCTATCAAATACTTTTTCCATCACTCAAATACAAGTCCTCACACCCTTCCATACCACTGCATCTAGCCACCACCTGTTCGCGCAGGCATCATGCTGATTCGATTCATTCACTACGTCTGCTCAGTTCTATATCACAGATCGCGACACGACACGAGTTGCAGCAAAACAACCAGAAAAAAACTACCTCTTTTAGGCATGTTAAAGGATTTTTCCAACCAAGCGTGTAATGGATGGCATGTGAACCCGTAATGAGGATTGTCGCGGATAGGAATTCGCGGCGGGGAGAGCGTCACAGAACACACTTAGCTTAATGGAGTCTCATCATGTTTGGTAAAAGAATTCAGAAGGTAATGGCAACGGCAGTGTTGTTTGGGGTTAGCGGCGTTGGAGCAATGAGTTATGGGTGCTTGCCGCCTGAGAGGAGTAAGAAGGATGTGAAAGTGACGGACGTGGTGGTGAAGGGTGATAAGAAGAAAGTGGAGGCAAAGAAGGATAAGAAGAAGAAGGTAGATGTTAAGAAGGCGGATCTGAAGAAAATTGCGGAAGCAGGTAAGGCGACGGTGATATTGTCGGCGGATGAGGCGAGGCGCTTGGTTTCGGCTGTATCAGCGAACTATCCGTATGCGAATCCAAATTATCCGGATCGTAAAGTGCGGACGGTGCGGTTGACGACGACATCATTGCGGACGATGTTGACGAATATGGGGTATCGGGTGGAGACGCTAAGCCCGGGTTCGTTGAATCCGAAGTATCGGATTCGGATGACGCGCCACAAGTTGAATCTGATTGTGAATGTATCGTTGAGTTCTGATGGATCCACGATGTGGTTGAGTGCTCCGGTGCTGAGGAAGTCTGATGTCGATCGTGCGCCGGCACGAGCGTTGAAGAAGTTATTGGCGGCGAACTGGGATATTACGCCATCGGTGTTTAAGCTGGGGAGTGACGGGATGCTTTACCTGTCACGATTCAAGATGAACAAGGACATGACGGCGGTGAAGGTTCGGGATGAGATTGAGGGGTTGGCGAAGCATCTGGACAAGACTCGTGATTTGTGGAATCCGCGGAAGTGGAACCAATTTAATAATCGTCAGCCGGTTGGGAGATTTTGAGAAGGATTTGATGCTGGCCTGAGGGTTTGAAAGGTATGAGGCGAGCTTTGCTCGCCTCATTTTTTTTAGAGAAGGAAAGCGTATGGGAACTCGCAAAGCGGTAGAGAAATCCTGCAAGGCTAAAGGTATTTTTCGATGAGGTAGCGAGCGGCTTCTTCGATGGTGACGTTGGTGACGTCGAAGGTTTGGTCGGCGGAGGCTTCGTAGATGGGTGTGCGTTCGGTGAGGACCTGTTGGATTTCCTCGAGGGAGCCCTGGTGGGCAGTGAGGTTTGGGCGGGAATCGGGGGATTGGGTGTCGTTGGTGATGCGCTGGTGGAGGACGGTGGGGTCGCATTTGAGATAGATGCGAATGGTGTTTTCGGCGTTGGCGACAGCATCGCGGGCGCGTTCCTGCATGAGTGTTCCGCCGCCAAGGGCGATGATCTGGTTGGATTCGGTGAGGACTTGCTCGACGACATCGCATTCGGCTTCGCGGAAGGCGGGTTCGCCGTGCTCTTCCCAGATTTGGGCGATGGAGGGGTTATCGAATTTTTTACAGGTAAGGTTGTCGGTGTCGACGAAATCCTTCCAGAGCTGGTTGGCGAGGATATTGCCGATGGATGTTTTTCCGGAAGCGCGGTAACCGATGAGGATGACATTCATGGGGGATGATATGGGTTGATGGCGTGAGAGACGAGAAAAGGGATTGTGGGAAGATGAGGGGGTGCGCAAGAAAGGGATGAGGGAGTGGAGAAGAAGGTATGGCGTTTTGTTAGCAAGTGGACTGGGAAAGGCGGGGGATGGTGTAAAAGGTTTGACTTGGGGGGTTGGTATGTCTAATTTTCGGTTCGGCATTGTGGCGGGGCAAGACCTGTTTTATGACTTGAAATGACAAAAGGGAGCGGTACATGGCCGTTGAAATGCTCTATGAGAACGACGGATCACTTGGTCCATTGCAGGACAAGGTGATAGCGACGTTGGGATTTGGATCGCAGGGACATGCTCATTCGTTGAATGCGCGGGAGTCCGGGCTGAACGTGATTGTTGCGAATCGCAAGGAATCGCCAAATGGACAGCTTGCGATTGAGAATGGTTTTGATCCGATGAGCGTTGAAGACGCGGTGAAGCAGGCGGACATGGTTTTGGTTGCGTTGCCGGATGAAGTTCAGCCTGAGGTCTATGAGAAATCGATTGCTCCACATTTGCGTGCGGGTCAGACGCTGTGTTTTACGCATGGTTTTAACGTACATTTCAAGACGATGATTCCACCGACGGATGTGAATGTGATTATGGCGGCTCCGAAGGGGCCGGGGCATCTTGTTCGAAGCGAGTACCAGAAGGGTGGCGGTGTGCCGACGTTGATTGCGGTGCATCAGGATGCGACGGGTGATGCTCAGGATATTGCGATGGCATGGGCGATTGCGATTGGTGGGGCGCGGGCGGGTGTGATTGTGACGAACTTTAAGGATGAGTGTGAGACTGACCTGTTTGGTGAGCAGGCTGTTCTGTGTGGTGGGTTGAGTGCGATGATCAAGGCTGGGTTTGAGGTGTTGACGGAGGCGGGGTATCCACCGGAGATGGCGTACTTTGAGGTGTGCCATGAGTTGAAATTGATTGTGGACCTGATTTATCAGGGTGGTTTGGGTTATATGCGTTATTCGATTTCGAATACGGCTGAGTGGGGAGACTTGTCAGTCGGGCCGCAGGTGATTGATGAAGGTGTGAAGGATCGGATGCGTCAGGCATTGAAGAATATTCAATCGGGTGATTTCGCGAAGGGGTGGCGTGGTGAGTACGAAGGTGGGATGAAGGAGTTTAACGCGAAGTATGAGGCGGATCGGAATCATGGTGTCGAGGTAACGGGGCGAAAGCTTCGCGCGATGATGCCGTGGTTGAACCCGAAGACCCCACCGGGTGAGTGATTGGATTGAAGTTGAAGGTTGACCGGAAAGGCGGTCGTTAAAAGGTAAGCATTGAAAAAGCCTCGGCAGTTTCTGTCGAGGCTTTTTCTGTAAGGTTTGGTCTTGCGGTTTATCAGGCAGCTTTGGCCTGTGGCGTTTGGGGTTGCAGTGTGTAGGGTGTGGATTGAGGTGAGTTAAATTTAATGGCAAGTGTGATTTTTTCGTTATTCTTGTCGTTCACGCGGATGACGGTGACGGGCAGGAGGTCTGCGTGCCAGGTGAGGGGTGTTTCGTTCTGCCAGTCAATGGCCATGCCGACGGGTTCGCCGGGGAGTGTGTGGATTCCGCCGTGGACCTCGATGAGTGCGCCGGAGGACGAGACGTTTCTTGTGATGCCGGAGCGGTATTTTCTGGAACGGGAGTCGTAGATCTTGACGGGGCATTGGAGGTCAAGACGAGGTGCGGATCTGCGTTCCGTTGTATTGGAGTATTGCATTATAGGTCTCTCCTATAGCATCATTCGGTGTCGCCGGTGTTGGTATCGGGTGAATGTGGAGAATACTTTTGGGCAAATGTAGCGGTGATGCGGATTATTCGCATGAGGCGAGTAGTGATTCAAAGGCGTTATTCGGACCAACGAGGACGAGCTGGTCATCGGGTTCAAGGACGTGTGAGTCGGGTGGGTTGAAGTTGAGCTTGTGGTCGTCTTTTTCGATGGCAAGAACGATGATGCCGTATTTTTCCGTGATTTTGAGGTCGGAGATGGTCTGTCCGTCGGTGGATTTGAGCTGGTTGATGTGAATGCGGTTGAAAGCGATGTCCTGTTTAACGGTGGCGTCGATGACATCGTCGAGCGCGGGATGAAGCAGCATGCGCGTGACTTTGGATGCCGTGATGACGGGTGTACAGATGACACGGTCGGCACCGGCGCGTTCGAGTCGGCGATTGGTGGCTTCGCGCTCGGATCGCGAGATGATGTTGAGGTTTTCGTTGAGACCGCGCGCGGTGAGCGTGACAAATGTGTTGGTGGCATCATCGGGGAGGGCTGAGACAAGCCCCTTGGCGCGTTCGATACCAGCCACGTGGAGCGTCATTTCGTCTGATGCGTCGCCCTGGAGGTAGAGGTATCCGAGGTTTTCGGCGAATTCGACGTGGTCGTTGTCCCTGTCCACCACCACGAAGGATTGTTTTTTGATTGCGAGTTGCTGACAGATGGATTGACCCATTTTGCCGAAGCCGCAGACGATGTAGTGGTTGCTTAGTTTCTGAATGTCGTTAATCACTTGTCGCCTCCCAAGGGCTTTCCTGATTTGTCCAGAGGTGATAACCGCCATGACCGAACCGAAGGCGTAGACGGCAGCGCCGATACCGAAGACGATCATGAGGAGTGACCATAATTCCTCGGCGTGGTTGAAATCGCCGGGCAGGTGGCCGACGGTGGAGAATATCACGGCGGTGTGGTAGAGGGCGTCAATGAAGGATCGGTGTCTTTCGAGTCCGAGGATGTAGAACCCGATGGTGGAGATGATGGCCGCGACGGCAAGGCCGATGAGGCTGAGCGTGAGTGGCGAGCGTTTTCTGATTGCATCGACAGGCATGGTCAGCTTCTTTTCGGATTTTGTTTCCGGCAAACCGGGGTTTGGGTCATAGCCAGAAGGGCTGCTTATCGGATTATGACGATTATGCGGTTTATCAGGATTGTTTGATAGTTATCGGCGAGGGTGGGAGGTGACATGAGTTTGGAGTATGGACGGGGTTATGGGGTTTAGCTACGATTGGGGCCAATGTGGGTGGGGTGTATTGAAAAGAGTACCTGGTTGGTGTTGGGGTGGTGTTTTTTTGAAGGAAGCAGACGATGGAAGCAGGAATTGTTGGATTGCCAAATGTTGGAAAGACGCTGCTGTTTAATGCGATGACGGGGATGGATGGAGAGGCGGGGAATTATCCGTTTACGACGACAAAGTCGATGACGGGTGTGGCGAAGGTTCCAGATCCGCGGTTGCAGACAATCAAGGGTTTTATCCCGACGGAGAAGATTATTCCGGCGACGTTGCAGTTGGTGGACATGCCGGGGCTGGTACGTGGGGCGGGTGAAGGTGAGGGGATGGGAAATCGTTTTCTGGCGGAGATTCGGAATGTGGATGCGCTGGTGCATCTGGTGCGTTGTTTTGAGGATGATGATGTGCCGCATGTGGATGATTCGGTGGATCCGCTGCGTGATATTGAGACGATTGATCTGGAGTTGATTGCGGCCGATGCGCAGGTGGTGGAGGGATCGATGGTGAAGGCGAAGAAATTGGCGCGTACGGGTGATAAAGAAGCGAAGGCGAGGGTGGAGGCATTGGAGAAGTGTGGAGAGGTCTTGAGTGAATTGATGCCGGTGCGTAATGCGGATTTGAGTGATGCGGATAAGGATGCATTGAAGAGTTTTGCGTTGTTGACGGCGAAGCCGGTTTTGTATGTGGCGAATATTGGTGAGGGGGATGTGGGGAGTGAGACGGAGCATCTGGAGAGGGTTCGCGACCATGCGAAGGAACAGGGTGGGGAGGTGGTTGGATTATGTACGAAGCTGGAGGCGGAGATTGCGGAGTTGGATGAGGATGATCGGAAGGAGATGCTGGAATCGATGGGATTGGAGGAGCCCGCGCTGGCGGTGATGGCGAGGGGGATTTATCGCTTGCTTGGTTTGCAGAGTTTCTTTACGGCGGGTGAGAAGGAGATACGTGCCTGGACGATTCCGATCGCGGCGACGGCTCCGCAGGCGGCTGGGGCGATTCACAGTGATTTTGAGCGGGGGTTTATTCGGGCGGAGGTTTATCATCTGGATGATCTTGTGGCGCATAAGACGGAGGTGGCAATTAAGGCGGCGGGGAAGATGAGGTTGGAGGGGAAGGGGTATGTGGTACAGGAGGGGGATATTTGTCACTTTTTGTTTAATGTGTGAGCTTTTGGACTTTTAGCTATTGGATGTTGGGCAAGCCTTTATTTTATTGACAGGACGGGAGATAGGATAAGGTATGTGGCGTTTTGTCATGCGCTCTGGAAAGGATAGATGGAGGGGAGGTTGAGGATTTGGGTGAGTTGGTCGAGGGCGGTGAGGGATTCATCGAGGAGTTTGGGGTCGGGGAGATCATCGGGGGTGAGGAAGTCGCGATAGTGTTTGGTGACCCATTGGACGAGGGTGTCGTAAAGGGAGGGGGTGAGGAAGATGTTGGGGGCGATGGCGTCGCGTTGGGG
>JANQQT010000190.1 GCA_028284925.1 Phycisphaeraceae bacterium | reverse complement strand
AAGAGGGGAGATTTTGAGGATCTGTTAGGTGAGGTTGAGCGTGCGTCGCGTTCGTATGCGGAGGCGTGCGCGAAGGAGGAGGAGGGAGGGGGCGGGGCGATGGAGTCAGGTTTGCGTGAACGTATGGCGCGTCTTGAGTTGGCGGTTCGTGGGACATCGGACGGTGTGTGGGACTGTGATATTGAGACGGGGGAGGAGTATTGGTCTGCCCGGTTTTTTGAATTGCTTGGTTATGAGGACGGTGGGTTAAAGGCGCATTTTGATACGTTCGTGGGTTTGTTGCATCCTGAGGATGTCGAGCGGGTGCGTGAGGCGATTCGGAGACATTTGGAGGATGATGAGGTATATGACGTTGAATTTCGGTTGGGACATCGCGACGGTTCGTATCGCTGGTTTCAATCACGCGGAGAGGTCGTGCGAGATGGCGATGGTAAGGGGACTCGCGTGGTGGGATCTATGCGTGATATTACGGAGCGCAGGGAGTCGGAGGATGCGTTGCGTCGATCGGAGCGGCGTACGCGCATGCTGTTGGAAGAGGCGGCGGCATGTACGAAGATCATTGATATGGAATCGCGTCTTCAGTACATGAGTTGTGCGGGTGTGGAGCAGTTGAAGATTGATGATATTGAGTCATATTACGGCGGACCTTATCCGCCTTTGTGTTATTCAGAGGAGATTCGTGCGCCGTTTGTTGAACATCTGGAGCGTGCGCAGCGGGGTGAGAAGAGTCATGTGGCGTGTATTTTGCCGGATATGGAGGGGAATGTGGTTTGGTGGGATACGCGATTTATGCCGGTTCGGGGTGATGGGGGTGAGGTGGAGTATGTGATTGCGACGTCGATGAATATCACGGAGTACAAGGAGGCAGAGGCGGCGCGGTTGGAAATCGAAGCCCGATTTCGGAGTTATTTCGAGTTGGGATTGGTCGGGATGGCGGTGATATCGCTTGAGAAGAACTGGGTTGAGGTTAATGATCGTCTGATTGAGATGTTTGGTTATTCGCGTGAGGAGTTTACGAAGCTAACGTGGGCAGAACTGACGCATCCGGAGGATTTGGCGGCTGACGTGAAACAGTTTGAGCGTGTGTTGCGAGGTGAGATTGAAGGTTATGGGATGGAGAAGCGATTTGTTCATCGTGACGGCCATTTCTTTCACACGTTATTGTCGGTGAGGTCTGTTCGTAAGGCTGGGGGAGAAGTGGATTATTTTGTGGCTTTGGTGTATGACATTACGGAGCGTAAGCAGGCGGAGGCGGCGTTGGTGGAGAGTGAGGAGCGTTTTCGTCATTTGTTTGAGAATTCACCGGATGCGATGGTTGTGTTGGTTGACGGTGTTGTTAAGGATGTGAATGGCGCGGCGCTGGAGATGATGGGCGGGAGTCGAGAGGAGCTGATCGGGTTGAGGCCTTATGAGTTTTCGCCGGAGTATCAGCCGGATGGTGTTCTGTCCAGGGATAAGGAACGGATGATCATTGATGAGATCATGGTGACGGGGAGCAAGGTTTTTGAGTGGATTCATGAGCGATTTGACGGGACGGCGTTTCCGGTGGAGGTGTCGGGGACGGTGGTGAGTTATCGCGGTCAGCGGGAATTTTTTGCGACATGGCGTGATATTCGAGAGCGCAGGGCGGCGGAGGAGGCGATTCAGACGCAGATGGAGGTGCAGCGTTTGCTGTTGCGTGAGCTGGATCATCGTGTTCGGAATAATCTGAATACGTTGATGAGTTTGATTGAGTTGAGTTGTGAGGGGGCGGAAACGATCGATGAATTTGCGGAGTCGATCGGGTCGCGTACGCGAGCGATCGCGTCGATTCATTCGATGCTATCGGCGACGCAGTGGAGCGGGAGTGATTTGAAGCAGATGTTTGAGACGATTGTGCAGCCGGTGAGTGAGACGCTCATTGAGCTTGAGGGTCCGGAAATTCATGTTCCGCTTTCGCAGGCGCAGGCGTTGGGGCTGGTGATTAATGAGCTGGCGACGAACAGTATGAAGTATGGTGCGTTGAGTGTGGAGGGCGGTTGTATTCGCGTTGTGTGGCGGTTGAAGGATCTGGAGGATGGTGATCGCGAAGTTGAGATTGAGTGGTTGGAGCGCGGCGGGCCGGAGATAGAAGGGGAGCCGTCGGCGGGTACGGGGATGAATTTGATCTTGGGATTGACACGGGTGGAGCTACAGGGGGCTGCGCGATTGGGATTCAGACGTGAGGGGGTATGCCATCAGATTACTATTGTGTTGACAGGTGAGGCGACATCGCAGTTTAGCCGGTTGGGGGTTGGTGGGGAGTAGAGGGTTATCGGGGTTGAGGGGTATCGATGGGTTGTATTTTGAGGATGGCGGGGTAGAGGCCGGCGATTTGGTCGAGGGGTAGTGTTTGGGAGGGGAAGTCGGTGTTGAGGGGTTGGAGTCTGATATGGTCATCGGGTTCGGGATAGATTCTTTTGAATGTTGTCTGGTGGTCGGGGAGGATGCGTACGTAGCAGTCGGCGCCGGGTGTGGGTTCGAGGGCGGGAGAGAAGACGATGATGTCGCCCTGGATGTATTGGGGGAGCATGGATTTGCCGACGACGCGTGCGGCGAAGGCGTCGGGATCGTCAACGTCCGGTGCGGTGATGTATTCATCTGCGATTCGTGCGGGGAAGTCAAGGTCGGTGAAGTCGGAGGGGTAGCCGGCGGCGACTTTGTTGATGACGGGGATGCGTGAGTTGATGACGGGTAGTGGTTTGATGTTGGCGGAGGACGGGGTGAGGAGGTGTGCGAGGTTTGGGGCGTTGTGCAGGGCATCGAGGTTGATGGATCCATCTGATCGGCGGGGGGAATTGCGTAGTTGTGCGATGAGATCCTGTATGTCGGAGCGGATGGGTGGTGGTGTGGATTGCCAGTCGGCGAGTTTCTGGAGTGTCCTGGGTGTGAGGTTGAGGGCGGTTTCGATGGCGGTGATGATGTGGGGTCGGGGCGGGTTCCGGAGTTTGTTGGTTTCGATGGCGGAGATGTATGCTTTGGAGCAGTTGGCGAGGGATGCGAGTTGCGTGAGGGAGAGGGCGTGTGATTGTCGCAGGGAGCGAATGGTTTGGCCGAGGGAGGGTGCGGTGTGTTGGGTGGAGGGAGTCATGGCGAAGGCGTCCGTTTCGAGGGGTTCAAAATTTTTTAGACGGGATATTGATGTTTGGTTAATGTTAGGTATAATGTAGAGCGAGTTCAAGAGGAAGTGAACGAAATATGTGAGAATTGCCAATGTGGATTACTGAAAATCCGAGAACTGGTCGCTGGGAACTGCGTGGCGGGGTTGAAGGGAAGGTCTGAATGGTCTTTGAATTTCGGAATGATTTTGGCAGGCGTGAGGCGGCGGAGGTGATTTTGGGTCGGGCGGAGTTTCTGGATGAGGTGGATCGGGTGTTGCTGGAACAGGTTTTGGATAAGGGGGTGTTGATGCGTCAGATTGCGTTATTGAGTGGTAAGAGTGTGCGTTCGGTGCAGAAGCGGGTGGAGGTTTTGTCGAAGCGACTGATTGATCCGGGTGTGGTGTATGTGATTCGGCATCATGGTCGGTGGACGCGTGCAATGGGGAAGGTGGCGTTGAATGTGTGGGTGAGGAAGCGGACGCTGCGTGAGACGGCGCGGGTGATGGGGATGAGTTTGCACCAGGTGCGGCGTGCGGTTGAGGCGGTGAAGGGGATTATTGCGGAGGGGATGCGGGGAAAGCACGGGGTGATAAAGGAGAGGGGTGAGCTGGTGGCTTGAATTGCGTTTGTTTGATGGAGGGGAGGTACATGGATTTGTTGGTGAGAAGGAGGGTCTATGGGGTATGTGGATGTTGAGGTTGGCATGCGGG
>JANQQT010000187.1 GCA_028284925.1 Phycisphaeraceae bacterium | reverse complement strand
TGACTAGGTGAGGAGATGGTATCGACGGAGTAGGTGTGAACTTCGAGGGGTGGTGGGGCGAGGAAGGAGGTGGCGGTAACGATTGAGATGGTGATGCAGCAATCGCAGTTTGTTGGTTTGGAAGAGGATGAATTTTGGTCGGTGAAAGGGGTGTGGCAGGGGGTGGAGGGAGTGTTAGGAGAGTTTGATTTGCAGCAGGATTTTTGAGGTTGAGGGGGCGGAGTTGTTTTTTTACAACATGATGCGTGTGGGGAAGATGTTGATTCAAGGCAAAGGTTTTGGACGTTTGAGGATTGGGTTTGGCCAAGTGCAATTATGGGGAGGGCACAGAGGGATAGCGCCGTGAGCAGAGTGATGGAGAGGCGAAGGATGTGCGGTTTTTGGCTCATGGTGGTGTCAATATTATAGGTGCCGTTTGGAGTATTGTATATTTCGGCAAAATTTGTAAGTTGGTGAACTTATGGTTTTTTGGCGGTGTAAAAGGGGTTTGTGGCGTAGCGGGACTGCTGGGTATGCAAAAATCGGGTTATGGGGGTTGAAAGGTGTGAAGACGAAGGCTAGTAATTCATTGTGAAACGTAATGTCTTGACCAGTCTGATTCTGGTGGTGGGTGTTGCAGGTGTCAGCCTGCGGGGTGGCGGTATGGCGTTTAGCGATGGTTGGGGTGATGGGGAAACGCATCGTCATGCGCATGTGCATTCGCATGATGGGCATGTGCATGTTCATGGGCATGATCACGCGGGGCGTGCGAGGGATGTGCATGGGGCGGCGGGTCGAAACGGCGGGCATGGCGTAAATTGCAGTCATGATGAAGAGGAGACCGACGGGGGCGTGGGGATAGGCGGTGAATGTGGTGTTCCGGTGGCGTGCCATGATCATTGTCCAATGCAGTATTCGGTGTTGTTGATGTGGGGTGTGGGGGGGAAAGTGGCAAAGGAAAAATTGGGTTTTAAGAAGTTGATGTTGGTGGGGATGTTGGCGTTTGGGGAGGGTGGCGGTCGTGAGGTTGTGCGCCGAATTGAAGATAGGGGCGGCGGCGGTGTGGGACTATCTGAATTGGGACGTTTGCGAACGGTTGTGTTGCTGACCTAGCAGGGATTTTGCGCCTGTTTGTGTTATCGCGTGCGCGGTAGGTCTGTTGGTGCGGAACCTGTTCGGAGCGGAACCTTGTTATTTAGACGAGTACCGAGTGGTGGTGTGTGTGTTGTGTTTATGTTGTGGCTGATTGGTTGCGAGAGCTATCAGCCTCGGGCACTGGATTTGGAGGGGTATTTGGATGAGGTGCGTGCGCGGTCGGTGGGGAGTGAGGCGGTGCGTTTGTTTGCGGAGAGGTTAGGGCGGGAGGGTAGGTCGGTGAAGGGAAAGTTTGATGTGATGGATGGTGTGTCGGTTTGGGAGGCGGAGGTTGTGGCGCTGGTTTATAACGCGGAATTGCGATTGGCGCGGGAGCGGTTGGGTGTTGCGCGGGCGCGTGCTGAACATGCGGGGTTGTGGGATGACCCGGAGTTTTTGTTTGATGTGATGAAGATTGTGGAGGGTGTTCCTGATCCGTGGGCGATTGGGGGGGCATTGACTTTTACGTTGCCTTTGTCGGGACGGTTGGAGGTGGAGAAGGCGAGAGCGAAGGCGGAGGCTGCGGTTGAGCTGGAGAGAGTTGCGGAGGCGGAATGGGGAGTAAGACGAGCGTTGCGGGTGTTATGGTCGAAGTGGTCGGCTGCGAGGTTGAGATTGGAGGAGATGAGGAAGTTGGTTGAGTCGCTGGAGGGAGCGGGTGCGATGGCGGCGCGATTGATTGAGGCGGGAGAGCTGGATCGGACGAAGGGGGCGTTGTTGAAGATTGAGCTGGCAACGCGTCGGGTAGAGTTGAAGCGGGGGGCGTATCGGGTGGAGGAACTGGGTATGGAGATACGAGAGGTGATGGGATTGCGGGGTAATGCGGGTGTGGAGTTGGTGGTGAATATTCGGGGAGGGGGAGAAGGAGGAATGAAGATCGATGAGAAGGAGGTTGTGGATCGGAATTATGCGTTAAGGCGACTGAGGAAGGCGTATGTTGTGGCGGAGCACACCTTGCATGGGGAGATTCGGAAACAGTATCCGGATTTGAAGATCGGGCCTGCGTTGGAGGATGATGAGGGGCGGTCGAAAGTGGGGTTTGTGGGTGGGATTCCGGTGCCAATTTTCAACGCGAACGTGGGGGGGATTGCGGCGGCACGGGCGAAGCGGGAGGTGGCAAGTGTTGCTTATGAGAGAGCATATGAGGGGATTGTGGCGAAGTTGGCGAGGCTTGGGCGCAAGCGGCAGGTGTTGCGGGAGGAGTACTTTGCGATGGTGAAAGGGGTTGGACCTTTGGTGGATCGTCAATTGGAGGATGCGAAGAGGTTGATTGGGTTGGGAGAGGCGGAGGTGTTGGTTTTGCTGGAATCGTTGAAGAGAGGGTATGAGGTGAAGGAGGGTTTGATTGAGACACGGCTGGCAGAGGCGTTGGTGGTTCATGAGATTGAGTATCTGTCGGGGCCGGTGAGGGTGGAGAAGAAGAAGGACATGAAGAAGAAGGCGGCGGATAAAAAGGAAGTGTCACGATGAGTAAGAGCATGTTGCATGTTATTGGGTTGAGTGTATTGATGACTTTGGCGGGGTGTGGGAGAGGTGATGGGGAAGGCGAAGGAAAGAAGGAGAAGGAAGTTGGAGCGGTTCCGACGAATCGGATCGATATTCCGGCGATGGTGCGGAAGAATCTGGGGATCACTTTTGTGAAGGTGGAGAGACGGAGTGTAGCGCGGACGATACGTGTGCCTGGTTCGTTTGAGTTGGAGCCATTGGCGAGAAGGGAGTATCGGTCGATGCTGGCGGGTCGTGTTCGTTTTGCGGTGAATCAGTTTGACCGGGTCAAGGTAGGGGATGTGTTGTATCGATTTCAGTCGCCCGGATGGCCTGAGTTGCAGCATGAGATAATTGAGGCAGAGCAGAAGATAGCGACGAGTCGGGCGAATATTGAAGTTGCTAGGGCAAGTTTGGGGGAGTCGATGGTGAAGCGAGTGGCGCTGGATAAGCGGTTGAAGGCTCTTACGGAAGCGAATTTTAAGCGGGCGGATCTGGTGGTGGCGTCGACCGAGTTGGCGGCGAAGATCGGGAAGCAGGAGGTTGAGATTCGGGCGGCGGAGGTTTCGCTGGCGAATGCGGAGCGTGATTATGAGCATGCGGTGCATGTGGCGAGCGCGGCGGTGGGGCTTGATGAGAAGGCGTTGACAGAGCGGGTGATGCATGAGGGGAAGGAGGTTTCACGATACCAGACGATTGACTGGATGGAGGTGAAGGCGACGCATGGAGGTGTGGTGGAGTCGTTGGATGTGACGGATGGAACGTTTGTGGATGCGAAGACACGCATGATTACGACGATGGATGTGGGAGCTGTACGGTTCAAGGGGTTGGGTTTGCAGAGTGATTTGGGGAGGTTGGTGGATGGGGCGGAGGTGAGGCTTGTGCCCCCGCGTGGAGGAGGGGACGATGCGAACTATTCGGTGAAGGGGAGGCTTGTGGTTGGCTTGCATGCGCATGCGGATGACCGGACGGTGAGTTTGTATGGGAAGCCCGTGGAGCGAGAGGAGTGGATGCGTCCGGGTGTGTCGGCGTTTATGGAGATTGGGGTGGAGTCTACGGAGGGCGTTGTGCTTGCGATACCCAAGTCGGCGGTGGTTCGCGATGGGATTGTACATGTGTTTTTCAAGCGTGATCCGGCGAATGCGGGTAAGGCGATTCGGATGGAGGCAGAGTTGGGCGTGGATGACGGGAAGTGGGTGGAAATCAAGAGCGGGGTCGGGCCGAATGATTCGGTGGTGTTGGATGGTGTTTATGAATTGAAGCTGGCGATGAGTCGGGATGTTAATGCGCAGAAGGGCGGGCATTTTCATGCGGACGGTACGTTTCATGCGGATGGCGAGTGAGTTTGAGGTGTATGTATGTTGAAGCGATTGATTAAATTCTCAATTGGTAATCCGCCGGTGGTGTTAATGTTGGCGGGGGTGTTGTTGCTTGTTGCGGGTCTTGAGACGCCGCGTATGCCGGTGGATGTATTTCCGGAATTGAATGCACCGACGGTTGTAGTGATGACGGAGGCTCCTGGTTTGGCGGCGGATGAGGTTGAGCGTGATGTGACGTTTTCGATTGAGACGGCGGTGAATGGGATCCCTGGTGTGAGGCGTGTGCGGACGACTAGCGCGATCGGTTTGTCGGTGGCGAAGGTGGAGTTTGGCTGGGATGTGGACATTTTGAAGGCGCGGCAGTTTGTTTCCGAGCGGTTGGCGACGGTGCGTGAGGACTTGCCGGAGGGTGTGCATGTTGCGATGACGCCGATTACATCGATTACGGGGGAGATTATGTTGTTGGGGGTGTCCTCCCCGGATGGGAGTATGGATGGTCGGGAGCTGCGTGCGTATGCAGAGTTTGACTTGCGGAAGAAGTTGCTTGCGGTCGGAGGTGTAGCGCAGGTAAGCGTGATCGGGGGAGAGTTGCCGGAGTACCAGGTGCTGGTGGAGCAGGAGCGATTGCGGTTGTATGGGCTATCTATGGAGGATGTAGTAGAGGCGGCGGGAGAGTCGCATAGTCGGTTGAATGCGGGGTATTTGCCGAATGTGGATTCTCTGGAGTTACCGATTCGGCAAAGTGGGCGGGTGAGGTCGGTAAGGGATGTTCGAGATACGGTGATCAAGTATCACGAAGGGGCGCCGGTGACGATTGGGCAGGTGGCGGAGGTGAAGCTGGGGGCGGCGTTGAAGCGGGGAACGGGGGCGGACCATGGCAAGAGTGCTGTGATTTTGACGATTCAGAAGGCGCCGGGGACCAATACGCTGGCGATTACGAAGGATGTGGATGCGTTGCTGGATAGGTTGGCGGAATCGTTGCCGGCGGGGTTGAAGATTAACCGGGAGGTATTTCGGCAGTCGCGATTTATTGAGCATTCGATTGGACATGTTTCCGGGGCGTTGCGCGATGCGGCGATCATTGTGGCGGTGATTCTGGTTCTTTTTCTGATGAATGTGAGGACGACGGTGATTACGTTGCTTGCGTTACCGTTGTCATTGGGAGCGGGAGTATTGGTGTTGAAGTGGATGGGGATGACGATCAATGTGATGGTGTTGGGCGGGTTTGCGATTGCGGTGGGAAGCCTAGTGGATGATGCGATTATCGTGGTTGAGAATGTTTATCGGCGATTGAACCAGAATGAGCAGTTGGCGGAGAGGAAGCGGAGGGCGCGGTGGCGTGTGGTGTTTAGTGCGAGTAATGAAATCCTGCCGGCGATGGTTTTGGCGACGGTGATTATTGCATTGGTGTTTTTGCCGTTGATGTTTTTGGAGGGGATTAGTGGTAGATTCTTTCAGCCGTTGGCGGTGGCGTTTGTGGTGTGTTTGTTCGCATCTCTGGTTGTCGCATTGACGGTGACGCCTGCTTTGTGTCGTTTGTTGTTGCGGGGTAGGTTGGGTGGAGAGAAGGAGGAGGGTGATGCGTACGTGGCGAGGTTGTTGAAGCGGGCATATCGGCCGGTGTTGGAGATGGCGGTGAAGGGGAAGTGGCTGGTGTTGGGTGTGGCGGCGGTTGGGACGGGGGCGGCGTTGTGGTTGGCGACGACGTTT
>JANQQT010000034.1 GCA_028284925.1 Phycisphaeraceae bacterium | reverse complement strand
TCCTTTTGCACAGTCAACTTTGCCCCACCCACCGACTTCACCTCAACAGGCCGCACCGTTCTCCAAATCCGTCCCACCTTCAACAACGCCTCCCACCTCGCACGCGCCAATCTCGCTTCCGGAGTACCCAAATCAATTCCCCCCTTCAATTTCGCAACCTCGGCGCGCAATCTCATAACCTCCACTCGTTGCGATGGCGTCAACGTCGTAACCTTCGGTTGGTCATCCCCTCGATCCGCATCCGCCGTCTGGTTAAATACCGCAAAGAATCGGTAATAATCCTCGTGCGAAATCGGGTCATATTTATGGCTGTGACAATTCGCGCAACCCATCGTCATCCCCATCCAAACTTGCATCGTCGTATTCACCCGATCCTTCACCGCCGCCACGCGAAATTCCTCATTGTCCGTCCCCCCCTCCTCATTCGTCAGCGTATTCCGATGAAACGCAGTCGCCAGCAACTCACTCCCGTCACCACCCCTCAACATGTCACCCGCCAACTGCTGCACCGTAAACTGATCAAACGGCAAATCCCGGTTATAGGCATCAATCACCCAATCCCGATACGCCCAGATCGTTCGAGGCAAATCCTTCTCATAGCCCATCGAATCCGAATATCGCGCCAGGTCCAGCCACATACTCGCCCATCGCTCCCCATACCTCGGCGACTTCAACAATCCATCCACCAACTTCTCATAAGCACGCTTAGACTTATCGTTGACAAACGCATCCACCTCCTTCGGCGCGGGCGGCAGCCCCGTCAAATCCAGATACACCCGCCGAATCAACGTATACCGATCAGCCTTCTCACTCCCCTTCAATCCCTTCGCCTCCAGCTTCGCCAACACATATCGATCAATGGCGTTCCTTACCCACTCCATATCCTTCACCGCCGGCAACTTCCCCCTGACCGGCGGCACAAACGACCAATGCTTTTCATACGCCGCCCCCTCATCAATCCACCGCTTGATCAAAGCCGCCTCGTCCGCGGTCATCTTCTTCCCCGTCTTTCGAGGAGGCATTATTTCGTCCTCATCCGAACTCACAATCAATTCATAAGCCTTACTCTTCTCCGAATCACCCGCCACAATCGCCGCATGACCACCCAAATCCTTCAACGCCCCGCCCCGCACATCCAACCGCAGCTTCCCCTTCCGCGTCTTTGCATCATTCCCATGACACTCAAAACAATACTCCGCCAACAACGGGCGAATATCCCGATTGAAAGACAAGTTCCCTTCACCCGCCGCCTCACAAACACCAAGCCCCAAGAACAGCAACACCACCCAAACCTTCGCCACGCCTTGTTTAACCTTCATATGTAACATTCCAGTTCCCTATATGTTAAATAAGCCACCCCCACCTCCCTAATCATACCACCCTCATATCCCTCTCTACATTCCAAATCTGCAACTTCACCCCCTTACCCGTTCACTCCCGCCAGCCTTCCACATAATGCCCACCATGCCCATCAAAGAAACCACACTCAACCAGATCGCCGACGGCTTCATCACCCTCGTATTTCGAAAATGGAAACGCCCTACCGCCACAACCGGCGGCTCCCTCCGCACCATCATCGGCATCCGCGCTATCGAATCCGTGTAACAAGTCACACCCAAAGAAGCCAAACACGCTAGCTACAACTCCAAACAACAACTCCTCACCGAACTCAACCAACGCCACACCGGCGACATCTACCGCATCAAACTCCACCTCCGGGACGACGCCCCCCCACATTCAACTCCGCAACCAATCCAATATCTCCGCGGCTGACTTCATCGTCATCAACAACAAACTAAATACACTCGACACCCGCAGCACCCACGGCCCCTGGACCACTCAAACTCCCAACCTCATCGCCAACCACCTCGCCACTCGCGCCCTCGATCTCGCACAATACCTCGACTTCCCTACCCCCAAATTCAAAACCAACGTTCGCAAACTCAAGGAACTCGGCCTGCCCCATAGCCTTAAAGTCGGCTACCAACTCTCCCTACGTGGAAAAGCCTTCCTCATAAAACAATCCACAACCTAACTCCCCCCGCTCTCTCATCGCCTCGGACTCGCCACCGGCCCCATCTCCGTATTCTTACTCTTCATCGCATTTGCCTTCTTCGTCAACATAAATCGATCAAACTCAAACCCATCCTCACGCATCGAAAACATGATCGTATGAACACCCGGCTTATCTACATCAAGCCAGATCTTACCCAATACACCCGTATGAACCTGAGCCGTCCTTTGCCGTGAATCCCACTGCCACTGACCATGCTTACCCGTAAACTGCAACCGCGCCCCCGACGCCGGCCACTTGCCATTCAATCCCACATGCAACCCATTGTCCTCCGACCCCGTACAACACATACGCACCCAAACGTAATATCGACCCGCCTCCGTAAACTCAACCGGATAATAAAGCACACTGCACTGCCCCGGTACATTCGTAAAACTAACCCCATTCACCAACGGATCACCATGCGTCACACGCGTGTCCGGCAATATCTCAAGATACGCACCTCCCCCCGCTCCCTCCGCATGATTCGGATCAGGATCAGGCTTCACCCCAGACGTCCGTTTCTCTGTCGTCAGTTCCCATTTCCGATGAAACTGACGATCCACCGCATCATAATCCTCTGCCTCAACCACCACCACGCCGTTCGTCTGCTTATGCACCTTTTTCGCCTTCGAAACATCATACGTGAACTTGAACGGCGGTATCGTCACATTCGGTTTAGCCTTCGTCACATTCGCACTCCCCCTCTTCACCCCCGCCGCCCTACTCACCTTCCCAAACGCCCCATACTTGCCATCCGGATCCTCAAACGTAATCACCAACTCCGGCCCCGCACCACTCTCCTTCGCCTTGAACCAGATATCACTATTTCCTGCATCAAGCATCACTACCAACGTATACACTCCATCCCCCTTGAGCATCCCCAACACCGGAATCATCACCACATCTCCCTGCGACACATTAACCGACTTCTGCCCTACCAGTTGACCGGCCGCCGGCGCCTCCGCCTTCTTCATCGTCGCCCCGGACCACTTCGAATGAGACCCGCGAAAGACCTTCAGCATACCCCCACCCCCATCCACACCACCCGTCAATCGAAGCTGAGCATCCAACACCTTCGCCGGAAGTCCCTTCAATTCAAACTTAATGAACGAAATACGACGCTTCCGTTCAACCTTTAGATGCTCATTGCTGAATACACCATTCCCTTCAACATAAACATCATCCGTCGCCGCCACACTCCGCGTCACCTTCGCCGAAAACGGCTCCACCACAATCGTCACCGTCGCCTCTGCCTCCTGCTTCCCATCACTCGCCCCCAACTTCAAAACAAATTTCCCCGCCTTATTCAACGTAACCTTCGTCTTCCGTGCCGTCGCATCCCCAAATACTACCTCCCCAGGCCCACTCACCTTCCGCCAGCGCAAGGTCACCTTCGCCCCTGGCTTACCATCATCACTAACCACCCCTTCAAGATCCACCGTCACACGATCCCCCTTACGCGGCAACATCACCTTCCCAACCGCCCGAGCCGAAACACCCGGTGGATAATCACGCGATGGATCTCCCGGCCTCACCATCGCCAGCCAATCCTCTCCAGGCCCGCCGGGAGCATTCCCCAATCCAACCTTCCCTCCACCCTTCACCGTCTGAATCGATCCCCGCTTCAACGCCCCCCCCTCCCGCGGATTAAACCACACAATCTCAAACACACCCTTAACCCCTGTCAAATCCAACACCGCACTCTGAGAATGCTTCAAATACACCAGATACAACTTCCCCTCTTCAATCAGACAATAAGCATCCTTCCCCCCAACCTTCCCATTCGCATTCCTCATATTCCAGTACGGAATCTTGTGGTCATTAAAAAACGCCAGCGCAATCCGGCTCTGCTTCCACATCTTCTTCCGAACACGATAATCCTGGCACGTTAAATCACTATGCGGATGCTTATATCCAAAATACCACTCAACGCCCCCGCCACCCGCCATCAGATTGCCCCACAACGCATTCTTTCGCGCATTGTCCCGCGTCGGATCCTCCGCATCCGTAATCAACGAATGCGATGCATCACCTGGCTCATCACACGCCACCACCCACGGCTTGCCCGCCGCAACAGAACGACGAAGATAATTCAGCGTCGCACCATGCACATTCCGAAAATCCGCCCGATTCGTCTGCAACGAAAAACCCGTCAACTCAGACGCCTTCCCTAACAGATCATAATGATTATTCCCATTATGAATCACAAGGTGATGACGATACGGATCATGCGTCGCAAAATACTTTGACCACGCCTGCTTCTTCGCCGTGCTGACCTTGTGACCCAACCCAACTTCCTCACCCAAATTCCAGTTCAACGCCAGATGATGCCCAAATCGCGCAATCAATTCCCGATAATAAAGCTTCCGCTTCGGACCAAGATGACCCTTATCAAGCAGATTCACATTCTCCGCTTCCTGCGTCTTGAAATGAAGATACATCCCCAGCCGCGTCCCATGCTCTAAGACAATCTCCCACTGATCCATACGCGAACAGTCAATCCGCTCACGCTCGTCATAAGTCGTATACGGAAACACATTTCGATCATCCCCCTCAATGTTCAGCGTCAAAAACGAAAACGAATTCAACCCCCGCGATGCCAGATAATTAATCGCCCCGATAATCCCCTTCCCCTTTCCACCCTGCCACGTCGGATCACCCTTCCGCCAGTCCCGAACATGAGGACCCCACGTCTTGATAAACTGATCTTTATGCCCATCCTTCTTAAAGTCCCCATCAAAATCTTTATACGCCAGAAAATTCTCCGGCGCATCCACACCCGCCTTCAAAAAGTACTCACCCGTCCCCGCAAACTGCAAATGATGCTTGCCCACATAATTCAGCCGCCCCTTCCCACGAAAATCACGCCCCTTCTTATCACTCTTACTTACCTCAAAACTTCCCTTCAGACCATGCACCCCCTTCACCATCTTCCCTGCCGTACCCGTATCCGCAATCGCCACCCCCTTCCCCGACCGAAACGAAACCGCATATGTCCACTTCCCCGCATGATCAGGCGACAGATGCGCACGCCACTTATTCCCCGCCGTCGCCGAGGTATTCGCCGCATCCCCATCCGCCGCAAAGTAACCCGGCACGCGATAAGTCAATCCCGACTTCCCATGCCGAAACGTCACCTCCATGCGATAATCCACAAACGGATTCGGCGTCCCCGACTCCGACGCCCGCGGCCCATCCACCGTCAACGTAACCTTATGCCACGCACGCAACTCACCCGATATTGCAACGCCCGCCCCCCAACTCGCTTCCACACCCATCCCTACGACCGCACACAGAATCCATACATACCGCTTGATATCCATTGCTCGAAACATAATTAAGACGCCTCCGCGTTTTCGTGAGATCCAATCCAATTCCATCGAATGAGAACGACGCCACACGCCGCTATCAAAACTTGATCAAAATCTCAGAACGTACACAAATAATTTCAAATTTCCTCCAAATCCACCAATTAATGTGCGCGATGCGCTATCTTTAATCAATACCCACTGGACACCAACCACTCATCCAATATCAAGCTCCCTCCATGGAAAACCACTCTTTCACAGCCGTTCTGGGCATTACCGAAAACCGATCCAGAATCTTCGCATTCATCGTCGCCCTCGTACGCGACTTTGATACCGCCGAGGACCTCTTCCAGGAAACCGTCGTCCAGATCCTTAAAAGCGAACACCAGTTCGACCCCACCCGAAACTTCCTCCCCTGGGCGTGCGGCATCGCCCGAAACGTCGTCCGCCAATACTGGAAACGCCGCGCAAAGTCACCTTCCACGGGAATCGAAGAAACACTCCACAACCTCGCAACCATTGCCACAGATGAAAACGCCGAATCCTGGGCACGCGAACGCAAAGTACTCAGATCCTGCCTCCAAAAACTTCCAGAAAAAATGCAACGCCTCCTCATGCTACGCTACGGCCACAACATCAAAGGCAAGGAACTCGCCGACTCCACCCCCATTAATCCCGGTTCCATCCGCACCACACTCGCCCGCCTGCGAACTCAACTACGCCAGTGCATTCAAGCCAAAACTGCGAACGAATAACGAAAGCCGTACACACCAATGAGCAACAACAACTTCGACAATCTGCTGACCGCCTACCTCGAGAACGATATCTCCGAGCAACAGGTCACTGAACTCCACAGCATCATCCAATCCTCCAACTCAGCCAAACAACGCTTCCAGGATGAAACACGCCTCCACATCTTCTTGCGCGAAATCCACGCCGAACAACTCGAACTTCACCAAATGCAAAACACACCACTTCCCGTTGCAAAAAGAGCCCCGCGCCTCTGGGCATACGCCGCCGCCGCTATACTCATCATTTCATCCATCATCACCTTCATCGTCTTCCGACCCAACAACGACCCTCTTCCTCAAATAGGCGCCTGCATGAGCATCTCCGGCAACGGCGGCCTCTCCATCCAAAGAAACACCAAATCCTTCCGCGCAACAACAGACACTCCACTCGCCGTCGGCGACCAACTTTCTTGCGACCCACAAACCCAGGCCATGCTTCGCCTTGCAGATGGCTCAATCCTCGCTATGGAACCCAATACAACCATTACACTCGTCTCCAATAGACCCGAAATCAGACTCCAGAAAGGCCAGGTCTTCTTTGAAGTTGCACCCCGCCAACCCAACGCGTCCACCTTCCAAGTCCTTACCGAACAATCCACCATCGACGTCATCGGCACTGTCTTCTCCCTCGCCGCAAACGACCACACCGAACTCAAAGTCTATGAAGGTGCTGTAACACTCACACGACGCCGCGACAACGCCTCCATCAATGTCGAATCCCAACACATGACCACCACTGCTGAGAAAACACTAACGACAAAAAAAATGACCGCCTCCGCTCCATCCACCAAACTCCTCTACCTCACACCAACAGACGACCTAAATCTAGAAAACGGCAAACCCAACACCGACCTCAACCTCAAGGTCGAAAAGAATCGTCGTACCATTTACCTGCGTTTCGATCTCCCCGCTGTCGGCCCCATCCAATCCACAAAAATCAAACTCACCCAAAACATCGATCCCGGCAGAGGAACACTTCGCTTCTTCCTCGGCAGCCACGCAAACTGGACCGAAAACACACTCACCGGCAAAATCGCCCCCAAACCACAACAACCCATCGGCAAACACACCGGCGTCATCCGAAGAGGACAAACCATCGAAGTCGATCTCCACAACGTCATCACACAACCCGGCCCTACCACAATCATCATCACCCTTGACAAAAAAGACGAAAACGATATCTGGTTCGCTTCAAGAGAAACCACAACCCCACCACAACTCATCCTCACCTACCTCCCATCCAATTAATTCTCCCACCACTCACTTATTCAAAAACACACGACTTTGCACCACCAGCTCAATCAAATCCCGTACACCGTTTCCCCGCTTCTTCAATTTCGCCACAATCGCATCAACCTCACCCCGATCCGCTGCCTCCATCAATCGCCCACTCGCATACGTCAACATCTTCTCCACCAAACAACGCGTCACCAGTGACTTTCTCACCCAATCAGTCGCCTTCGTTCTCAGGGTCCAGCATGGGCATGCCTTTTTCCTGGAGGAGAACGCCGACGGTTTTTTTTGACCCGGGCATCCAGCCGGATTCAAT